>JBJTHI010000120.1:0-7412 GCA_046094425.1 Burkholderiales bacterium | reverse complement strand
GCTTAAAACGCACTTAAAAATCAAGCAGCACTGCGCCCCAGGTGAAGCCACCGCCCACGCCTTCCAGCATGACGGTGTCACCGGGTTTCACGTGACCCGCACGCACGGCGCTGTCCAAAGCCAAGGGAATGGACGCGGCCGAGGTGTTGCCGTGTTGATCCACGGTGACCACCACTTTATCCATCGGCAAGTGCAATTTCTTGGCCGTGCTTTGCATGATGCGGATGTTGGCTTGGTGCGGAATCAGCCAGTCAATGTCCTGCGCCTGGCGATTGGCTTTGACGAGCACAGAACGCGCCACTTCTTCCAGCACGCTCACGGCGAGCTTGAAGACAGCTTGCCCTTCCATGTAGAGCAAGGGCTCGCCACGAATTTGCCCGCCATCCACCGTACCTGGGGTGCAAAGAACACCGCTGTGTTTGCCGTCGGCATGCAACTCGCACGCCAAGATGCCAGGCTCGTTACTCGCAGCCAGCACCACCGCACCCGCGCCATCACCAAACAAGACGCAGGTGGTGCGGTCTTGGAAGTTCAAAATTCTGGAGAACACTTCTGCACCCACAACCAAGGCCTTGTTGGCCACGCCGGTGCGTATCATCGAGTCGGCCACGGTCAGGGCGTAAACAAAGCCGGAGCACACCGCCTGCACATCAAAGGCCGCCGCCCCGTGAACACCCAGCTTCTGCTGAAGGAAACACGCAGTCGAAGGAAAGACCATGTCGGGTGTTGAGGTGGCGACGATGATGAGGTCGATTTCAGACGCCGCACAGCCCGCTGCGGCGATTGCTTGTTGCGAGGCCGCCAGCGCCAAGTCGCTGCACACTTGATCTCGCGCCGCGAAGTGGCGAAAACGAATGCCGGTGCGCTCGACGATCCACTCGTCAGAAGTTTCCAGGCCTGCTTGAGCCAATTGAGCCGCCAAGTCGGCATTGCTCAAACGCTGCTCGGGCAAATAGCTGCCAGTTCCGATGATGCGCGCGTAACGTGGACTCATGATGTCGGCATCCTAAATCACGCTGCGAGATCGGGCTCTTGAGGACTAGCCAACCTGTCAGCAGGTGGTGCCACATGAAGCAGCAAAGCCCGAGCGATTTGGTCGTGCACCCGGTCCAGCAACCGGTGTTTGGCCGCATCGTGGGCACGAGCCAGGGCTTGTTCAAACGCGAACGCGTCCGCCGAGCCGTGGCTCTTGAACACCAAACCACGCAGACCCAGCAAAGCGGCACCGTTGTAGCGTCTGTGGTCCACCCTGGCCTTAAAGTGTTTGAGCACCGGTAGCGCCACCACGGCGGCCAGCTTGGTGAACACGTTGCGGGTGAATTCTTGTTTGATGAAGCGGGTAAGCATCAAGGCCAAACCTTCTGCGGTTTTCAGCGCCACATTGCCCACAAAACCGTCGCACACCACGATGTCGGTGGTGCCTTTGAAAATATCGTTGCCTTCCACATTGCCATGGAAATTGAGCACGCCTTGGCTGCTGGCCTGGCGCAAGAGCTCGCCCGCTTGTTTGATGGTGTCGCTGCCCTTGATAGCTTCTTCACCAATGTTGAGCAAACCCACCGTGGGACTTTCTTTGCCCTGCACTGCAGACACCAAAGCGCTGCCCATCACCGCGAACTGCAGCAGGTGTTCTGCACTGCAATCCACATTCGCACCCAAATCCAAAATGGTGGTGTAACCGTCTTTTTCATTGGGCATGACGGAGGCGATGGCCGGGCGGTCTATGCCCTCTACCGTCTTGAGCAAATAACGCGACAAAGCCATCAACGCGCCGGTGTTGCCCGCCGAAACGCAGGCGTGGGCATTAGACGCACCGTGTTCGTTCGCTTTGACCAGCGAAATCGCCACGCGCATGGAGGAGTCTTTTTTGCGCCGCAGCGCCAGCTCCACCGCGTCGTCCATCTCAACCACTTCCGTGGCGGCTTGAACCCTGCAACGCGGCCACTGGGCGGCAGCGACCAAAGCCTGCGGCCGACCAACGAGTATCAACTCCGCTAGCGGGTGCCGCGCCAAAAAGGCCTTGCAGGCTGGCAAGGTCACCGAAGGCCCGTGGTCACCGCCCATGCAATCCACGGCGAGTCGAACTGGGCCTTGCAAGTCTTGGAAAGCACTGCTCATGGTTTTATCGACTCAGCAAGGCAGCATACCGCTCTCGGTCAACACCGGGCCGGCCATCCAGGGAAACTCGCGTGTTAGGCGATCAAGCGTCGACTTTGGACTTCAAAACCTTGCGCCCACGGTAAAAACCGGTGGGGCTGATATGGTGACGCAAATGCGCTTCACCCGTGGTCGGCTCGACTGCCGTACCAGGTACGTTCAGCGCATTGTGCGAGCGGTGCATGCCGCGCTTGGAAGGCGACTTCTTGTTCTGTTGAACAGCCATGGAATTCTCCTGAACAGCCTTGTTTAGGCCAAACAAAGGCTAGTAAAGACGGTCTTTGAAGCCAGGGAGGGGATGAGTAAGCCTTGCAATCAAGGCAACCCGCAGGCCCGGTCAGTGAACCGCAAAGCCAAGGATTCTAGCATGTGGCGGTTGAATTTGACCACTGAACCTAACCCATCAGGCAGGCGGGTCAGCCTTCCACCCCGCCAGCACCGAAAACGGATTGGGGCGGCCCTCCTCGATGGGCTCGGGCTCGGTGACGACCAGAGGCTGCGGGCAGCGTTCGTGGCGGGGCACCAGGGGCAAAGCGAGCAATAACTCGTCTTCGAGCAAAACCTGGGTATTGAGCGAGCGACTCAGCGCCAGCACGTCGTCCTCACACTCAAAATCCAAGGCCTCGGCCGCCTCTTCGCCCGCCACAAAACGAATACTCTGAGTCACGTTCAAAGGAAAACGAACCGGTTTGAGGCAGCGCTGGCAGGTCATCGACACCTCGGCCTGAGCGTGAAGGTGCAGCCAAGTTTCGTGCTCCTTCCCTCTGACACTGCGAAGTTCACCTTGAATTTGCCAAACCAACACATCGTCGGGCTGCACCGGTTGCTCGGGGGCTGAGCTGGCGCACAAGCGTTCCAACTGGATCAAAGGCCAGTTTCCCTGCAAGGGCGCACCAGAACGCGCGAACGCTTCCACGTCCAAGTGCAAGGGGTCAAAGTGTCGAATTCGCATGGGCAAAGTGTACGTTCCCAGGAGGCTGTCGGGCTCTGGGATGTGCCCGCGCCGGAGAGAGTTCCGCAGCCACGGTAGATGCCAACGAGGTGTGGGGCAGGTTCCCGCAACGGGTGGCAACGGCCCCGGCGCCGGAATTCACCCTGCCCCTTCAGCTTCAACGCGGGCACATCCCACAGCCCAACCACCTCCTAGACAATGTGTCACACCGCAACTGTTTGTCTTCGTTCATGCCACCACTCATTCTCGCGTCCACCTCGGCGTACCGACGAGAACTGCTCGAGCGCTTGCGCTTGCCGTTTGCTGTTCAAGCGCCACAAGTCGATGAAACCGCTTTTCCCGGCGAGCTACCAGCCCAAACGGCACGCCGCTTGGCCTTGCTCAAAGCCAGCACTGTGGCCCAGTCGAATCCGCAAGCGGTAGTGATTGGCTCTGATCAAGTGGCCGATTTGGATGGTGCGGCTTTGGGCAAACCTGGCAACCATGAAAACGCCGTGACCCAATTGCGTGCCATGCGCGGCAAGCCAGTGATCTTCCATACGGCTATAGCCGTGGTTTGCCTGGTTCAACCAACCGAAGCCGTGGAGGTTGTCACGGTGGAAGTGAAGTTTCGCCCTTTGAGCGATGCCCAGATTGAAAACTACCTGCGCCAAGAGCGGCCCTATGACTGCGCGGGCAGCGCGAAATGTGAGGGTTTGGGGATTTCGCTGTTGGAATACATCCGCTGCGACGACCCCACTGCACTCATCGGCTTGCCGTTGATTCAAACCTGCGCTCTGCTCAGACAAGCAGGAATTGAACCCTTGAATGTATGAAGCCATGAACGAATCCAACTCCACCCCGCAGGGCAAGCTGCTGCTCATGCCCAATACTTTGGATTTCGGTTGCGATCCATCAGCCGCGCCCAACATTCAATACACCCTGCCCCACGGGGTGATCGAACAAGCAGCGGCGCTGACCCACTGGGTGGCTGAAAATGCGAAAACGACACGTGCTTTTCTCAAGCGGGTAGACGAGGTGGTGCCGCTGACCCAAACGCTGCAAAACATCTCCATCATCGAACTGCCACGCCCACCCAAGGGCGGGCACCAGGCCCTGCCGCAAGACCTCACGCCGCTGCTGTCCCCCGCACTGGCCGGGCACGACGTGGGGTTGATCTCTGAAGCCGGTTTGCCCGCCGTGGCCGATCCGGGAGCGGCTTTGGTGCAGGCGGCCCATGCAGCCGGCGTGCGGGTCGAGGTGTTGTGCGGGCCGAGTTCCTTGTTGCTGGCGCTGGCGGCCAGTGGGTTGCAAGGCCAATGTTTTGCGTTTGTGGGTTATCTGCCGGTCAACGATGGCCAGCGCAGCGCCAAATTGCGCGAGTTGGAAACCATCTCCAAGCGACAGCAGCAAACCCAGTTGCTGATCGAAACACCCTACCGCAACGCTGCGCTGTGGGCCGCGCTGCTGTCTCAGCTTCAGCCCAGCACGCGCCTGGCGGTGAGCTGTGGTCTAACTTTGCCGCAGGGGTTTTCTATAACGCGCACTGTGGCACAGTGGCGAAAGCAAGCATTGGAGCTGCCAAACGATATTCCTGCGGTTTTTTGTTTTTTGGCAGGCATCTAGCCCGACGTTTTGGGCGTTGAAACAGACTTCAGGGCCGCCCACTTTCTGTACGTTCACAACAAGCTCAAGGCCGGAAAACAAACACGCTGCCGTTGCGCGTTACCGCCACCAAGGTGGCGTTCACCGCCAGGGCCAACGCTTGAACTGGGCTGCCGTCAGTGGGCAAACGGGCCACCGTTTTTCCACTCTCGCGGGAGAGCAAATGCACCGTGCCCTCTGCGTCACCAAACGCCACCGCCGTGGGCAACAACACCGGTGTGGACACGTCGCGGTGCAGCAAGGCTTCGGTGCTCCAGGCCACTTCCCCAGTCGCGGCGCGCCATGCCGTGACACGGCTGCTGGCATCGGCGGCAACCACGGTTTGAGCGTCCATGGCCACGCCCTGGGTGCCGCCCACATTGCGCGTCCACAGCAAACTACCTCGTGCGGCGTTCACGCAAGAGACTGTGGCTTGAAATGCGCGAGCACAGACCACATCGCCGACACGTGCGGCAGGCCCTACCAGATCAGACAAACGTTCGATTTCATTGGTGCCGCGCGGCGTGGCCAAGGGCAGCTCCCAAGAAATATTGCCATTCAAAGGATCGAACCCGACCAAGCGGTTGCCCTGGCCGACGAGCAAGGTATTGCCTACTGCCAGCAGCACACCGGCCTGGTTCAAGGTGAGGGCATCGCCGGGACGGCGCACGCTCCACAACTTCACGCCCGTGGCAGCGTCGAAGGCATGCACGCTGCGGTCGGTGGCCAGGACAAAAACACGTTCTCCGGCCACCAAGGGTCGGGTGGCCACACGCAGGCCCAAGGGATGGCTCCACACTACTCGGCCCGCTTCCAAGGCCACGATCTGGCCTTCGCGTGTGGCTACCGCCGACCAGCGCCCGTCTGAACCCACGCCACCACTGAGTTTGGCCGCAACGCCGCCTCGCCAAAGTTCTCTGCCCGATGCGCCATCGAAAGACACCAGGCTTCCATCATCGCCCGCCACCGTGAAAGCACTACCGTTGACGGCCAACTCCAAAGGAAAGCGCACGGCCTCCAAACGTTGACTCCAAGCGAGACGGGTGGAACTGGCCGGGCCGCGCGCTTCAATACCTTCTAGTGGGCCAGGTTTGGGTTTGGCCGGGCCGCCGCAGGCGGTGAGCATGGCGGCGACAAGCAAACAAGCAAGCGCCGCGATCTGCCGCATTGAAAAGCGCCTCGCGTCAACACCAACCATCATGGTTTGGCCCCTGAATCGGTTGTTGGCGTTTTAGGCGCTTGCGGCGCAGCAGCCAGGGCGGTGAGTTTGGCGTCGATCAAACGGCGGTACTCCACCTTGGTGTCCATCAAGTCCCAGGCTTTGCGGTAGGCAGTTACCGCTTGCTCGGGTTTGCTCTGAGCCAGCAACACATCACCCCGGCGGTCTGACACCAAGGCCAAAAATTCGGGGGACGCGCCCTTCTCGGCTTCGTCCAGTTGTTTGAGGGCTTCGTCCAACTTCTTTTGCTCGAGCAAGATGCCCGCCAAACGCAAGCGGGCCAGCACGCGGTACTCGGGTTCAAAGGCGTTCTCGCCCAGCCAGCTCAAGGTGGTGATAGCGGCCTCCAACTGGCCTTTTTCAAACTGCACCTTGGCGGCGAGCAAACCGGCTTGTTGGGCATAGGCGGTGCGGGGGTAGCGTGACTTGAGGTCGTTGAACACGAGGCCGGCACGTTCGGCATCGTTGCTGGTAGCGGCCAATTCCAACTCGTCGAACATGCCGCTGGCTTTCACAGCCTGATCGCGCTGGTACCACTGCCAGCCGTTCCAAGCGGCCAAGGTGCCCAGCACGGCGATCAAAATCAGCGTGATCAGGTTGCCCCAGCGCTTCCAAAACGCCTTGAGTTGGTCGAGTTGTTCTTGTTCTTCGAGGTCGAGATGGGTGGCCATGATTCAAACGGGGTAGGCAAAGAAAAATGCTGGGCACGATATGCCACAGCGGCAAAAGAGCTGAGATTATGCGTCGCGCAGCAAGGGCCCCCAGGTGGCGGCATCGGCCAGTGGCATGCAACGCTGGCCCGCGCTGGCATCGCGCAGGTTTTTGACGGTGACTTCACCACGCGCTAGCTCGTCGGGGCCGAATACCAAGGCGTAACGCGCGCCGCTGGCATCGGCCCGCTTGAACTGCGATTTCATGCTGGCTGGGCCTTCTTTGCCAGCGGGGTTCAGGGTGGCAGTTAAACCTGAACTGCGTAGCTGCTCCAACACGGCCATGGCTTGCGGCAGGGCTTCTGCCGTAGGCACCACGGCATACACGTCAGAAACAGGGGCCGCAGGATTCACGCCCATCGCTTCCAGCAGCAACAACAAGCGCTCTATGCCCAAGCCCCAGCCCACGGCAGGCGCGGGTTTGCCGCCCAGTTGTTCAATCAACGTGTCGTAGCGGCCACCGCCACCCACAGCCAGCGGGGTGCCAAGAGCATCAGTCACCCACTCGAAGACGGTGAGGTTGTAGTAGTCCATGCCGCGTACCAAACGCGGGTTGATGCGGTAGGGCAGCCCGGCAGCGTCGAGCACGGCACGCACGGCATTGAAGTGAGCCAGTGAGGCTTCGCCCAAAAATGACATGAGGGTGGGGGCGGCTTGCACCACCGCCTGCATGGCGGGGTTCTTGCTGTCCAGGATGCGCAGCGGGTTGGTTTGCAGGCGACGGCGCGCGTCGTCGTCGAGCACGTCTGCG
>JBJTHI010000119.1:0-30821 GCA_046094425.1 Burkholderiales bacterium | reverse complement strand
TGATCCATGCGAGCAAGGAAGGCTGCTTTGCGGGTGACTTTGCTGTGCGCGTCGAATCCAGCCATCGCCAAGGTGCTTTGTGTGTTCATCGCTCTATAACGCCTTTGCTTCAATATGCGTGGACTTGTTCAGCGTTTCCCTCATTTTTTGAATGAGAACACAACGGTTCAGAAGTACACCACCCAAGTCGCCTGCCCATAAGCCCGCGTCGGCACGCGCCCGTATTCACTGCCGGGCCTGCCGCTGTACTGGCCCCAGATCAGTGCCAGGCTGTGGTGGTCGCTGAGGTGCCAGCGGGCGTCCAGTTGCCACAGGTGGCTGTGGTTGTTGGAATTGATGCGGGCGAAGGCGGCGAGGTTGATGTGGCGCAAACCGAAGGCGTTGTCCCAAGCGAGGCGGGTGAACCAGGCATCGCTGCTGCCCACGGTGCTGCTTTGGTGGCGCTCCACGGTAGCGATCCAGCCCCAAGGGGTGGTCCAGCTTGCGCCTATGGCCAGTTCTTGATCGTGGCGCGATGACGTTGTGCTGGTGCTGCTGCGGGCTGCACCGCGACTTGAGCGCCCACCGGCCCATTCAGCGTGAACGATCCACGCATCGCCGAGCGCGCCCGTCAGGTTGAGTGCGCTGCGCAGGGGTTCACCAGCGCGGGCATAGAGCAAACTTTCGGCTGTCCATGTATCACCCGTCTTGGGCGCAAAACGCAGCAGTGCGGCGTCTTCGGCGTTGGTGCGCTCCCAGGCGGGAGCACGTGGGTTGGCGTCCGGTGCGGCGGGTGGCCTGGACGACAGCTTGGGGATGTAGGCCAGCTGCAGGGAGCCAAAGTGGCCCAGCCATTGCTGGCGCAGCATGACGGTGCCGAGACGGTTTTCGCGCAGGGCTTGCGGGTTTTGGGTGCCCAGGTCGAGCACCGCACCGCGCTTCAAAAAATCGCTCGGGTTGAAGCCGCTGGCCACGCCATTGCGCCATTGCACACGGCCCGCGTCCAGGTAGGCCCCTTCGCCCCAGCGCCAACTGGCGTAGGCTTCGCGCAGGGCATGGCGGGTGAGGGAGCCGGTGTCCGCATGCACCTGCTCCAGGCGGTTAGAGAGGCCCAGTTTCAAGTGGGGGGCCACAGTCCACTCTCGCCGAAAGTCCAACACACCGCGCTGTTGCTGACGAGCCAGTCCCGCTGGTATGAAGCGCAGATTCGCCGTTTGCGCCTGCACCTCCAGGCGCAGGCCGCTGCTGCTGGCGGGCGTGGGATCGGGCGTGTCGTCGCTGGGCGTCAAGGCCAAGGGGTCGATGGCCTGGGCGTGAGCGTTAGGTGCCAGCGCACAGCACACGGCCAAGCTGCACAGCAGGGTTCGTAGCAGCATGTTCATTCGCCCGTGAAACGCGCCAGGTGGTCGCGCTGCAGCCAACTGTCGGGCACCTCGCGGGGGGTGACCTGTGTGCTTTGCATCAAGGTGACCCAGTCGGGGTCTAGGCCATCGATGATCACTGTCTCGGTAGGGCGTTGCAAACCGAGCACCTCTTGAAACTTGCGGAAGTAAGCCGTTTTGAGCAGCCGCCCTTCGCTGGTGAAGAACCGTGCCATCACCGGCCGCTGGTTGCGGGGATTGATCCAGTACTCCACGTTCGGATAGGGCACGTGGGTGCCAGTGCTTTTGAGGCGCAGGTGTACGCAGGAACAATCGCGGCCTTCGCCGTCTTTCACCACCGCTTCACCCACCCACTGCGCGTTGTAGTCTCGAGCCAAATTGGTGCTCATCACGTCGCCGTTGCTGGCCTGGCCGAGCAGGCGCTGCTGGGCGGAGATGCGCACGCTGGCTTTGGTGGCGGGGTCGTAAAACCACAGGTCGTTGCCACTGCGCAGCATGAGCTTGTTGGCGTCTCGCGCGGGGGCCATGAAACGCACCAGGTTGTTGTATTGGCCGCTTTGGGAAGGCTTGGCGTAAATCAAGAGGCCCGAGCGGTTGTTCTGTTGGCCCTTGCGAAATTCGGTCAAGGTCAGTTGCACGGAAAAACTGCCCGGCGGGTTGCGCACCGCATCACTGGCAACCAGCAAAGCCTGGGCATCGGCCTCGGTTTGCGCCAGCACCCCGTGGGCTGGCCACAAACCCAACACCGAGGTGATCAACAAACGTTGGCATAACCAACGAAGCAAAATGTTGTTGGAGTTAGGCATGACGCAAGGCCTCCACAATTTCCATCTTCGACGCGCGGTTGGCAGGCCACCAAGAAGACAGGCAGGCCAGCAAGGTCAATGCCGTCAACACACCCAGGCACAACGAGCCACTGCCCCACACATCAATGCCCACAGGCACGCCAACGGAGTTGCCCGGTGGAGTCCACTTCCAGCCCGCAGGATTGATGCCGTACTCGGACACCAGCAACGCCATGACCACGCCCAGGGCGGCACCCGCCGCACCGATGAGGCCTCCCTCCACAATGAAGAGGGCACGGATGTGGCGCTGCTTCAAGCCCAGGGCCTGCAAGGTGCCGATCTCGGCGGTGCGCTCGCTCACAGCCATGTTCACCGTGTTGGCCACGGAAAACAGCGTGACCACCACCATCAACAACGAAACAAATCCGAAAACACTGTTGAACATGGCAACCACCTGGTTGTAGGACGGGGCCACCTCCTGGAATTCGCGCACTTCCAGGTCTTGCGGCATGAGCCCATCAACGCCAGGCGTGGGTGCGGATGCCACTCGGGCCGCCAGCAAAGATTCGATGCGTTGCCGCGCCAGCGGCATGTCGGCAGTTCGATGGAGTTGCACCACCAGCGCCGATGCGCCCGCTGCATCGCCGCCAAACACCAAACGCTGGGCCAGTGCCAGCGGCATCCCAACATACATGCGATCCAAATCGCGCACACCTTGGAGTTCGGCGCGCGCCACATTCATGCGGATCACATTCGGCGCGCCGCCCTGGCTGCTGGACAGCAGCTCAATCGGCACCTCGTCGTCGCTAGAGGCAGGTGCCGCAGTGCTCGCACGCACCTGCTGGCTCAAGAGGGCCAGGTCATCGGCCATGCGTGGACCAGGCGCTGCGGTTTGAGCCGGTGGCCGGGCACATTGTTTGACCTCCAGCGCCTCACACAAGCCCAACAACTGGGCCAGGCCGACGCCAATCACGCCACTTTCGGGCTGATCCTGGCGTAAGTGGTTGGGCGCGGGCGGGAAGCGCATGCCCTGACCATCCCAGGCCAACATGCTGTTGCGGTCTTGCGGCACCCAGGCACTGCCGACGAAGTTGCTGGACAGGCCGCTGGCGAACTGCCCGGCCACGCCCTGCACATGAAGCACCGGTGTCACGACCTGTACCAAGGGCTTTAAGCCGGGGTCTGACTTCAGCGCGGCCACCAGTTCGTCCACCTGTCGAATGGCATAACCACTGGGGTTACCTCGACCAAAGTCCAGGTAACCCCGCACCATGATTTGCAGGTGGCCGGTTTGCCGCACGGTGGTGGTTTGCAGGCCTTTGATGGTGGCGCTGACATAACCACCCAACATCACCATGGCCGAGGCGGCAACGCCCAGTGCAGCCAGGGTGAGGGCCGTGCGACGGCGATTGCGCAGCACATTACGCAGCGCCAAGGAAAAAATGTTCATGAGCGCACCTCATCGGTGGAGAAATGGTTGATGTGTTCAACGCGTTCGATTCCGCCGTCGACGATGAAAACCCGCGTATCGGCAGCCTCCAGCACTGCGGGGTCGTGCGACGAGAACACCACGCTGGTGCCGGTGCGGTCTTTGGTTTGCCGCAACAGGTCGATGATGTCGGCCCCGGTTTTGCGATCCAGGTTGGCGGTGGGCTCGTCGGCAATCAAAATGTCGGGCGCGTTGGCCAAGGCCCGTGCAATGGCCACGCGCTGGCGCTGGCCGCCGGAGAGTTCACCAGGTTTGTGTGCTTCTTTGCCCGCCAACCCCACGGAGGCCAACAAATCCATGGCAGATTCGCGGCGCTTTGCGGGGGGCACGCTACCCAGTTGCATCGGATAGGCCACGTTCTCCAAGGCCGTCAAGACGGGCAACAGGTTGAAGCTCTGAAAAACAAAACCAATGCGGTGGGCGCGGAACTCGGCCAGTGCGTTTTTTGACAAACCTGCCAGGTTCTGCTGTGCGACTTCGACCTGGCCTTGGTCGGGGCGGTCCAGCGCACCCAGCAAATGCAGCAGCGTGCTTTTGCCACTGCCCGAAGGGCCCGCAATGACGGTGAATTCACCGGGCCGCACATCCAGATCCACTTGGCGCAAGGCACGCACTTCGGTGGCACCCATGCGATACCGTTTGCAGACGCCACGCAGCCGAGCGATGGGCAACAGGGCCACAGAGGAATGAGTGTTGATCATGCGCTTCTCCTTCAGCGCAGTTGCAACTGCACGCGGTTGTCGCCTTCTTTCACTTCGAAAGCGGCGTCGCGGAACTCGGGGGGGCCACCCGCTCCTCGGGCGTCGCGGCTGAAGCCATAACGCTCCTTGGGAATGCCAAAGGTGCCACGGTCTAGCTTCTGGTTGTCGTTTTCATCGTGGTAGGCCGAGAGCGCGTACCGGCCTGGTGCCAGGTTTTTGAACACCAGCTCCACTTGCGTGGCGGCAGCCACGCGCTGCCCCACCGTGGGTTCGCCCGGGAACGTGGCAGCAGCATTGAACAGCGCCATGGCGACTTGTCCTTTTTGATGGGTGGCACCGAGCACAGTGACCGTGAGGTCGGCGGCCTGGCTGGCGGTGGTCAGAAACAACAACAGGCCACAAGCCAAAGACAGTGAACGCAAGGTTTTCATGAAAGTCCTCCAAACAAGGTTTGAGTTGAGAAGGACTTCATTGAATCCGCCGCATGTATGCCCGGTGTGTCAGCGCAGGCAGAGATTTGTACCCGTCTGCAGCCCACTGTGGGCTTAGACAGATGGCGACAAAGAACGCTACATGGCGATACATGAAAGGTCAGCGTTGCTACGACACCTGCCGCAATAATGAGCTCACCATGAACCACCCCGACCACGTTCTCATCGTTGATGACGACCCCGACATCCGCCAACTGCTAGCTGACTACCTGCAGAAAAACGAGCTGCGGGTGAGCTGCGCCGCCGACGGCAAACAAATGCGTTCGGTGCTGCTGAACCAACCGGTGGACGCCATCGTTCTGGACTTGATGCTGCCCGGTGAAGACGGCCTGAGCCTGTTTCGCGGCCTGCGTGAACAAGGGCACTATGCCCACATCCCAGTACTGATGCTGACCGCCCGAGCCGACGATGTGGATCGCATCATCGGCCTGGAACTGGGCGCAGACGACTACCTTGGCAAGCCCTTTGTACCGCGCGAACTGCTGGCGCGGCTGCGTGCAGTGCTGCGCCGCGCCCGCATGCTGCCCCCTGGCACACCACGCGCCACCGAGGCCCGCTATCTGGCCTTTGGCGACTGGCTGCTCGACACCGTGGAGCGCCACCTCATCGCCCGGGGCGGCACCGTGAGCCCGCTGCAGTCCGCCGAATACACCCTGCTGCGCTTCTTGCTAGACCACCCGCAGCGGGTGGTCACCCGCGACCACCTGTTGGTGGCCTTGGCAGGCCGCGAGGCCGACGTGTTTGACCGCTCCATTGATTTGCGTGTCAGCCGCCTGCGCAAACGGCTAGGTGACGATGCCCGCGAACCCGAGTATGTGAAAACGGTACGCAACGAAGGATATGTGCTGTCCAAAGCGGTCGATCCCCATGCGCAAAAGCCGCCCGGATTTCAAACGGGAGCAGGCACATGAAATCGCTGGCTGCTCGCTTGTTTTTGATTTTGGTTCTGGTGACCTTGGGTATTCAAGTGTTCAGTTTTGGTGGCGTGCTGGTGCTGATGGGGCGCGAGGGGCGCACCAGCATGAATGAGTTCATGGCCACCGATGTGGTGTTCACTAAAACACGCATGCAAAACCTGACGCCGGCCGAACGCACCGCGCAATTGAACGAACTCAATCAACGCGGGCAGTACCGGTTGACCTTGGAGGATGTGGGCGAAGCCTCCCATCCCTCACTGGCATCGGCAGCGCTGGAAGAAACGGCAGCGGTGTTGCAAAGGCGCCTGGTTCAAGCGGGCCTGCGGTCTGAAACACCAGCCCGACCCATTCTGTGGAGACCACAAGACGAAGCCTGTCCTGCGATTGAGTTGCCCTTCAACGCGCAACAAAAGCTGATCGTCAGTTTCCCCAGCCGCAAACCCCCGTTTGCCCCGCCTTCCATGGGCACGGTGTTGGTTTACGTGGCAGCCGTGTCACTGCTGGTGATGGCCGCCGCGTGGTGGGCTGTACGCCTGGCCACCCGGCCCCTCACACGATTGGCCAATGCAGCGCAGTCGCTGGGGCAAAACCTGGACGCACCGCCACTGCAAGAAGTGGGCGCCAGTGAGGTACGCCGCGCCACGGCGGCTTTCAATGCCATGCAGCGTGCACTTCAGTCGCATTTGAACGAGCGCACACAAATCCTCGCGTCCATCTCACACGACCTCAAAACACCGCTCACCCGGCTGCGTTTGCGTTTGGGTGCCCTGCCCGAAAGCCAAGACCGCAACCGCTTGGAGCAAGACATCGACGCCATGAACTTGCTGATCCAAGAAGGCCTGGACTACGCCCACAGCAGCCAGTTGCGTGAGGCCCTGGTGCCGGTGGACATCAATGCCCTCCTAGAAACCTTGGTCGAGCGTTACACCGACATGGGACTGTCGGTACAACTTGAAGGCCTGGCGAACAGTCCGCTGCGCTGTGCCCCGCGCGCGTTGGAGCGGGCGCTGCAAAACCTGGTGGACAACGCGGTGAAATACGGCGAGCGCGCCCGCATTCAACTGCGGCAAGATACCGATGCACTACAAATTCGCATAGAAGACGACGGCCCCGGCGTACCGCCCAAGTTGCTCGACAAAATTTTGGAGCCCTTCTTTCGCACCGAGGCCTCACGCAACCGCGACACCGGTGGCACCGGACTCGGCCTGGCCATTGCCCACAACCTGCTGCGCGCCCAAGGCGCGCAACTGCGCTTGAGCAACCGCGAGCCGCAAGGGCTGGTGGCGACGGTGGTGTTTGCGCAGGCGTGATTTGCTTCGTTTGCGCGCTTACTTCTTGGCCTCAAACGGGTTCACCACGTCCACGCCGAAGTGAGCAAAGTCGCTCACGTTGCGGGTGGCGACTGTGAGTTGATGGCGTTTGGCGGTAGCGGCAATCATGGCGTCTTCATACAGGGTGTCTGAGCGGCGGTGCATCAAACGCGCCCAGATGCGGAAGGTTTCTGCGTCCATGGGCAGGACGTTGTAAGACGCTGCGAGTAACTCAGCCCACGCCTCCAGTGCCTGTGCCTTATCAGCATCTTGCTCGCGCGTGAGTTCGATGCCCGCTTGAATCTCGCCCAAACTCACCGCCGACAAATGCAGATCTTGCTCGGGCACCGCCTTCAACCACGCGAGCACCGCGCCATGTGGTTTGGTGCGACGCAGCTCGGAAATCACATTGGTGTCCAGCAAGAACATGAGATTCAACCTAGATCCGGCAGTTGGACGCGCCCGAGTGGGCTGTGATGCGGTGGGCTGGCAAGGCGTGACGACGCTGCGGGCTCATGCCCGCAAGGCTGAGTCCGGACACAAACAGTCCTTGAGGACTGTTTGTGCCTGACGAGGGCCAAAGCCTCTGGCTTTGGCGGAGCAACGCCGCCAGCATGCCGCAGCACAGCTCAATCGAGTGCGTAGCGCTTTCACCCAAGAGGGGATGGCCTTCGTGTGTAGAAATCTCAGTATTCATCAGGTGTTGCCAGCGGAAGAAAGCGGTCAACTGCCGGATCTAGGTTCAACCCAGTGTGAGCACACGTCGCCTGCGTGCGGTGCCACGAATCGGTACCAAGTTGTCGGTGCGCGCCGCGTCTGACAGCAACAGCGCTTTGAGCGACGGTTTGGCATCGGCTTGCATTCGCTGCCACAGCGCCACAGGCACTAATACAGCGGCTTCGGAACCTCGCCGCGTCACCATTTGCGGCCCGTCGGCGAGGCAGGCATCTAGAAATTCACTGAAACGCGCTTTGGCGTCTTGTACAGGCCAAGTATTCACGACGCACCCCCAATCAAACTAGTTAGATGACTAGTTTATATGTGGGCTTTGATCTTGTCCAGGTTGACCCACCGCCTGCACCCGCGCCGCGTGTATTGCTGCACCAATAGCGGGTCCGGATTGACCGCCTGAGGCAGCTACCGCAGCCACCGAGGCGGTATCTACCGATTGAGCCAACGCCAAAGCAGCGCGCAAACGCGGTGCCTGGGGATAGGGCTGGTTTTGCAAACCCAACCGACCACGGGCGTCACATTCACAGGCGAGCAACATCTCGTTGAACTGCTGCGGTTTGCGCCAGGCATCACAGCGGTCCAACAAACGCACGGTGGCAGCGGCACTCAAGTCCAATGATCGGTGCACATTGCCATGTTCACGGGCCACCAATTCGGCAAGTTGGCGGCAGTCCAGCGGCACACGCAGGCGCTCGCTCACCGCACGCACGAGTTTCACACTTCGTTCTTCATGGCCAATGTGGCGAGGCAATACATCGGCCGCCGTGGTGCCTTTGCCCAGGTCGTGGCCCAGACAGGCGTAGCGCACCGTGAGTGGAGCGTTCAGTTCGGCAGCCATGTCCAGCACCATCATCACATGCACGCCGGTGTCCACCTCGGGGTGGTATTCAGGCCGTTGGGGCGCGCCCCACAGGCAATCAACCTCGGGCAATAAACGTTGCAATGCACCGCATGAACGCAGCACCTCAAACATGCGCGAAGGTTTTTTCTCCATCAAACCACGCGACAGCTCTTGCCACACGCGCTCGCTCACCAGCGCGTCCACTTCGCCGGCTTGCACCATTTGCTGCATCAGCGTTTGAGTCTCCGGGGCGACACTGAATTCATCGAAGCGCGCTGCAAAACGCGCCAACCGCAGGATGCGCACTGGGTCTTCAGCAAAGGCCTCGGACACATGGCGCAGCACCTTGGCTTGCAGATCACGTTGACCCCCGTAGGGATCCACCACGCCGCCATCTTCATCTTGGGCCATGGCGTTGATGGTGAGATCGCGCCGCCGCAAATCGTCTTCCAGGGTGACGCTTTCATCCGCATGAAACACAAAGCCGTGGTAGCCCTGGGCTGTTTTGCGTTCGGTGCGCGCCAGCGCCACTTCGTCGCGGGTTTCGGGGTGCAAAAAAACGGGGAAATCTTTGCCCACAGGGATGTAACCCAGGGCCATCAAGGCCTCGGGACTCGCCCCCACCACCACCCAGTCGCGGTCTTGAACCGGCAAACCAAGCAGGCTGTCACGCACCGCACCACCGACCATCCAGGTTTTCATGGCCGACAGTTTAGAGGGGGCCGTCGGCCAAATCGTCGCCTGGGGGATAGATCCTTTCGTTTCCTGCAACGCTCCATTGCCACGCTTGGGCTAAGGCGCACCTTAGAGTTGATGATCCGCTGGACTTGCCCTTGAGTGAACTCTTTGCAAGGATGTCGAATGAATTTATGGCTTCGCCTGCTGTGGCTTTTCCTCAGTGCTCGCTTTCGCGCACCGATACAAGCACCCTTTGGTATTTCTGTGCTGCGCTTTCGTGTGTGGCCACACGATTTGGATTTGTCTCTGCACATGAACAATGGCCGCTACCTCACCTTGATGGATCTGGGGCGTTTGGATTTGATGCTTGGCGTGGGCTTGGCGGGCGCATCGTTCAAAGCGGGATGGACGCCGATTTTGTCGGCCAGCAAGGTGCGTTTTCGACGCGAACTCAGGCCATTCAAGGCGTTTCGTTTGGAAACGCGCATCGTGTGGTGGTCGACCACTCAGTTGATCATGGAACAGCGTTTGATCAGCGAGGATTCACGTGCTGACGTTGTGCATGCCACCGCGCTGATGCTCGCGGGTTTGTACGACCGCAAGAAGCGCCAGTTTGTGCCCGTGTCCCAGCTCTTGGCTTTGGCAGGTCAAAGTCAGGCGATCAGCCCCGAGCCCAATGATGAGATCAGGGCATTCTTGGCTGCGAACGATGCATTGAAGCAAGCGGAGGCGGCACGCTAAAAGCCAAAGCGCTGCATCAACGGTGCTTGCGGTAAGGCTCCTCGAAGTCCAAGTAATCTTTTTCCGCGAGTGCCTCGTTGATCCAAGCAGCCACACCCGGCAAGGCGCGCACGCGCTCCATGTAGGCTTTGATGGCGGGAGGCACCGGCAGCGCATAGGAGTGCAAGCGCATGACCACCGGTGCGAAGTAAGCGTCAGCAATACTGAACTCGCCAAACAACATGGGGCCGCCGTGGACGGCGAGCAACTCGCTCCACATGGCGATGATGCGGTTCAGGTCGGCGCGCACCGCGGCTTGTTCGCGGAGCAGTCGTTCGCCCACTTCAGGCAAATGGGCTTCAATGTTCATCGGGAAGGCACTTCGCAAGGCGTTGAAACCCGAATGCATTTCAGCGCACACGCTGCGGGCACGGGCGCGGGCTTCGCGGTTTTGAGGCCAAAGATTTTTCTCAGGGAATTTTTCGGCCAGGTATTCAGCGATGGCCAGGGTGTCCCACACCACCAGACCCTCGTCTTGCAACACCGGCACCTTGCCCACCGGGTTGTGGCGGGTGATTTGTTGTTTGAATTTTGATTCGGGTGTGAAGCCGTCAAAACGCAGCATCACTTCGTCGAATTCAATGCCTGCTTGTTTCATCAGCACCCAGGGGCGCATGGACCAGGAGGAGTAGTTTTTATTGCCGATGAAAAGTTGCATGGGTGACCTTCAAACAGAGTGGTTGATGCTACTCAGTCAGCAACACGCCTGCCAGTGAGAAAAACGCAATGCTGCGATGCGGTGCACGCAAGCACTTGGGATCATTCATTGATACAGCGAGAGCCTCTGCAAGAACTCTGTGCACCCTGAGCTTGTCGAAGGGTCAGTCCAAACGGTTAGCCCGGATATTTCACCAGGTCGCTTCCCTATGCCCCGCAAAACCGCATGAATGCTCACTTTCGTGGCTTCGACTGCCAAATCCAATTTGGTCCGAGCGCTACGCACCCGATTGAGCCGTGCTGCGGCACGCTGGCCGCGTTGCTCCTCCTCGCGGGCACGAGCCCGCAGCGTCGTCGCGCCTTGCCAGCGCACCGCATCACAGCCCACTCGGGCGCGTCCCTGGTGAAATATCCGGGTCAGGCGTTCTGCAAAGACCACTCAACTACGGCCCGCACGCGAGCGCCACGGATCCAGCCGCGCGGGGCCCTGGGCGCGTGTCAGCACCTCGGGCATGACCTGCTCAATCGCCGTGGCCTGGATTCCCAAACGCGCCAGGTCGGGCAGCTTGCCGCTGGCCACGTTGGGGGTTTTCATGCTGGCCAGGTTGTCGCGCGACATCAAGGGCTCGCCGGGCAGGCATTCCATGGCCAGGGCTTGCAATTGGCCCATGAAGGTGGGAAGGGGCAACACAGGGCGCGCGTGGCCCGACCATAGGCCCGCCAGCCTCACCAACTCGCCCAGGGTGAACACCTGGGGGCCTGCGCATTCAATCGTCTGACCGATGGTGCTGGCATCGTCCAGGCAAGCCACAATGGCACTGGCTACATCTTCGACCCACACGGGCTGAAACTTGGCTTCGGAGCCCGCCAGCGGCATCACAGGGAACACCGCCTGCAATTGCGCGAACAGGTTGATGAAACGGTCGTGTTCGCCAAAGATGACCGAGGGGCGCAGAAGCGTCACGTCCAAGCCCGAGGCTTGCAACACGGCTTCGCCTGCGGTTTTGGAGCGCAGGTAGTTGGAGGACGCATCGGGCTTCACACCCAAAGCGCTCACATGCACCAGCCGTTTCACACCTGCTTGTTGGCAGGCTTTGCTCAAACGCTGGGGCAAATCCACATGCACTTGTTTGAACGCCTCGGGGCTGCCATGCAAGATGGCCACCAAGTTGACCACCGTGTCCACCCCGCGCATCAAACGCGCCAAGTCTCTGTCCACATGCACGTTCGACTGCACCACTTCCACCGTGGGTAAAAACCGAATCGCCTTGGCGCGGTGCGGTCTGCGACTGGGCACCACAATGCGGCCACCACCGCCGCCCGTGCGTTCTACCAATTTTTCGCACAAGCTGCGGCCCACAAAACCGCTACCACCTAAAACCAGAATGTTGTTGGGCATGAGACTTCTCAGATTTCAGTAGGTTCGGTTCAAAGTGATCTGTTGGCACTCACACGCCCTCACCCCTACCCTCTCCCAGAGGGAGAGGGAGCCAATACCCCCTCTCCCTCTGGGAGAGGGTAGGGGTGAGGGTGCTTTCAGACGCAAGCTAAACATCATCGCTAATCAAGTCAAGGCAAGTCTTTGTTGACCTCGCCAGCCCGCGCAACGCGCGGGCCCACCACTTTACCCAAACGCGCTTTGAGTGACGGGGCCACCGTAGCGCCATCGCCCTTGAGCAAGGCGGCGTAGTAGGTGGCATTGGACATCACCTTCTTCACATAGTCGCGTGTTTCGTTGAAGGGAATGTTTTCGGCCCACACGGCGGGCTCCAGGTTGGGACCTTCGCGCCAGCGGCGTGGGCGGCTGGGCCCCGCGTTGTAGGCGGCGGCGGCCAGAGGCTGTGAGCCTTCCAGGTCGTCGAGCACCAGTTTCAAATAACCGGTGCCAATGGCAATGTTGGTGTCGCGGTCGGTGATGAGGTCGGGGGTGTAGGGAATGTCGAGTTTCTTCGCTGTCCAGCGTGCGGTGGCGGGCATGACTTGCATCAGGCCCGAGGCTCCCACATGCGAGCGTGCATCCATGATGAAACGCGACTCTTGGCGGATCAGGCCATAGACATAAGCGGCATCCAGGCCAATTTCTTTGGTGCGTGCCACCACCTCTTTGCGAAAGGGCATGGGAAAGCGCTGGTTCAAGTCGACCTCGACCTTGGTGCGGTCGCTGGTGTTGATGCAGCGGTCCCACACCTGCTGGTTGCAAGCGAGTTGGGCGGCGGCGAGCAACTGGCGGTCGTTCATGCCACGCAGGTTGAAGTTCCATTCACGCACGCCTTCGCTGCGCAAGCCCATGCCAATCAACACCAAGGCGCGGCGCAAGCCCAGGGTTTGTTCGGCTTGGGCGATTTCGCTGTCGGTCAGTGGTGCCGGCTTGGGCGGCAGGGTGAGGGGCTGGCCCAGGTCTTCGGCGGCGAGCTTGCCATAGAAGTGAAATTGCCCGGCGATGCTGGCGAGCATGGCCTGGGCTTGGCTTTTTATGTCTTCTGCTTGAGCTTGAGGACTCGCGGCGCGTGCCAAGGCTTGCAGGGCGCGGGCTTTCCAATACACCCAGGTGGGGTCGCGCTGCTCGGCGGCACTCATGCTGTCAATAGAGCGCTGCACTTGCGGCCACTGGCCTTTGCCGCCATTGCCACGCAAGGCGGCGCGCACTTTCCAGGCCAGGGTATCGTCGGGCCAATCGAGTTCGATGGACTTGTCGGGCTCTGCGGTTTTGTCGCTGCTCTTTTCAGGGCGCTGCGCTTGTGCAGCGAACTGTGCCGCACGTTCGTAGTGGTCGACTGCGCCGGGCAACAGCTTCATGGCGGTTTGTTTGCCCAGCATGGCCCAGGCCCACGACGCCAGGTCGGGCGGCAGGGCGTTTTGCCAGCGTTCGCGCAACAGGCGCGACACGCTGTCGGTGTCGTCCGTTGCCAGACGCATCAAGGCCAGGGTAGTCAACTCTGAACCCAAACGGTGACGGACATGGGCCTGCGTGGCCAGGTATTTGGAAGGGCTCTCCAGCAAAGCAGCCACCCCTTGCACAGCCTCCGCACCCAACAAGGCGGCGGCTTGGCGCACCGCGCGGGGTCGGTTGGCATCCACGGCAAAACGGGCCTTGCGCCACACATCGCTGCTGGTGAATTGTTTGGCCTCGAACAACGTGGTGGCGAGCAACGCGCAGCCATCGTCGGCGTCACGTTGGGCGAGCCAGGCCGCGCGCGCGGCATCCACAACATCTTTGCCCGCCAGGTGGTCGGTGAGGAGGGCGTAGCAGGTGACCTCGCGGTCGTCGTTCATGCGAAAGCGCGGAAAGTCGGCGGCAAACCGTTGCCAGTCGCGGCGTTTGCCCAGCTCCAGCAACCAGTCGTTGCGAAAGCGGTCTTCCACATAACTGCCGGGGTAACGGGCATAAAACGCTTCTACGTCGGCTGCTTGCAGCTCGCTGATGCGCGCGTTCAAATCCCAATAAGCCACCCACAGGGCCAGGGGATGTTGGCTGGCAGCGGTGCTGCTGCGCAGTTGGGCCAAACGGTTGCGGTCGCGCTTTTGAAAGGCTTCTTTCGCCTCCCAAATGGGAGCCAAGTTGTCGGACGTCGAGCGCTCCGACGTGCCCGAGCGGCCTTGTGCCCAAGCGGGTGTGACCACACACAGGGCCAAACCCAAGGCAGTCAGCAACACCTTCATGCGCGGCAGTTCAAAAATACACTTCACAGATGTCCTCAACCTGATGGATTGTTTTTCATCACTTAACCATGAACAGCCCCAGACCGAGAGCCGCGCTGCGCCAAACCTTGTTGGCGCAGCGCCGTGCGTTCACCACGGCGAGCGAGCATGCGGCCGCCTTTGCCGCCGCACAAGTGGCATTGTCGGCGCATCTGCGAGCTTTGTTGCAGCAATTGGAAGCTGAATGTGTGGGCATTTACTGGGCCATGCAAGGCGAGTTTGATGCCGTGGCCGCGTGTTCAAGTGACCCCACGTTGGCCGCCTTGCCCTGGGCATTGCCCTATGCACAAAAAGCACCACCCCAAATGCACTACCGCCTGTGGGACAAAGGCCCTCTGAGCACAAGCGATGAATGCGGCATTCCCTCGCCAAAGGGTGCGCTCTGCGTGCCCGATGTGTTGCTCGTTCCCTGCTTGGGGTACACACCCCATGGTTACCGCTTGGGTTATGGCGGTGGTTACTTTGACCGTTACATGGCGCTGCACCCCGGCCTCACCACGGTGGGTGTGGCGTGGATCGGCTGCGAGATCAGCGAAGAGGCATTCGCCCCCCAGGCGCATGACCAGCCGTTGACCCTGGTGGTCACGCCGCAAGGGGTGGTGAACTAACGACAGTTCAGAGCTTGGTGCCGCCGCTTACATCGATCACCTCTCCTGTGGTCCACGCGCCGTCAGGCCCCACCAACCACGCCACCACACCGGCAACATGCTCGGGTTGGCCGACACCCGGCAAGGCTTGAATTTGCTTGAGCGTGTCGGTTCCGCCTGGCTGGCGTATCCAGGCGCTCATTTGGGTATCAATCGCGCCTGGTGCCACCGCGTTGACCGTGATGTTGCGTGCGCCGAGTTCAGCCGCCAGTTGCAGCGTGAGCACATTCACAAACCCTTTGGTGGCGGAGTAGGCCGGAATGCCGGGGAAGGCAATGCGCGTGACGGCCGAGGAGATGTTCACAATGCGCCCGCCATCGGGCATGCGGGGCAGCACTTTTTGCGTCACAAAAAACAGGCTGCGCATGTTGACATTGGCCAGGCGGTCGAAGGTGGCAGCGTCGGTCTCGGCGACGGATGCAAAAGGTGCCACACCGGCGTTGTTCACCAAGATGTCGATGGGCTGGTCGCCCAGCAGCGCGCTCAAGCGGTCGGCACCGTCCAAGGCCGCCAAGTCGGCTTGCAACAAACGTGCTGTGCCGCCGGCTTTTTCAATGTCGGTCACCACTTGGCCGGCTTCTTCTTTGCTCGCGCCGAAGTGCACGATGACTTGGGCACCCAGGGCTGCCAAACGACGGGCAATGGCCGCGCCGATGCCGCGTGAGGCACCCGTGACGAGGGCGGTTTTTTGTGTGAGAGGGGTATTCATTGAGGTTTCCTTTATAGAACGATTGGTCAAAAACAGGGGTTAAAAAAGGCACCTGTCGTGCCGGGGTCTGACTGGGGTGTGGCTTTAACCACACCTCAGCAAGTCTGAAATAGGACAGAGTGTCAGGGCGGATGGGGCGCGGGCCCGTCCAACAAAGCCAGCGCCATGGCGGCCACTGCGTGCAAAGCGCCTGCCTCGGTTTGCACCCGGGCGGACACGCGCAAACCGCTGACCACCGCCATCAACAAATCGGCTGCGACCGCAGAAGGCCCGGCGTACACGATGGAGCCGTCGCGCTGCCCACGCTCCACTTGGCTGCGCAACAACTCGTGGCTCTGCCGCCATTTGTTTTGCAAGGCCACACGCAGCTCGCGGTCTTGCGATGACTCGAGCAAACCGTGGCTGACGATGCAACTTTGATCGGCCGCTCGGCCATTGGTGCACAAGTCCACCAAGGCGTCAAAAAATACTTGAATCGCGGCACGCCCGCTGGGCGCGTTTTGCATTTGCTCGGCCAAAAGCCCCATACGCGCCACCGAACAGTCCACCGCTTGCAAGTAAAGCGATTTTTTATCGCCGAAACTGTTGTACAGACTTTGTTTGCCCAAACCGGTGGCCTCGCACAACATGGTCATGGAGGTGGCTTCGTAGCCGTGCACGAGGAATACATCGGCGGCACGGGCGATCACATCGTCGGCATCAAAAAGGCGTTCGCGTGGCATGGCGGCAAGTATAGGCATATTTGACCAAACGGTCAACTACATTCTGATGCTGCTCACTGCGCAGCCAACACCTGCGCCGCTGCATTCACCACCGCTGCGATGCGCCCAATGTCGCGCAACTGCTGTGCTGTGAGGCCTTCTTTTTTCAGCAAAGCATGGTGCGAGCTGACACAGAAGTGGCACTTGCCGATGATGGAGGCAGAGAGCGCAAACGCCTCGAACTGCTTTTTCTCCACACCGCCACTGCTGGCGTAGGCATTCATACGCAACTCGGGGCGCAGGGTTTTGAGCTCCTCGTCGGCGGCCATTTCCACATAGGGGTACCAGGCGTTGTTCATGCCCATCAGAGCGGCGGCGGTCAAGGCGGCGTTGGCGTTCAACTCGGGCAACTGGGCTTTGAAGGCATCGACCAGCGGTTTGCTTTTGGCGGCAAAGGCGGCAGCCAGGGCCACGCCGATCGCGTCTTCCGGGCTGAGGCTGGAGCGGGCGATCACGCCGTCCAGGTTCAGACGAATGTCTTTGGCGTAGTCGGGAATTTGGTCTTTGATCGAATTCAGGAAATCCATTGATAACTCCTATGGAGAAGGGGCAAGAAAACCCGCCGCAGCGGGTTTGATGTTGGCGCTTGCTTACAGCGTGGAGCCGCCCACGCTGCGGTTGCAAGGGCAGAGCTCGTCGGTTTGCAAGCCGTCCAGAATGCGCAGCACTTCGTCGGGGTTGCGGCCCACATTCAGGTTGTTCACGCTGACGTGCTGAATGGTGTTGTCGGGATCGACGATGAAGGTGGCGCGCAGGGCCACGCCCGCGGCTTGGTCGCGGATGCCGAGTTGGTCCACCAAGCTGCCGGTCACGTCGGCAAAACTCCAGTGGCTGAGTTTGTTCAGGTCTTTGTGGTCACGGCGCCAGCCGAGTTTGCAGAACTCGTTGTCGGTGGAGCCGCCCAGCAATACGGCGTCGCGCTCTTCAAATTGCTTGGCCAGCTTGTCAAAGCCCACGATTTCGGTTGGGCAGACAAAAGTGAAGTCCTTGGGCCAGAAATAAATCACCTTCCATTTGCCGGGAAAGCTCTTTTCGGTGAGGGTTTCAAAGGCCGAAACGCCGTTTTCTTCATGGTTGTTGAAGCCGGGCTTCACGCCAGTGACGCTAAATGCTTCGATCTTGTTGCCTATGGTTTTCATCATGCTTCCTTTGGGTGTGGTTAAACAGGAGGGAGAAAAATCACCGAAATCAATCGGCATGGATTGAATAATAGGCTATTGAAATGTACAGGCCAATTGTTAATACCTAATGCACGCATAGGCAAAGAGGTGACAGCAAGCTTCGTTCTGCGTATGGTGCGCGCCATGCGTTTTGTTTGTTCACACTGTCTGGTTTTGATATTGGCCTTGCTGCTGGCCGCCTGCAGCAGCACCCCCTCACGTGCACCCGGTGGCGTGGAAGCGCCCACCGCCCGCAGCGGCCCGGCGCCAGCCTCCGAGCGTGATGGCCCGGGCAGCGACGCGCCCCCCAACCTCGCCGCCGTGCCTGATGCACAGCCGCAGATCGAGCCCATACGCACCGGTGGGCCGAACAAACCGTATGAAGTGGCGGGCAAGAGTTATGTGCCCTTGACCGGTGACGTGACCCATGTAGAGCGCGGCTTGGCCTCTTGGTATGGCCGCAAATTTCATGGCCGCCGCACGGCGCTGGGTGAGGTTTACAACATGTATGCCATGACGGCCGCCCACCCCACCTTGCCCCTGCCCAGTTATGTGCGCGTGCGCAACCCGGCCAACAACAAAGAGGTGGTGCTGCGGGTGAACGACCGAGGGCCGTTTCACCCCGGTCGCATCATCGACCTGAGCTACACCGCCGCGCTCAAACTGGATTTGCTGCGCGGCGTGGGGCCTGTGGAGATAGAGCGCATCACCTTTGATGCCATACGCAGTGGCGCTTGGCGCGATGGAACATCGCGCCCGGCAACAACCACAAACGAAACACCGCCCCCCGCCCCGGTGCCCGTGGCATCAACACCCGACCCGGCTGTCTCACCGACGCAAGCGCGGCCCGTTACGCACAACAGCGCAGTGGCGCAGCAACCAGCACCAAGCGCAACGACCGGTTTCTTCGTGCAAATCGCCGCCTTCAAACAACTGGACGGCGCGCAAGCCTTTCACCGCCAAGTGGTGGCGGACTTGAGTTGGCTTGCACCCTTGCTCGCGGTGTTCTCCGACACCAGCGTGCACCGCCTACAGGCCGGGCCCTACAGCACCCGCGACGAAGCCCTGGGCATTGCGCAGCAGGTGCGCGAAGCGCTGAAGTTGGTGCCGGTGGTGGTGCAGCGCTAGGTGCTGATAGCCTTCGAGGTTTAAAAGAAATCAACGCGGGTTGACTGCAATGAAAACTCTTTTCTTTCTGGCTCTGCTGATACCTTTGCTCTCACCGGCGCAAACGGCATCGCAGTGTGATCCTGAAGCTCAAGAAATACGTGAGGCGACCGCGTCGAAACGCTTGCATGCGTTGATTAAAAACAAACAGTTTTCCGCGATAGAGGACGAGCTGGGAGACAAACTCAGTCGGTATGAGCGCGGCGAATACTCCGATTTGACGCTGTTTTGGGATATCACAGCCACCGTCAGCGGCGACCCCAGTTTGGAACCGCTACTGCAGGAATGGGTTGCGGCCCGCCCCGACTCCTTTTTCGCCCACTTACTCAAAGGCGAACACCATTCGACCATGGGGTACGCCAAACGCGGCGATGACCTTGCGGCGGCCACCTCAAAAGAGCAATTCGCTGCCATGGCGGCCGAATTCTCCAAAGCAAACAGCGCCTTTAGAAAAGCTGCAAGTTTGCGCCCCAAGTCTGCATTACCACTGGCGGGGTTGATCACGATTGCCCGAGCCTCCGACGGCATCCGGCGCACGCATGAACTGCTGGCGCAGGCCAACCGAGCCGATCCAGCAAACACATCCGCGCGTTGGGCTGCGGTGCATGCACTGGCACCCAAGTGGGCCGGTTCGTTCGACGACATGGACGAGATCGCCCGCCAAGCACTGCGGGTGAAGTTGCCGGACGCCAAAGTTCGGTACTTACGGTATTCCATCGAGATGCGAAAGGCTGACCATTTCAATGTCATCACCAAGGAAAAAACCAAGGCGATTTTTCATTGGGAAAATGCCGCTCAACTGTGTGGTGGCGCTCGGCCTTGGAGGCTGATCAGCAGCGCATCCTACGACTTAGAGGACTGGGTAACTCTGAAACAAGCATCGACGCAGTTGTTATTGTTCGCGCCAAGGGACGCGGGGGCCGTGGCGCGTCGCGGTTGGGCGGACGAGAAGATGGGTCAAATCGAAGGGGCGCTAAAAGACTATGCGCTTGCGGCTGAGTTTGGTGATGCATGGGCGCAAAATCGCCTGGGTTATTTCCTGATGGTCGGTCAACACGCACCGAAAGACCTGCGTCGCGCCAAACAGCTGCTTGAAGCTGCCGCAGCGCAAGGCAATGCCAATGCGCGGGCCAATTTGGACGCTCTGGGCAAGTAGTTTGTCGCCTCTTGACGCACGCGCGCTTTATTGGACAACGGTGTAGAGCCGCCGATTCAGCGCCCACCACTCACATCCAATATCGCCCCCGTGGTGTAACTCGCCGCGTCGGACAACAGCCAAGTGATGGCCCGCGCCACCTCGTCCGCCGTTCCAGCGCGTTGCATGGGGATGGTGGACGCCCCGGTTCGGGCCCGGTCGGGTTCGCCGCCGCTGGCGTGAATGTCGGTGTCAATAATGCCCGGACGCACCGCATTGACGCGGATGCCCTCGGCGGCCACCTCTTGCGCCAAACCTACGGTGAAGCTGTCAATCGCCCCCTTGCTGGCCGCATAGTGGACATAGCGCCCTGGCGCACCCAGGCGTGAGGCGGTGGACGACAAATTCACAATGGCACCGCCCGCGCCACCATGCTTGGTGCTCATGCGCCGTATGGCTTCACGGGCACACAGGAAGCTGCCCAAGACATTCACGGTGAACAGCCGCTGCCACTGCGCGGCGCTGAGTTCATCGACGCGCACCGCTGCATCCACCACGCCGGCGTTGTTCACCAAAAACCGCAAGCGGCCGAGCGCGTCGTCCACGGTGTCAAACAGGCGAACCACGTCGGCTTCAATGGCCACATCCGCCTGAACCACCAGCACGGTGGCACCACGCTGTAGCAATTCTTTTTGCAGCGCCATCGCTGCGGCCTCGTCGCTGCGGTAGTTCAACACCACCGCATGGCCCAGCGCCACGCAGCAACGTGCAGTCGCCGCGCCTATGCCTCGGCTGGCACCGGTGATAAGGGTGATGGGTTTCATGGAAGAGATTTTGTCTCAGCAATGCGGCCCCACTGGCCAGCACAGCTTGCAGGTGCAGGCACGAAGCTCGATGGTGTACTCGGCGCACGGTCTGTCACGAAAGTGTCATCCAGCAGCACCGAGAATACCCGGCTGTAACCACACACGGAGCCGGACATGGCCAAAGACTTTTATTTGATGGAAGACAGCAACACCTCCCCCAACCGCAGCATCCACGAGGTGTCTGAGCCCTCACGCCGTGTGGTGCTCAAAGGAGGTTTGGGAGCGGCATTGACAGGTTTGTTGGCCCCGCTGGCCGCCGTGTCTTTGCCCGGTTGCGCCACCAGCGGTGGTGGCAGCAGCTTGCTGGGCTTCAAGAGCATTCCCGTTTCCACCGCTGACACCGTCGTGGTGCCCGAGGGTTACATCGCCGAGGTGATCGCCGCTTGGGGCGAGCCTGTGGGTTTGTCAGGCGAGAACGCTGCGTTCAAAGAGGACGCCAGCAACACCGCCGTCGAACAAGAAGTGCAATTCGGCATGCACCACGATGGCATTCACTACTTTGCTCAAAACGGCTCCGCGTCAGGCCTCTTGGTCATGAACCATGAATACGTTGACGAAGGTTTGCTGTTCAAGGACGGGCAACAAACCTGGACGTTGGAGAAAGTGCGCAAATCACAAGCCGCGCATGGTGTATCCGTCTGCGAGATTGAGATGAAAAACGGCAAGTGGCAAATCGTGCGCCCGTCACCTTGGGCGCGGCGCATCACCGCCAACACGCCCATGGCTTTTGGTGGCCCTGCGGCAGGGCATGCCCTTCTCCGAACGGCTGCCGACGCCAACGGTCGCAGGCCGCGCGGAACAATCAACAACTGCGGGAGTGGCATCACGCCTTGGGGCACCTACCTCACTTGCGAAGAAAACTTCATCAATTACTTCAATGCCGGCGACAACCTGAGCGCGCACGAGCGTCGATGGGGCCTGCGTAAAGGCGGTGCGGGCTACCGCTGGCATGAGTTTGACGAGCGTTTTGACGCTGTGAGGAATCCTAACGAGCCGAACCGCTTCGGTTGGGTGGTGGAAATCGACCCCAACAACCCCAGCCACACGCCCGTCAAACGCACCGCCTTGGGCCGCGCTGCGCACGAGGGGGCCACCACAGCCGTCACGAAAGATGGCCGTGCCGTGGTCTACATGGGTGAAGACGCGCGTTTTGAGTACATCTACAAATTCGTCAGCCGCGACAAGATCAAACCCGGTGGCGCAGCCGCCAATGCCGATCTGCTCGACCACGGCACCTTGTACGTGGCCCAGTTCAACGAAGGCGGCAAAGGCCGCTGGCTGGCCTTGACCCACGGCCAAGGCCCACTCACCGCCGCCAATGGTTTTGCCGACCAAGGTGAGGTGCTGATCAAAACCCGCCAGGCCAGCGACGCTTTGGGTGCCACCAAAATGGATCGGCCCGAGTGGATCGACATTGACAAACAAGGCTGGGTGTATTGCACCCTCACCAACAACAGCAACCGCGGTGGCGACAAACAACCCGGCGCGGACGCTGCCAACCCACGTGTCAACAACACCATGGGCAACATCATTCGCTGGAAAGACACGGGCGACTTCCACGGTGAAACCTTCGACTGGAACCACTTCGTATTTGCGGGCGACCCGGCCAACGAACGTGGTGACGCCAAAGGCAATGTGAAAGGCGACGCCTTCGCTTGCCCGGACGGCTTGTGGACCGATGCACGCGGCGTGCTCTGGATTCAGACCGACATGTCCACCTCGGCCATGGGCAAGGGCGACTTGGCCCGTTTGGGCAACAACGTGATGCTGGCCGCCGATGTGAACACCGGTGAAATTCGTCGCTTCCTCACCGGCCCCGCGGGCTGCGAAATCACCGGCGCCACCGCCACCCCAGACGGTCGCACCATGTTCATCAACATCCAGCACCCTGGCGAGAGCCCGTCTGAGCGCAGCGACCCGAACGAACCCACCAAAATTTCCAAGTGGCCAAACGGCGGGCGGCCACGTTCAGCAACCGTGGTGATACGCAAGGCGGATGGTGGGGTGATTGGGACTTGATCCATTTCCGCCGCAAAGTAAAAAAGCGAGGCAAAGCCTCGCTTTTTTGTGGGTCACGACCTTTTCGTTTGAAACATCAATCGACACAGCAATCAACAAGGTCAACTACTTTCGATGTTCGCCTTGCAAGAAAGACCAAACCAAACCGGCTAAACAGCCAATACCAACAAACCAAGATCCGGCAGTGATCGTATCGACCCCGGTAGGCGCAGCCCAGTGAAATAGAAACGCCACGACCAACCCAAGAATGAAGCCAACGAAAACCGGTGGCGAAAGGGTGAGATCAATCATGAGCGCAACTTTATTAACTTCTCGCTGCGCAAGACTTGATTCATATCACCGATACCAAGATCAACCGAAGCGTGTCAGCCGACACAAAAACTCTGCAGCAGGAATACCGTCTTCGCGGTCTGCTTCATCCAGCGCGGCGAGCAGGTCGGTTTCTTCTTGGGGTGAGAGTTTCACAAGCGCTTCATCACCCCGAGCCAAAACAGTCACAGCCGTTCCTTCAGGCAAGGACAGGCCCTCGACCACCACTTTTCCACTGACAACAGTTCCGGGAATCACTTGCATGGGTGGATGTTAGCCCACGGCGTGCAAGGCACGCAAACAGGGGGTGCCTGTTCCCACGTCGCTCTTCATCTCGCCGTCGGCATCACAAACTCCGCCCCCGCCGCTGCGCCCGCTGGCCAACGCTGCATCACCGATTTTTGGCGGGTGTAGAAACGCACCGCCTCTTCGCCATACGCATGCATGTCGCCAAACATGCTTTTCTTCCAGCCGCCAAAACCCATCCATGCCATGGGCACGGGGATGGGCACATTGATGCCGACCATGCCCACTTCAATGCGCCGTGCGAATTCGCGCGCCACACCGCCATCCCGGGTGTAGCAAGAAACGCCGTTGGCATAGTCGCAGGCATTGATGAGTGCAATCGCAGCATCAAAAGTTTTCACGCGCACACAACAGAGCACGGGGCCAAAAATTTCTTCGCGGTAAATACGCATGTCGGGCGTGACATGGTCGAACAGCGTACCGCCGGTGAAGAAACCTTGCTCCAAACCAGGCACCTTCAGCCCCCGGCCATCCACCACCAAATCCGCGCCTTCTGCCACACCGCTGGCAATCAAACCCTCGATGCGCTCCAGCGCAGTGCGATTGACGATGGGGCCCATTTCGGCATCCGGTGCCATGCCGTCTTTCACCACCAAGGCGCGGGCGCGTTGCGCCACTGCTTGCACCACGCTATCGGCCACATCGCCCACCAGCACGGCGACCGAAATCGCCATGCAACGTTCGCCGGCCGAGCCATACGCCGCGCCGACCAAAGCATCTACGGCTTGGGGCAAATCGGCGTCGGGCATCACCACCAAATGGTTTTTTGCGCCGCCCAAGGCCTGCACCCGTTTGCCATGTTGCGCGCCGACCTCGTAAAGGCTTTGCGCGATCGGCGTGCTACCGACAAAGCTCAGGGCTTTCACATCGGGGTGTTTCAAGAGGGCATCCACCGCCACCTTGTCACCTTGCAGCACATTGAATACACCGTCGGGCAGGCCCGCTTCTTTCAAGAGCTGGGCCATGAAAACCGAGGGGGAGGGGTCGCGCTCGCTGGGCTTCAAGACAAAACTGTTGCCGCAAGCCAAGGCCAAGGGGAACATCCAACAGGGCACCATGCAGGGAAAGTTAAACGGCGTGACACCGGCCACCACGCCGAGGGGTTGTCGCCAAATCCAGTTGTCGATACCGGTGCTGGCTTGATCGCTGAAGTCGCCTTTGAGTAATTGCGGCGCACCACAAGCAAATTCGATGATGTCGATGCCGCGCATCACCTCGCCCTGGGCATCGCTGAACACCTTGCCGTGTTCCGAAGTGATGAGGGCGGCCAGCTCGTCTTTGTGTTGATTCATCAAAGCGAGAAACTGGTTGAGCACACGTGCGCGGCGTATGGGTGGGGTTTCGGCCCAAGCGGGAAAGGCTTGTTTTGCAGCGGTGACCCCTGCCGTCACTTCGGCTTCATTCGCCAACACCACGTGGCGCACCACTTGTCCTGTGGCGGGGTTGAACACAGGCTCGCGTCGACCACCCGCGCCTGGCACCTGTTGCCCGTTGATCCAATGGGGCACAGAAGGTGGCAGGTCAGCGCCACCGGCAACAGCAAATTTCATGAGGAGCTCCGAGAACCAAGAGCGTGCAGTCTAGGGCCTGGTGCTTGGCATGAAACGACCCGCAGGTGGCGGGGATCAGTACGCCCCCACGCGGTTGATGGCACTTCTGGCTTGCCCAAGCATGTTGTGGCTTACCGTGTTGTCGGTGCCGCCATGGGGAACCGCTGGTGTGGTGGGCAGATCCGTCCAAACAAAGTTCGTGATCGCCGCAACGGGAAAGCTGGCCACGTTGCCATTACCGGCAGGCTGAAAATCACCCGCAGCCGGGTTGGCCAATTGGGGTTCCAGTGCATTGATGCTGTTTTGCGCCGTCAACAAATTGGGCGCGCAAGTGGCGTGGGTAGCGGGGCAAGCGCTGCCATCTTCTATGCCCAGTGGGTGGTTGGACGGGCCATTCCAAATCACGTTGCCGCGCAGCACCAACCCGGCATCACTGCGTGCATCCAAGGGCACATTACTTCCAGCAGGATTGGCAAGCGCACCGAAAATCTGAAAGTGCTGCCAGCGGCTGCCACTGCCCGTGGGGTTGTAGAAAATGTTGTTGACCACTTGCACGTTGCGGTTGGGAATGCGCACCGCGTTGCTGCCGTTGTCCACCACGGTGGTGCCCCAGCCGCCTGCATTCAGGTATTGCTGACAACGCTCGCGCCCTGCGTCGCCAGGCTGGCCGTCACAACTGCGCAGGCCGGCCACGGCCTCGAACACATGGCTGCGGCTGCCGATGCGGTAGAAGGTGTTGTGGGCAAACAGCACATTAAAAGCGCCCTGTGCGCCAATGGCGGCACCCTCCACGTTGTGCACCACGTTGTTGATGAAACGAATGTCGTAGGCCTCGTAGTGCAACCAGGGTGAGGTCATGAACTGAAAGCCCGTGCCTTGGCCCGCCGTGAAACCACCGGTGCCGCAGTTGGTATAGGTGTTGCCTTCCACGCGCAAATATGCCGAGCCACCTTTGGCGTACTGACACCAATCGCCCGCGTTGTGGATGGTGTTGCCCACCACATGGCCGTACTGCACGCCCACATAGTCAATCGCGTTGTCCCAAGCCCCCGAAATGTTGTTGCCTTCCAGGTAAACATGTTGGGACTGGTTGATCTTGATGGTTTCTTGCGCCACGCGGTTGCCGCCACTGAGCACACTGTCGCGCAGCAGCAAGTGCTGGCACAACTCGCAGTGCAGGGCATCACCCGCGGGTTGTGGGGTGATGTTCAGGTTGACGAGGTAGAGGTGGCGCACGTCGTAGACATTCAAGTCGCCCGCCAAGGTCACCGTGCCTGCGGTTTCAGCGGTGATGAGGATGGGGAAGTCGCGGCTGCCGTGTCGCCCGTCCATGTAATTGGGCAAGCTGGCTTCGGGGTAAGTGCCGGGTGCCAGCAAGATGCGGTAGCCGGTGCCCGCGAGCGTTCCGCGCGGTACCTTTTGCCAAGCAGCGGTCAAGGTGCGAAGTGGCGCGACACTGCTGAGGCCATCGTTGGCATCGTTGTCGGTGGTGCTCACAAACAAGGTGGTGAGCACCGGGTTGCCGATGTCGTAACGACCCTGCACCAGCGGGGCGGCAGCAACCGGGGCAGGGCTTGGCGGAGAGGCAATGGGAGTTGGTGCAGGCGCCGGATTACTGGGTACTGGTGGGGTGTTGGCCGTGGTTCCACCGCCCCCGCCACAGCCCCACAGGGCAAGGGCCGCAACGGTACCCCACAGAGGGACGAGAACACGGTGCAAAGACGACATCAAGAGCTCCCAGATTCCACAAGACAGTGCTTTTCGCCTTATCGGGTGACGGGGCTTAGAACTTAAGGATCCAGGTGGGACACGGCTGTACGGATGATGGGCGTGGCGGTGAAGGTGTTTCTCGATCACACCTCGTTGGCCGTCATCTTGAAAATAGCGCTTGCATTGCCTGCGTCAAATGCAAGATCGAGCGCGCCGCACGGCAAACGTTCGCGCTCTATGAACTCAAAAAAGCTACCCGGCACCTCACGGCGCACCCAATCGTTGCCCTGCAAAAACTCGCGTGTGACGACTGCCGCACGCAGAGCCGTTTGTTTGATGCGGCCACTTCGACTGATTTCAATGGTGTCTTTGACCGCGCGACCGCACTGGCGCTGCGCTGCGGAAACAGCCTCTACGTCACGAACACGATCCGTGGCATGGTTGAAAGCGTTGCCCTCGGTACTGATCCAGGCCATCTCCGCACTCTCAGCGCGCAGAATTTCGTAGTCAGAGAACAAAGGTTTGCTGTGTTGGCGAGCAAAGCAAGCGATGATTCTTGGCAAAAGTTCGATCGCACATGGCCAAGGCAAAACGCCATCTCGGCTCAAACATTCCAAGCGTGCCACGTCCTGCGCTGCCAGCGGATCCACGCTACTGGCCACCACCCGAGTCACTGCCAATTGAAATGTGGCACTGAATAGCTCGGGATGCAGTTCTGACACGAAGAACTGCGAGATGGTCTCGGGAAAGTCCACATGTGTCCAGGCCCGACCTGTCATTTTGAGTTTGGGCAGGGGGTAGGTGTGGCTCACTTGAAATCCAAGTGGGCGCAGCACACGCGAGATGGAGGCCTCGCCCGCTGGCAACGTTCCGCTGGGCCAAGCAACGGTTCGCAGTGCCCCATGGTCCAGTGTGATTTGGCCGCCGCCGGACACCACATCTTGCACATAAGCCAGCCCCTCAGGCACACGCTGTTGCAAGTCATGAAACAAGACCATATTCAACGCTTGTGCCATCTCGGCACGACTCACCGTCGAAGTGATCGGCTTGAGCAAGCGGGACTCCACTTGCATCTGCCCAAAAACCAACTTGGCCGCAACTTCACCCAACACGCTCTGTACAAGTCTCCAAACACCCGTCATACCAACATCACACATCAAACTTCACTCCTTGCGCCAGCGGCAGGCGGTTGCTGTAGTTCACCGTGTTGGTGACACGACGCATGTACTGACGCCAAGCGTCAGAGCCCGACTCCCGACCCCCACCGGTATCTTTCTCTCCACCAAAAGCGCCGCCGATCTCAGCACCCGAGGTGCCGATGTTGACGTTCACAATGCCGCAGTCACTGCCGATGGCAGACATGAAGGTCTCTGCTTCACGAATGTCGGTGGTGAAAATTGCGCTGGACAGCCCTTGCGGCACAGCGTTTTGCAGCTCAATAGCCTGCGGCAAGGTCTCGTAGCGCATCACATAGAGGATGGGCGCAAAAGTCTCACGGCAAACCACCTCGGTCTGGCCAGGCATGGTCACCAGGGCAGGCACCGCGTAGTAGGCGTTGGGGTAGGTCTGCTCGAGCACACGTTGTCCCCCGCGCACCGTACCGCCTTGTGCCTTGGCCGCGAGCAATGCAGCCTGCATCGCTTCAAACGCCTGCTGATCCACCAAGGGGCCGACAAGCGTGCCCTCGGCTAACGGGTGACCCACATTGAGTTGCAGGCGCACCCTCTCCAGGCGATCTACGAGCTGGTCGTGCACCGCTTGGTGAACGATAAGACGGCGCGTGGTGGTGCAGCGCTGACCCGCAGTGCCCCAGGCTCCGAAAGCAATCGCAGGCACCGCCAGATCCAGGTCAGCCTGGTTGGACGCGATCAAAGCGTTGTTGCCCCCCAGCTCCAGCAAGCATCGCCCAAAACGGGCCGCAACTTTAGGGCCGACGATACGCCCCATGCGGGTAGAGCCGGTGGCGCTGACCAACGACACGCGCGCATCGGTGACGAGTGCGTCGCCTAGCTCGGCACCTCCAATCAGGACTTGGCTGAGTCCCACGGGCACGCTATGACCACGAGCCTCATACGCCTTCAAAGCCTTCTCAAACAGCGACTGGGTCGCCAGCGCGGTCAGGGGCGTCTTCTCGCTCGGTTTCCACACACAGCTATCACCCGCCACCAAGGCCAATGCACTGTTCCACGCCCATACCGCAACTGGGAAGTTAAACGCTGAAATGATGCCCACCACACCCAAGGGCAACCATTGCTCCATCATGCGGTGGCCGGGACGCTCGCTTGCAATGGTCAAGCCATGCAATTGGCGAGACAGGCCTACTGCGAAGTCGCAGATGTCAATCATCTCCTGCACCTCGCCCCAGCCTTCGCTTGCAATCTTTCCCGCCTCAAGGCTGACCAGCGCAGCCAGATCGGCTTGGTGCGTGCGAAGCACTTCGCCGAATAGACGCACCAACTCGCCGCGCTGGGGGGCGGGCACGCTGCGCCACTGCCAAAAGGCGGCTTGCGCCCTTCCGACAGCGATTTGCATGTCGGCCACAGAAGCCGCAATCACATGGCCAGTCACACTGCCATCCACTGGCGATCGAGCGGGCCATGTTCCCTGGGTGTATAGCGCGCGGGCAACACCCAGTCGTTCCAGCAGTTCAGCCGATTGGTCAGCAACGAGGGGATGCATATTGGATTTCATGTGTGAAGCGAAAACAAAAGCGGCACAAGGATAGAGTTCATTGACAGCCCATCACGCAATCGACTCGACGTGGCGCAGTTGTTCATAGACTTTGCCAAACCGGTTGACCAGAAAATCCGGTAACGCCACTTCCTCTTGCCGAATGAAGCCGCGCTTGGGCAAACACCCTTGCCGGAAGAGATCCACTGCAGCGCAAATACCAGCAGCCGTGGTGATTTGAATTGCACTCAAAGGCGCTTTGGCGTCGCGGTCTGCGAAAATTTTGCGCGCAAAAACCTCCTGCAGCAGTACACCTTTTTTCATTCCAGAGACCGTGACGAACACCAACACCACGTCCTGCATCGTGGCTGGCATGCTCTTGCGCATGATGTTTTTGAGTTGCTCCTGATCTGCCGCTAGCCCGAGGTCATCGAGCAGAAATTTCATCAAATCTCGGTGTCCTGGATAGCGAACAGTTTTGTAATCGAGGTTGCGCACCTTGCCCGCCCAGGTTTCGCACAACGTGCCCAGCCCGCCAGAGGTATTGAAGGCCTCGTATTCCGTGCCATCCAGGCTGAAGTGCTCCAACCCCTCCAGTGGCAGCACCGAGATCGCCTCGCCTTGCAGGATCGCCTCGCAGGGGTGGCAGTATTCGTTGATCAGCCCATCCACACTCCAAGTCAAGTTGTATTTGAGCTTGTTGGTAGGAAAGGCGGGCAATGCTCCCACACGCATCTGAATGTCGCGCACTTCGTCAAATTGTTTTGCCAAGTGATGCGCAACGATGGCAATAAAGCCCGGTGCCAGCCCACATTGCGGCATGAAGGCCGTTGGTGCATCACTGGCCAACGTCTTGATGGCCTTGGTCGCTGCCACATCCTCAGTCAGATCAAAGTAGTGACAGCCGCACGCCAAAGCCGCCTGTGCGGCCGGTATCGCCAAGTGATACGGCAAGGCATTTACCACGGCATCGTTGCCTTGCAAGCCGCGCACCAGGGCGGCTTTGTCCGCACCGTCAATCTCCAGCGTGGCAATGCCTTCAGTGGCCAAAGTATTCAAATATGCCGCGCTTTGATCCATCACGGTCACCCGGTAGTCCCCGCATGCACTTAGCAATCGCGCGATGGTTTGACCAATATGCCCCGCGCCCAGTAAAGCAATCTTCATTAACAAACTCCGTTGTGTACCCCCATGGGCCAGAACACACTGTACGGAAGAGAGAAAATCAAATAAACAATAAAATCGTCGAAAAAATTATTGATGTTGTCTAAGGAAACGCTGAACAAGTCCACGCATATTGAAGCAAAGGCGTTATAGAGCGATGAACACACAAAGCACCTTGGCGATGGCTGGATTCGACGCGCACAGCAA
>JBJTHI010000118.1:0-8549 GCA_046094425.1 Burkholderiales bacterium | reverse complement strand
GTGTTGCGCAGCGCACGGGCGCAAATTCACCAAGGCGTGGGTGCTTTGGAGTTGGTGGGGCTGTCGGCAGCGGCCACCTTGCTGCGTGCCAGTGAAGCTGCAGTGCAGCGTTATGTGGCCAAACCCGGCAAGTTGACTTCTTTGGTGGTGGACGACATTGAAAAAGCGTCCTTCGCTTTGCTCGACTACATCTCACGTTTGTTGGCTGGCAACCAAGTTTCCCCCTTGGCCCTGTTTCCCCAGTACCGCGCAGTGCAAGAGATTGCGGGGGCAGACCGCATTCACCCCGCTGATTTGTGGACGGTCGATTGGCAATGGCATGAACTCCCGGCAGACGCCAGCGCCACCCCGCGCGATCCAGACGCTGCCACGCAAACGGCCCTTGAGCAGCAATTGCTCACCATGATGCGCGGCGCATCCAGCGCGGTTTTCACCCGCTTGAGCAATATCTTTGCGGGTTTGGGCGCAGGTGCGAAGCAAACCCAAACCGCATCGCTTTGGAAAATGGCGGCAGGCGCGTTTGAGGCGCAGGCGTCCGGGCTGGTCAAGTCGGATTTGTACAGCAAACGGTTGGCGTCGCGTTTGCTTTCGCAACTGCGCATTGTTTCGCGTGGTCAGAACGATGTGTCTGAACGCTTGGCGCAAGACATTTTGTTTTTCTGTGCTCAGGCCGTGCCCGAAGTCGGTGGCATGCCGCTGCCGCGTTTGAGTGCCGTGCGACAGGCCTGGCATTTGGACGAGCACCAGGCGGCCGACTACACCAACAGCAGTCTTGGGCGCTTCGACCCCTCCGCTCTGGCGCAAGCACGTAAACGTGTGGGGGCTGCGAAAGACTCATGGTCGGCTGTGGCAGGTGGCGAAATGCATCGACTGGCTGGCTTGAACGAGCAGTTCTCCTTGGTCAGTGATTCACTCAAGCGTTTGTTCCCTGTCGGTGAGTTGTTGGCCTCTGAATTGATGCAGGCAGTGGCCATTCCCCAGCAATCGGGCGCTGCGCCTCCTGCGGCCTTGGCCATGGAAGTGGCCACCAGTTTGCTCTACGTTGAAGCGTGTTTGGAAGACGGCGAACTCGACCCGCAGAGCCAGCAACCCCGAGTGCGTCGGTTGGCCCAGCGCATGGCATCGGTGCGCCAAGGTGCTGCGCCCGAGGTGCTGGAAGGATGGATTGAGGATCTCTACCGCCGCGTCTCCGATCGCCAGACCATGGGCAGCGTGGTGCAAGAGTTGCGCGCGTCGCTCTCTGAAGCAGAAAAACAAATCGATCAGTTTTTCCGAAACCCCACACAGCGCGACGTCTTGGTCTCTGTGCCCAACCAACTCTCCTCCATGCGGGGTGTGCTGTCTGTACTGGGCATGGATCAAGCCTCGGCGGCCTTGTTGCGCATGCGGGACGAAGTGGACGGTTTGGCCTCGACCGAGGTGGACGTTGAACACATTGAGCAGGCGGGCGTTTTCGATCGTTTGGCTGGCAATTTGGGCGCGCTGGGCTTTTTGATCGACATGCTCAGTGTGCAGCCGCACTTGGCCAAATCGTTGTTCGTCTATGACCCGCAAACGGGCGTGCTCGCCCCTGTGATGGGGCGTGGCCCGCGTGCCCCGGGGGAGTCGGGGCGTTCGACCTCGGGTTTTAGTACAACGCTGCCCCAGGTCGAATCGCGTTTGATTGAGCAAGTTCAGTCACTCTCACTCAGTGCTGCCAGCGACGATGTTCCGCTGGCCGATGTAGCACGTGGCCTGGAGCAACTCTCTCAGGAGGCGCATGCGGCGGATCAGTCGGCGCTGGCCGCCATGGCCTTGAGCGCGCAATCTGCGTTGCAGCGAGCCCCTGATGAATCAACCGCTACCGCCATGCGCGGTGATGTTTCCGAGGCGCTAGCCGACTTTGTGCACACCGCCTCCGGTCCTGTCGGATTGGATGAGTTGGATAGCCCCATCCTCACCTCGGCTTCCAAACCGGCGCAAGCGCCGCAGCTTGCCCAAGCCAGCGGCGACGAAGACACAGAAATGCGGGACATTTTCTTGGAGGAAGCCTCCGAGGTGCTGGAGAACGCCAGAGCGGCATTGGCTTCTTTGCGTGATGAGCCGGGTCAGCTTGAAGAACTCACTGTTTTGCGACGTGCCTTTCACACCCTCAAGGGCAGTTCACGCATGGTGGGTTTGCGCGAATTTGGCGAAGCCGCCTGGACGTGCGAACAAATCTACAACACCCGTTTGGCCGAGGCATCTGCCGACGACAACGCCTTGATGGACTTCACCCAGTGGGCTATCGACCACTTGGGCGATTGGGTGCTGGCCATTGCCTCCGGTCAGGATGCGGGTCTGTCTGCCAACGCTGTCGCCCAGGCGGCGCAAGCGCTCAAGGGGGCCGCGCCTGCGGTGCGGCTGGAATCACAGGCCGCTGCGTTGACGCAACCCGGCACTTTGAATGTGCCGCTGCCTGCAGCAGATTCCGCAGCTGGAATAGCGGTGGACAACTTGTTGTCCAAGATAGACCTGTCCTTCCAGGCACCACCTGCTGCCGCTGTTGCTCAGAGCGAGGATGTTTCTGACACTCCCCTGCCTTCACTGTCGCTCGACATGAATGAACAGGTGGGTGTCACGGTCTCCCCACTCGCGTCTGTGGTCGCGGACATCGGTTTGCCCGAGTTGGGCGAGGACGAGGCCATCCCTGCGGGATCTGCCTCAGAACTTCCTCAGGCACATGAATTTGCCCCTCCCCCGCCCCCTCGTGATGCTGTGCCCAGCGTGTTGGACAAACCCACCTGGGCCAACACCGACTACCCCCTCATGCTTGAAGCGTTCGAGCATGTGACCACCGAGCCGCTGCCACTCGATCCCTTGCAAAGCAGCCCGCGCATGCCGACGGTGGATGATTCGATTGAAATGATCGAGATTGACCTGGTCGACTTTTCTGACGAAGTCGAGCCGGCTCGATCTGCGTCAGCGGTGTCGCGCCCCGCAGACTTTTCCAACAGCCTGCTCAACCTGTCTCCCGATCCACTGCCTCAGCCTGTTGAAGCCGCGTCAGCCCCTGACGACGATCAATTCAAATGGGTAGGGCCGCTGCGCATCAGCATCCCGCTGTTCAACATTTATTTGAATGAAGCCGACGAACTCTCCCGCCGCTTGAGCACGGAGTTGGCCGAATGGGCGCTTGAACTGCACCGGCCTGCCAGCGAGACCTCGGTAGCATTGGCGCACTCTTTGGCGGGCAGCTCGGCCACCGTCGGGTTCGCTGACTTGTCGCACATGGCACGTTCTTTGGAGCATGCCTTGATGCGGTCTCAAGCCATTGGTCACGGCACCGACGACGAGGCTTTGCTTTTTGGTGCGGTCGCCGAAGAAGTTCGCCACTTGTTGCATCAGTTTGCTGCTGGCTTCCTCAAAGAACCCGAGCCTGAGCTGCTGCGTCGTTTGGCTGAACACGAAATCAGCTCCGCCAAACGTTTGGAAGAAGCCACTGCAGCCCGAGAACGCGCGGCGATGGAGTCTCAACGGGACGAACTGCTTGCGGCAGAGCCCGAAACCCCGCGTGCCGCAGATTCGGCTTGGGGTGCTTTGCCGCCAGAAGCCTTGGTAGACGCCTTGGCTGGCACGGAACTCAAACCGCTGGCCGCTTTGTCACCCGAGGCGACCCGCTCCAACGTCGTGCACGCTGCACTACGCGAAGAAGGTGAAGAAGACATAGACGCGGTCGACGCCGTGGACATGGATCTTTTCCCTATCTTTGAGGAAGAAGCACAAGAGCTGTTGCCCCGCTTGTCTGCAGAAATGCGTGCTTGGGTGGCGGCACCGGGTGAAAAGTCCAAGGGTTCCGCCTGCATGCGAACCCTGCACACCCTCAAGGGTGGAGCACGTTTGGCCGGTGCCATGCGTTTGGGCGAATTGGCACACCGCCTGGAAACCCGGGTTGAGCAGGTGATGGCCATGGACGAGCCGCTGGCCGCCGATGTGCGTGCGCTGGAATCCAGCGCCGACGCGCTGACCCACACCTTCGACATCCTGCGTGCCCGCGACGCGGCTTCGTATGAGCAGGCCCTGGCCCAGGCTGAAGACGCTGCCAAGAGTGCGCCTTTGGTGGAGTCGCGCCAGGGTTTGTCGGGTTTGATGCCCTTGGTCTCCTTGCCCGAGCCACCGGTCTATACGGCAGTGTCAGCCGGTGCGGCGAACGACGCCGCTCGTACCCCTGTGAGCGATCAACCCAGCCCAGCCAATGACTCGGCTGCTCCTGGTTTGGCGCCAGCGCCGGTGATTCCTGTGGCTGATGAGCTCGCCAATCTGCCTGAGGTAGATTGGTCGCGTTTCAGTCAATCGTCTGTGGTGGTGCGCCAGGCACAGAACCAGCTTGGCAATGCACAGTCCTCGGTGCGCGTGCGCGCCCCGCTGCTGGATCGTCTGGTGAACGAGGCAGGTGAGGTCAGTATCACCCGGGCCCGCATTGAGTCTGAAGTGTCCCAAATGCGCGGCACGTTGAGCGACTTGACCGACAACTTGGAGCGCTTGCGCATGCAGTTGCGCGATATTGAGTTGCAAGGCGAAACGCAAATGACCTCGCGGCTGGAAGCGGCTAAAGCGGCAGATCAATCCTTCGATCCGCTGGAGTTCGACCGTTTCACCCGCTTCCAGGAACTCACCCGCATGATGGCCGAGTCTGTCAACGACGTGGCCACCGTGCAGCGCACCTTGCAGCGCACCGTGGAAGGTGCCGAGGACGAACTGGCTGCTCAAGCACGTTTGACCCGCAACCTGCAAGACGACCTGCTGCGCACCCGCATGGTGGAGTTTGAAGGTTTGTCCGACAGGCTTTACCGCGTGGTTCGTCAAGCAGCCAAAGAAACTGGCAAACAAGTTCGTTTGGACTTGGTGGGCGGCTCCATCGAGGTTGACCGCGGTGTGCTGGACCGCATGACCGGCGCCTTCGAGCACTTGCTGCGCAACAGCGTGACCCACGGTGTGGAATCCCCCGAGGTGAGGCAGCAAGCCGGCAAAGACCCGGTGGGCTCCATCGTCGTGTCCTTGACCCAAGAAGGCAACGAAGTGGGTTTGGAATTCCGCGACGATGGCGCCGGCTTGAACCTTCAGCGTATTCGGGAGAAAGCCGAGGGCATGGGTTTGTTGCAGTATGGCGCGCAAGTGTCTGACGCCGAACTGGCGAACTTGATCTTCACACCCGGTTTCTCGACGGCTGACAAAGTCACCGAGCTGGCCGGGCGTGGCATCGGCATGGACGTGGTGCGCTCCGAAGTGAACGCCATGGGTGGTCGCATTGAAACGGCGACCTCCATGGGCCAAGGCACGAGCGTCAAACTGTTGCTTCCACTCACCACCGCCGTCACGCAGGTGGTGATGCTGCGCTGCGGTGATGTCACTGTGGCTGTGCCCTCCAATTTGGTGGAAATCGTCAGGCGCACCCCAAGCGCTGAAGTGGACAAAGCCTATGCCACGGGCACCTATGTGTTTGGTGACCGCCCAGTGGCTTTCTTCTGGCTTGGTGCTTTGTTGCAAGTCAGTGCCAAGAGCGAAGACCCTGCGGCCCGCATGAAGTTGGTGGTGGTGGTGCGCAGTGCGCAGCAACGTGTGGCCGTGCACGTGGATGAAGTTTTGGGTAACCAGGAGGTGGTGGTGAAAAACCTCGGGCCTCAGCTCTCACGCATGCCTGGTCTGGCGGGCATGACCTTGCTGGCTTCGGGTGGTGTGGCACTCATTTACAACCCGGTGGCCTTGGCCACGGTGTATGGCGAGTCTGCACGTTCGGTGACCCATGCGGCTTTCCACACCCCAGCACAGGGTGTGGTGGTGCCCGTGGTCACGCAGCCCACTGCACCGGCTGCGCCTTTGGTCATGGTGGTGGACGACTCCCTCTCCGTGCGTCGTGTCACCCAACGTTTGCTGTCGCGTGAAGGTTACCGCGTGGTACTGGCCAAAGACGGTTTGGAGGCACTGGAGCTGTTGGCCGACGAGAAACCCCGTGTCATACTCAGTGACATTGAAATGCCACGCATGGACGGCTTCGACCTGGTGCGCAACATCCGCAACGACGAGCGCATCAAAGACCTGCCCGTTATCATGATTACCTCGCGTATTGCGCAGAAACACCGTGACTATGCGGGTGAGCTCGGTGTTGACCACTACCTTGGCAAACCCTATGCTGAAGACGAGTTGTTGGCTTTGGTCAGTCGCTACACCTCCATGAATGTCCTGGTGTAAATAAAAGAAACAAGGCAATTCCCGGGTTATGCTGTCACCATGTCCCAATTAGTTGACCACCTCGCCGACCTCACAGGCTATCGCGACCGCGATGTCCTGGATGTCACCCTCGTCAGCGCCATGAAGGACTTGCTGCGACCGCAGTCCGTTGCCATTTACGGACCCGTTGGGGACAGCGGTCAAGAGCGCTGGTTGACCCGAGCGCGTCTGGGCGAACAAGACATGGTTGCCACAGCAGATCCGGCTTGGGTTGACATAGAAAACTTGCCTCTGCTCAGTGAGTATCCTCACAGGGTGTCGGCCATGAACTCACGGGAGATCACCCAGATTCCCAGTGGCTCCTCCCACGTCACCGTCTTTCCTGTGGCTACCGACCGTGATGTGGTGGCTGTGATGGAAATCCAGTCCAGTGTGCCGCTGTCCAACGACGAGCAGCGTCTGGTGGGTAGCATCATGCGCATCTATCGCAACTTTCAAGGGTTGCTGGACTACAGTGAGCGCGACACGCTGACGGGTTTGCTCAACCGCAAGACATTTGACGAGAGCTTCCTCAAAGCCACTGCCGAGCCGCAGATGCCACATGCACCTGATCCGGAGCGCCGTGGCGAGCAAACTGGCGGCACTTACTTGGGCGTGCTCGACATTGACCACTTCAAACGCGTGAACGATACCTATGGCCACCTGATTGGCGATGAGGTGCTGCTGCTGCTGTCGCGTTTGATGCGTGCCACCTTCCGTTTTCACGATCGCCTCTACCGTTTCGGTGGTGAAGAGTTCGTGGTGTTGATGCGCTGCGCCCATGAAGAAGATGCCGCCCAGGCATTTGAACGTTTGCGCGCCAATACAGAAGCCTATGCCTTCCCTCAAGTCGGCCGTATCACCATCAGTGTTGGGTTTACCTTGGTGAAAGCGGGTGACACGCCAAGCGGTGCGTTTGAACGCGCTGACAAAGCCGTCTACTACGCCAAAGGCCACGGCCGCAACTGTGTCCACAGCCATGCTGACTTGGTCGCCAAAGGCGAACTGGAAGACGACTCCAAGACGGGCGACGTCGAGTTGTTCTGAGTCAAAGACAGCGGTTCAACTGTCTTTGTTTTTCACTACCGCATACCGCATCAGTGTTCGCTCTCTGGCTTCGTCATGCTGGACCACGGGGAACGGGTAGTTGACGCCGAGATTCACGTCGGCTGAAGTCAATGAGATTGGTTTGGCCAACCACGGCGCATGGATGTCCTTGTCGCTCAAGCCTGCCAGTTGCGGCAAATAGCGACGAATGAACTTGCCCTGTGGGTCGAACTTCTCGCTCTGGCTCACTGGGTTGAAGATGCGAAAGTAGGGCTGGGCGTCGCAGCCGCTGGATGAGGCCCATTGCCAGCCGCCATTGTTGGCGGCGAGGTCGAAGTCGTTCAATTTCTCGGCGAAGTAACGCTCACCCCAGCGCCAATCCAATCCCAAATCCTTTGTTAAAAAACTTGCCACCACCATGCGCAAGCGGTTGTGCATGTAGCCGGTTTGGTTGATTTGGGCCATGGCTGCATCGACCAGCGGGTAGCCCGTGCGGCCTTCGCACCAGGCTGCGAACAGTTCTTGAGCCTGTGGCCCTTGTTCCCACTCAATGCGGTCATAGTCGATCTTGAAGCTGCTGTTTACCACATGGGGGTGGTGGTGCATCACCTGGTGATAAAAGTCGCGCCAGATCAATTCCGACAACCACACCGCCGCACCTTCGGATCCGGTTTGCGCGCGTTCAAAAGCGAGCGCGGCCAACTGGCGGATGGACACGGTGCCAAAACGCAAATGCACCGACAAATAGCTTGGGCCCTTGATGGCGGGGAAGTTGCGGGTGCGCTCGTAGTTGTCTATGCGCTGCAAAAAGTCTTGCAGCAGAGCTTGGGCTTGGGCCTCGCCGCCCTGCAGCCCTAACTGTGCTGAATCCATGTCGTCAAAACCTATGGAGGCCAGCGGGGGCAGGGTGATTGACCCGTCGGGCAAGGGGGCGAGTGAGCCCAGGTAAGGTTCGACCGGATAGGGCTTGAGATAAAACGAATTCAGCTTCTTCAGCCACGCATTTTTGTACGGCGTGAACACACCATAAGGTTTGCCGCTTTGCGTGAGTACCTCGCTGCGTTCAAACACCACATGGTCTTTGCTGCTGTGCCATGCGATGCCTTGTGTGGCAAGTTGCTGTTGTACCTTGGCGTCTCGGGCTAAGGCATAGGGCTCATCGTCGTGGTTGGCGAACACGGCCTGCACGCCAAGTTGGTTTGCCAAGCGCGGAATTTCTTCGCTGGCTTTGCCATAAAGCACCCTCAAGCCGCTGCCGCTGGAGGCCAGGGCTTGAT
>JBJTHI010000117.1:0-2186 GCA_046094425.1 Burkholderiales bacterium | reverse complement strand
ATTCCAAACAACTGCGCGTCATATGTAGAGGAGATCTTTGCGGCTGGCGGCTCCTCTGAGTCCATCGTGACCAACTGTCCAGTGAGATGGAAGTGAAGCACGCGTTAATCGTTACGTTCTCGCTGATGGTCGCCATACTTTTTTCGTTTGTCGCGCTAATTCTTGCGGGAGAAATCTCTCCTGACATGCAGTACGAAACAGCGCTTCCCTATTTGCTTGGGTTTTTTTTGGTTGTGTTCGTGTTGTCATTCCTTTTCATGGAGAAGAGATTTTCTCGACGAGCCGTTCCGACTGAAGCAATCCATTTGAAAGTACCTTCAAACCATGAGTAATCAATTCGACGTCATCGTCATCGGCGGCGGCCCTGGCGGCTACATTGCGGCCATCCGTGCGGCGCAGCTGGGCATGAAAACCGCCTGCATCGACGAGTGGAAAAGCGACAAAGGTGGCCCCGCTCCGGGGGGCACCTGCACGAATGTGGGATGTATTCCGAGCAAAGCGCTTTTGCAGTCGAGCGAGCACTACGAGCAAGCGGCCCACCACTTTGGCGATCACGGCATCGGCCTGAGCAATTTGAGCATGGACGTGTCCAAGATGCTCGCCCGCAAGGACAACGTCGTCAAACAAAACAACGACGGCATCTTGTACCTGTTCAAAAAGAACAAGATCAGCTTCTTTCACGGACGCGGCTCGTTTGTGAAGCAGGTCGACGGTGGCTATGAGATCAAGGTCTCTGGCTCGAAAGAGGAAACATTAACTGGCAAGCACATCGTTGTCGCCACCGGCTCCAATGCGCGACAGTTACCTGGGGCGCCGTTTGATGAGCAAAACATCCTGTCGAATGACGGCGCCTTGCGCATCGGCGCTGCTCCCAAGACATTGGGTGTGATTGGTGCCGGGGTGATTGGTCTGGAGATGGGTTCGGTCTGGCGTCGTTTGGGTGCCGAGGTCACCATCCTCGAAGGACTGCCGACATTTCTTGGTGCCGTGGATGAGCAGATCGCCAAAGAGGCCCACAAGGCATTTACCAAGCAGGGCTTGAAGATCGAACTGGGCGTGAAGATTGGTCAAGTGACGTCCGGTGCAGGCGGTGTCAGCATTGCGTACACCTCAGCAGCTGGAGAAGCCAAAACTCTGGCGGTCGACAAACTCATCGTGTCAATTGGTCGAGTAGCTAACACCGTCGGCTTGGCCCCTGAAGCGGTGGGCTTGCAACTCGACGAACGCGGTGCCATCGTGGTGGACGACGACTGCAAAACCAACTTGCCTAATGTGTGGGCCGTCGGTGACGTCGTGCGGGGTCCGATGCTTGCGCACAAGGCGGAGGAGGAAGGCGTGGCCGTTGCCGAGCGAATTGCTGGGCAACATGGCCATGTCAACTTCAACACCATTCCCTGGGTCATTTACACGTCGCCCGAGATTGCTTGGGTAGGTCAAACCGAGCAGCAACTCAAGGCCGCAGGTCGTGCCTACAAAGCAGGTACCTTCCCTTTCATGGCCAACGGCCGGGCGAGGGCCTTGGGTGACACCACCGGCATGGTGAAGTTTTTGGCCGATGAGGTGACCGACGAAATTTTGGGCGTCCACATTGTGGGCCCCCAAGCCTCAGAACTGATCTCGGAAGCTGTGGTGGCGATGGAGTTCAGAGCTTCATCTGAGGACATTGCCCGCATTTGCCATGCGCACCCCTCGCTGAGTGAAGCGATCAAGGAAGCTGCGTTGGCTGTTGACAAGCGCACGCTCAACTTCTGAACCTGAGTAACGCTGAACGGGTATCGAGCGGGGCAACGGAATCGGGTGCCCCGCTCTCATTTGGGTTGAGTATTTTTGATGCCGTCTGTCACTGAGCTCTATCACCAAACGCTGACCGAGCGTGGTTACCAGAGTGACCCGGCCCAGCTGCACGCGGTCAATGCGCTACAGCGCTGTGCCGATGAATGGGCAGTTTATGTGCAACGTCGCCGAAGCACCTTGGGCAAGCTGCTCGGCACTCGTCCGCCTTTGCCTCGTGGGGTGTACATGTATGGCGGAGTCGGGAGGGGGAAAAGCTTTTTGATGGACTGCTTTTTCCAAGCCGTGCCCTTAAAGCGCAAAGCCCGCTTGCATTTTCACGAATTCATGCGCGAGGTGCATCGCGAATTGGCCGAGTTGCACGGAACGGTGAACCCACTGCGTGAACTGGGTCA
>JBJTHI010000116.1:0-10695 GCA_046094425.1 Burkholderiales bacterium | reverse complement strand
CACAGTGCGCTCTACGGTTAGATCCAAACTCACCAAGGTGCTCGACAAACTCAAAAATGAAAACGATTCAGCCAAAAAACGCTTTCCAGTCAGAAATCCCATGGGTTCTCCCAGTCAAAAGTGGCGGGATTTTCGCATGGCTGCTGGGGTGGTCTGGGCCTGCGAGCCGTCCGCTTTGGCGCCGCCTGGGAACTGTCGAATCATGCGCTCAGGTGCGTTCCGATTGTTGAAACGGCGCCGAGAGCGCGGTACAATCCTGGTTTTCCAAGAAAGCTGCGTGGGGCGGATTCTTCCAGCCCCATTTTTTTTTGGCTGAATCGTTTTCATTTTTGAGTTTGTCGAGCACCTTGGTGAGTTTGGATCTAACCGTAGAGCGCACTGTGAATGGTTTGGGGTACGACTTGGTGGAAACCGAGAGAGCGCCCCGTGGTTTGCTGCGCATTTACATCGACCGCGTGGCGGGCGATCCGAATGGTGAGTTCATCACCGTGGACGACTGCGAGAAAGTGACTCGGCAGTTGCAGCATGTTTTGGAAGTAGAGAATTTTTCCTACGAACGTTTGGAAGTGTCGTCCCCAGGGCTGGATCGTTTGATTCGCAAACCGGCCGACTTTCAGCGTTTTGTGGGGCATGAAGTCGACCTCACCTTGAAGCTGCCGTTTCAAGGCCGTAAGAAATTTCGGGGTGTGTTGCAGGCGCTGGATCCGGCCAGTGAACAAGCCGCTTGGCGTGTGGTGTTTACCGAGGGCAAGGTGGAGCAGGCCCTGGATTTTGTTTTGCAAGAGGTCAAGGAAGCCCGGCTCGTGCCGGTGGTGGATTTCAAAGGCCGTCGGTTTGCGCCGGCCGAGGTGGGTGACGTAGCGGCTGGGGTGAACCCAGCCCCAGCGCAAGAAAGAGCAGACGGAGGCGATAAACAATGAACCGCGAACTGTTGATGTTGGTCGATGCGATCTCGCGCGAGAAAAGCGTGGAGCGTGAGGTGGTGTTTGGTGCCGTCGAAGCGGCCTTGGCCTCAGCCTCCAAAAAACTCCACGGCGGTGAAGTGGACATGCGCGTAGCGGTAGACCGCGAAACGGGCGAGTACGAAACCTTTCGCCGCTGGCATGTGGTGCCCAACGAGGCTGGTTTGCAGTTGCCGGACTCCGAGGTGTTGCACTTTGAAGCGCAAGAGCAAATCGCCGATATTGAGGTGGGTGACTACATTGAAGAGCCGGTCGATTCCGTGTCGATTGGCCGCATTGGCGCGCAGGCGGCCAAACAAGTCATCTTGCAGAAAATTCGTGACGCCGAGCGCGAGCAGTTGTTGACCGACTTTCTCTCGCGTGGCGAGAAGATTTTCGTGGGAACGGTCAAGCGCCTGGACAAAGGCGACATCATCGTGGAGTCGGGCCGTGTGGAAGGCCGCTTGCGCCGCACCGACATGATCCCCAAAGAAAACCTGCGTGTGGGCGACCGCGTGCGTGCCTATATTGCCGAGGTAGACCCCACCTTGCGTGGCCCGCAAATCATCCTGTCGCGCAGCGCCCCGGGTTTCATGATGGAACTCTTCGCGCAAGAAGTGCCCGAGATTGAACAAGGCTTGTTGGAAATTAAATCCTGCGCCCGTGATCCAGGCTCCCGCGCCAAGATTGCCGTGGTGTCTTACGACAAACGGGTAGACCCCATAGGCACCTGCGTCGGTGTGCGTGGCTCGCGTGTGAATGGCGTGACCAATGAACTCGCCGGCGAGCGCGTGGACATTGTGTTGTGGTCGGAAGACCCGGCGCAGTTCGTGATTGGTGCTTTGGCACCGGCCAATGTGCAATCCATTGTGGTAGACGAAGAGCGCCACGCCATGGACGTGGTGGTGGACGAAGAAAACCTCGCCATTGCCATTGGACGTGGTGGCCAAAACGTGCGGCTGGCTTCGGAAATGACGGGCTGGCGCATCAACATCATGACGGCTGAAGAGTCCAACACCAAACAAGCGCAAGAGTCCGACACCGTGCGTGCATTGTTTGTGGACAAACTCGACGTGGACGTGGAAGTGGCCGACATCCTCATCGCCGAAGGTTTCGCTTCTCTCGAAGAGGTGGCTTACGTGCCCATGCAAGAAATGCTGGAAATTGAAGGTTTTGACGAAGACACCGTGAACGAGCTGCGCACCCGTGCCAAAGACGCGCTTTTGACCATGGAAATTGCGAAGGAAGAAAAAGTGGAAGACGTGTCGCAAAACCTGCGTGACCTGGAAGGCATCACGCCGGAGCTGATTTCCGCTTTGGCCGAAGGCAACATCCACTCCCGCGACGACTTAGCCGATTTGGCGGTTGACGAGTTGGTGGAACTCACCAAGATAGAAGAACAAGAAGCCAAGGCCCTCATCATGAAAGCGCGTGAGCACTGGTTCACCACCTGAGCTTCTCAAGCATTCAACCTCATGCCAGGCCGTAGCAAGACTCAAAGTTAGACCCAAGCAAGGATTCAACAATGGCTGTGACCACCGTCGCCCAACTCGCCGCAGAGCTCAACCGCTCCGCCACCGCACTGCTGGAACAGTTGCAGTCGGCTGGCGTCAGCAAGGCGTCGACGGACGACGCTTTGACCGACGCGGACAAAGAACGTCTGCTCGACTACCTGCGCACGGCCCATGGCACGGCGGGGGGCAGCGAGCGCAAAAAAATCACGGTCACCCGTAAATCCACGAGCGAAATCAAACAAGCCGATGCGTCAGGCAAGGCACGCACCATCCAGGTGGAAGTGCGTAAAAAACGCACCTTCATTAAGCGCGACGACACCACCACCGCAGCCGAAGAAACCGGCAAGAACGAGGCGCAGCAAGCCGAACTGCAACGCCGTGAGGTAGAAGCTCAAGCTCAGGCTGAACTGCTGCGCAAGCAAGAAGCCGAACTTGCGGAAAAGCAGCGTCAACGCGAAGAAGCTGCCCGCCTGGAGCGCGAGGCCAATGAACAGCGTGCACGTGAGGCTGCCGAAGCGGCTGCGCGTGCGGTGGAAGAAGAAGCGGCCGCCAAAGCGGCGGCAGGCAAGTCCAGTAAATCGAGCAAAACCAGCAAGGCTGCTAAAGCCGACGCTCCAGTGGTGGCTGAGTCAACACCAACCCCCGAGCTTGCGCCTGAAGCCACCTCCGAAGCGGCCAAACCCGTGCTGCGTGTGATCAAAGCCGCTGACGTGGTGGACGAAGAGAAACAGCGTGCCGCAGAGTTGGCCAAGCGCCGCAAAGCTGCTGAAGACGAGGCCGCTGCTATTCGCGCCATGATGAACGCGCCCAAAAAGGCGCCACCGCCCAAAGAGGCACCGCCCAAAGCGGACGCCGCCAAAGAAGGTATCAAGGGCACCATCCACAAACCCACCGCAGCGCCGGGTGCGGCACCCGTGGCCGCCAAGCCGGGCGATAAAGACAAAAAGTCGATCAAGTCTGAGAAGTTATCTTCCAGTTGGGCCGACGACGCAGCGAAAAAACGCGGTGCTGTGAAAGGGCGCGGCGACGCGGCTGCGCCCACCACCTCGACGCGCCCCGGTTGGCGCGCTCCGCGTGGTGGCCGCCGTGGCGATCGCCAAGACAACAACACACAACAAGTGGTGGCCGCACCGGTTGAGCAACAAGTTCAAGAAGTTCACGTGCCCGAAACCATCAGCGTGGCCGACTTGGCCCACAAGATGAGCGTGAAGGCTTCCGAGGTCATCAAACATTTGATGAAGCTCGGCCAAATGGTCACCATCAACCAGCAACTCGACCAAGAAACCGCCATGATCGTGGTGGAAGAAATGGGCCATACAGCGCTCGCTGCCAAGCTGGACGATCCTGAAGCCTTCTTGACCGAGGGCGATGAGGCCGAGGCTAAACACGAGGTCTTCCCCCGCGCCCCCGTGGTGACCGTGATGGGCCATGTCGACCACGGCAAAACCTCGCTGCTCGACAAAATTCGCACCGCCCGTGTGGCTTCGGGTGAGGCCGGTGGCATTACCCAGCACATTGGCGCTTACCACGTGGACACACCACGCGGCATGATCACCTTCCTGGACACCCCCGGTCACGCCGCGTTCACCGCCATGCGTGCCCGTGGTGCCAAGGCCACCGACATTGTGATTTTGGTGGTGGCCGCAGACGACGGCGTCATGCCGCAAACCAAAGAAGCCATTTCGCACGCCAAGGCGGCGGGTGTGCCTTTGGTGGTGGCCATGAACAAAATTGACAAGCCCGGCGTGAATGTCGAGCGCATCAAGAGTGAGCTCGTGGCCGAAGAGGTGGTGCCCGAGGAGTTTGGTGGCCCGTCGCCTTTCGTGCCTGTGTCGGCCAAAACCGGCCAAGGCATCGACGAGTTGCTGGAGAACGTGCTGCTGCAAGCCGAGGTGTTGGAACTCAAAGCCGCGAAAGACACCTTGGCCAAAGGCCTGGTGATTGAAGCCAAGCTGGACAAAGGCCGTGGTCCGGTGGCTACCGTGCTGGTGCAGTCTGGCACCTTGAAACGCGGCGACGTGGTGTTGGCCGGTTCCAGCTATGGCCGTGTGCGCGCCATGTTGGACGAAAACGGCAAAGCGGCCACCGAAGCCGGCCCCTCCATTCCGGTGGAAATTCAAGGTTTGACAGAAGTGCCGCAAGCTGGTGACGAATTCATTGTGCTCGCCGACGAACGCCGCGCCCGCGAAATTGCCACCTTCCGCCAAGGCAAGTACCGCGATGTGAAGCTGGCCAAACAGCAAGCCGCAAAATTAGAAAACATGTTCGACAACATGGGCCAAGGCGAAGCACAAACCCTGGCCCTCATCATCAAGGCCGACGTGCAGGGCTCGCAAGAAGCGCTGGCCCAGTCCTTGGTCAAACTCAGCACTGCAGAAGTGCGTGTGCAGGTGGTGCATGCGGCGGTGGGCGGCATTTCCGAGAGCGACATCAACCTCGCCATTGCCTCCAAGGCCGTCATCATCGGCTTCAATGTGCGTGCCGACGCCGGTGCGCGCAAGCTGGCCGAAAACAATGGCGTGGACTTGCGTTACTACAACATCATTTACGACGCGGTAGACGAAGTGAAGGCCGCCATGACTGGCATGTTGGCCCCTGAGCAGCGCGAAGAAATGCTGGGCACGGCCGAAATTCGCACCGTGTTTGTGGCGTCCAAGATTGGCACGGTGGCCGGTTCCATGGTCACCTCGGGCTTGGTGCGCCGTGGTGCGCGCTTCCGTTTGCTGCGCGAGAACATCGTGGTTTTCACCGGCGAAATCGATTCGGTTCGCCGCATGAAAGACGACGTGAAAGAAGTGGCCAGCGGTTTTGAGTGCGGTATCAAACTCAAGAACTACAACGAGATCAAAGAAGGCGACCAGTTGGAAATCTTCGAGGTCAAGGAAGTGGCGCGAACGCTTTAAGGCGGTCGGCAGAGGGCATGTCCCGAACCCCGCCTTTCAAAAGAAGGCGGGGTTTGTTTTTGCAAAGTGGGTCGGCCTGAGAAGGGCCAGCAAGTCATGAAACACAAACGTTCCATCCCTAACCGTGGCTTCCGCGTGGCCGACCAGATTCAGCGTGATCTGGCCGAGCTGATCCGCGACCTCAAAGACCCGCGCATCGGCATGGTGACGCTGCATGCGGTCGAAGTCACGCCCGACTATGCGCATGCCAAGGTGTTTTTCTCGCTCTTGATTGGGCAGCCCCAAGAGTGCGAAGAAGCACTCAACGAGGCGGCTGGTTTCCTGCGCAATGGCCTGTTCAAGCGCCTGTCCATTCACACCGTGCCCACCTTGCACTTTGTGTTTGACCGCACGACAGAACGTGCTGCTGAGTTGAACCTCTTGATTCAACAAGCCAACGCCACCCGGGCCAAGGACGACTGATGTCTGTGCAGGCAACCCTCCATCCACCGCGCGCCAAAATCGTACGCCGTGCGGTGCATGGCGTGTTGTTGCTCTACAAGCCCGTGGGCCTGTCGACCAACGACGCATTGCAAAAAGCCAAACGTCTGTACCGCGCTGAAAAAGCTGGCCACACCGGCACGCTCGACCCCTTGGCGACGGGCTTGTTGCCGCTGTGTTTTGGTGCGGCCACCAAGTTCTCGCAAGTGAGCCTGGATGCGGATAAACGTTACCTCGCCACGCTGCAGTTGGGCGCGACGACCACCACGGGTGATGCCGAAGGCCAGGTATTGACCACCCAGGCGGTGAACGTCACCCGCGAACAAATGCGGGCGGCTTGTGCGGCACTCACCGGGCCGATCCAACAAGTGCCACCCATGTACAGCGCCCTCAAAAAAGACGGCAAGGCGCTTTATGAATATGCCCGCCAAGGCATCGAGGTGGAGCGTGAGGCAAGGACTGTCACCATTCATCAAATCGACATTGTCGAAGGGGACAATTCGATATGGGTGCTGGATGTGCGCTGTAGCAAAGGCACCTACATCCGAACCTTGGCGCAAGACATCGGCCAGCACTTGGATTGTGGGGCCAACCTCAAAGCGCTGCGCCGCACCGGCAGCGGCAGCCTGTCAGTCGACAACAGCCACAGCTTGGAACAACTGGCCACCATGAGTGAGTCAGAGCGTGATGCTGTGCTGATGCCCGCAGACTGCATGCTGTCCGACTGGCCTGAAGTCATGCTGAACGATGTAGATGCAGGCCGCTTTTTGAGTGGCATGCGGCGTCGTTTGAACTTGCCGGATGCGCCGAATGTTCGTGTCTACGGCTCACCTGCCCACACTTTCCTCGGCAGTGGTCATGTGACCGCTGGCGAATTGATTTCAACGAGGCTCCTGAGCCCAACAGAAGTTCAATACCAAGTCTCGAATCGAAACTGATGTCTACTGCCACAACACACTCCGTTCGGGCTGAGTCCGTCGAAGCCAGCGTGCGCCTCCACCGCAGCACTTCGACAGGCTCAGTGCGAACGGTTTGTAGTGGATGGTCAGCGTGAATACATCAACCAAACCCATCCAAATACGAAAACCGCAGAGAGCTCAACATGACCCGTCAGATCCGCAACATCGCCATCATCGCCCACGTGGACCATGGCAAAACCACCATGGTGGACCAATTGCTTCGCCAGTCTGGCACCTTCGCCGAACATGAAAAAGTGGTTGACACTGTGATGGACAACAACGCCATCGAGCGCGAGCGTGGCATCACCATCCTGGCTAAGAACTGCGCCGTGAGCTGGGAAGGCACCCACATCAACATCGTGGACACCCCAGGCCACGCCGACTTCGGCGGTGAAGTGGAGCGCGCCTTGTCCATGGTGGACGGCGTGGTGCTCTTGATCGACGCCCAAGAAGGCCCCATGCCGCAGACCCGTTTTGTCACCAAAAAAGCGCTGGCGCTGGGGCTCAAGCCCATCGTCGTGGTGAACAAGGTGGACAAGCCCGGTGCCAAGCCCGATGCCGTCATCAACGCGGCTTTTGATTTGTTCGACAAACTCGGTGCCAACGACGAGCAGTTGGACTTTCCCGTGGTGTATGCCTCGGGCATCAACGGCTGGACTTCACTGACTGAAGGCACGCCGGGCGAGCAGTGGGGGCCCGATATGTCGGCCCTGTTCAACACCATCTTGAAGCATGTGCCGCCCAACGCGGGCAACCCTGAGGCACCGCTTCAGTTGCAAATTTCTGCGCTCGACTTTTCCACCTTCGTGGGCCGCATTGGCGTGGGGCGAGTCAGCCAAGGCACCATCAAACCCTCGATGGATGTGCTGGTCATGGAAGGGCCTGATGGCAAGGCTGTGAAAGGCCGCATCAACCAGGTGCTCACCTTCCAGGGCCTGGATCGTGTGCAGGTGACGGAAGCCGGTCCCGGCGACATTGTGCTCATCAATGGCATTGAAGACATAGGCATTGGCGTTACGGTGACCAGCGTGCTTGAGCCCGCCCCGTTGCCCATGCTCAAGGTGGACGAGCCCACGCTGACCATGAATTTCTGCGTGAACACCAGCCCACTGGCGGGCCGCGAAGGCAAGTACGTCACCAGCCGCCAAATTTGGGACAGGCTGCAAAAAGAACTGCAAAGCAATGTGGCGCTGCGTGTGAAAGAAACCGATGAAGACGGTGTGTTTGAAGTCATGGGCCGGGGTGAACTCCACTTGACCATCTTGCTGGAAAACATGCGCCGTGAAGGTTATGAGCTGGCCGTGAGCAAACCGCGCGTGGTTTTCCACGACGTGAATGGCGAGAAACACGAGCCCATCGAGCTCGTGACGGCCGACATTGAAGAAGGCCACCAAGGCGGCGTGATGCAAGCCCTGGGCGAGCGCAAAGGTGAACTCGTGAACATGGAACCCGATGGCCGGGGCCGTGTGCGCCTGGAATACCGCATTCCCGCGCGTGGCCTGATTGGTTTTTCCAACGAGTTCATGAACCTGACGCGCGGCTCTGGCCTTATCAGCAATATTTTTGACGGCTATGAGCCGCACAAAGGCGAGATTGGCGGGCGCAAAAACGGCGTGCTGATTTCCATGGATGACGGCGAAATTTTCACCTACGCCCTGGGCAAACTAGACGACCGAGGCCGCATGTTCGTGAAGGCGAATGACCCGGTGTATGAAGGCATGATTGTTGGCATCCACAACCGCGACAACGACCTGGTGGTAAACGCCACCCGCACCAAGCAGCTCACCAACTTCCGCGTTTCGGGCAAAGAAGATGCCATCAAAATCACGCCGCCGATCGACCTCACCTTGGAATACGGGGTGGAGTTCATTGACGATGATGAGTTGGTGGAAATTACACCGAAGTCGATTCGTGTGCGCAAGCGTCATTTGAAGGAACATGACCGGAAGAAGGCAGCGAGGGAAGCGGCTTGATCGTTTGCTGTCAACGGAGTGATTTAGCCTGTCATTCCCGCGAAGGCGGGAATCCATACGCTGCGAACCATGGCCGCAACCGTAGAGTCGCGCAACCATCGACTGAATTCCCGGCTTCGCGGGAATGACGGGTGCTGAATGACTCACCGCCGCGCCATCCTCCTCATGCTCCTCATCACCCTGATGTGGAGCATCGCAGGTGTGGTGACTCGCCACCTGGAGTCGGCGCGCGGGTTTGAGGTGACGTTTTGGCGCAGTTTGTTTACCGCGCTGTCTCTGCTGGTTTACTTCGTTTGGCAACACGGCCGCGCAACGTTGACGCAGTTCAAGGGCGGGAAGGTGCTGTGGCTGTCAGGCCTGATGTGGGCCTGCATGTTCACCTGCTTCATGATGGCCCTCTCCATGACCACCGTGGCCAATGTGCTCATCACCATGAGCCTCGCACCGCTCATGGCTGCTTTGCTCGCACGTTTCATGCTGGGCTTGCAGGTGCCGCAGCGCACCTGGGTGGCTATTCTTGTTGCAGGCGCTGCCATCGCTTGGATGTACAGCAGTGGCCTCAGCGGCGACCCGCGCCACCTCGCGGGCAGCCTGGTCGCACTGGGCGTGCCACTGGCCGCGGCCATCAATTGGAATTTAATTCGGCGCACCGCAACGTCGGTGGACTTGTTGCCCGCGTTGTTGATCGGCGCGGTTTTGTCGTCTTTGGTCACCGGGCCACTGTCGTGGCCTTGGCACAGTTCGCCGCACGACCTGGGTTTGCTCGCGCTTCTCGGCCTGTTTCAACTGGCCATTCCCTGCATCTTGGCCGTGCGGGTAGCCCGCCATTTGCCCGCCCCCGAGATGGCGCTGTTGGCTTTGCTTGAGATTGTGTTTGGCATTGCCTTGGTGTGGTGGGGTGCGGGAGAAGAACCCAGCCACCAGGTGTTGGTGGGTGGTGCTGTGGTGCTGACGACATTGGCAGTGAACGAGTGGTTGGGAATGCGCAGCCGCCGATTGAATGGCTCATAAAAAAAGCACATAAAGTTGGAGTCCATGGTGCAGGTTTCCGGCTGTGAAACTTGGTAACACACCCCTTGGCGGGCCACGAATAATGGTTGTAGCGATGGATGCCACCATGACCTACAACGACCTTTTCATTGAACTGCTGCACCGACTGGAGAGCTACGACGACGCGATGGCGCTCTCTGTGCTTTTGGCCTTGGGTGCAGACGAAGTGCCTGTGGTGTGTACCGTGGGCCAACTGCGGCAGAACCACATGGCGGGGGCGCTCACACCAAACCGCGTGGCCTTGTCGATAGACCGTTTGGAGAGCCGGGGGCTGCTCAAGCTGCGTCGCCGCTCGGGCCGCTCGCGTTTGGTGGAGTTTGCTGCCGACCGCGACGCTGTTGCTGCTTTATTGAAAAGCCCGTTTGCCTACGCGCGCTGCACGCCTGGCAATCAGAGTTTGACCGTGCCGTTCTTGAAACGCGCGGGTGAATCCTTCCTAGGTTTCACCTCAGGTGAATCGCAGAATGCCGAGCGTTTGGCCCCCATGGGTGAGGCTGTCCAACGCGCTGCTCGCTGACCTGGCTTGCTGCGTTTTTCCCGGTTTGGTAGCCGGGTGATGGGAAAAAATCCTCATTGATCGCCCGAGATCCGCTCCAATCCAGTCAAAACTGTGACATCGGATACAACTGGACACCAAATGATGCGTGGCGGTCACGGTGCCACTTCTTCACATAACTTTACCCAGCCGGCACTTGTGCTTGACGCTGGTTGCACACACTTCTCTTCATCGGACGTTGATCCTATTTTCCTCAGTTACCCGGTAGCGACCGTCTCCGGGAGGTTGGTGTTGGGGACAAAGGCGAGGATTCTTTCTGCGATATAACGTGCCAACGCAAACCAACGTTGGTGTCCCGTCAACTGCGGCGCAGCGCTTC
>JBJTHI010000115.1:0-3905 GCA_046094425.1 Burkholderiales bacterium | reverse complement strand
GGTCTACACCAATCATGGTGGGCACGTTGTGACCCATGGCGTTCATGGTGTGGTGGCTTTTGTGGCAATGAAAGGCCCAGTCGCCTTCTTCGTCAGCCAAGAAGTCGAGCTGACGCATTTGGCCCACCGCAATGTCGGCGGTGATCTCGTACTGCCTCGCACTCTTGGGCGTGGGACCACCATCGGTGCCGGTGATGAGAAATTCATGGCCATGCAAGTGGATGGGGTGGTTGGTCATGGTGAGGTTGCCTATGCGAATACGCACCTTGTCGTTCTTGCGCACCACCAGCGGGTCAATGCCGGGGAAGATGCGACTGTTCCAACTCCACAAGTTGAAGTCCAGCATGGTCATGATCTTGGGCGTGTAGCTGCCCGGATCAATGTCATAAGCATTGAGCAGGAAACAAAAATCTCGATCTACCTCGTCAATGAGCGGGTGTTTGGTTTTCGGATGGGTGACCCAAAAACCCATCATGCCCATGGCCATTTGCACCATTTCGTCCGCATGGGGGTGGTACATGAAAGTGCCGGGGCGGCGCGCCACAAACTCGTAGACATAGGTTTTTCCGGGTGGAATGCCCGGCTGGTTCAAACCCGTCACGCCATCCATGCCATTGGGCAGGCGCTGACCATGCCAGTGAATGCTGGTGAGCTCGCCCAGTTTGTTGGTGACAAAAATGCGCACGCGGTCACCCTCCACCACTTCAATCGTAGGCCCCGGGCTTTGGCCGTTGTAACCCCAGAGGTGGGCTTTGAAGCCTGGCGTCATCTCACGCACCACGGGCTCGGCCACCAAGTGAAATTCCTTCACACCTTGGTTCATGCGCCGAGGCAGCGTCCAGCCATTGAGCGTGACCACGGGGTTGTAGAGGCGACCCGTTTTAGGCACCACGGGCGGCACGGTGTCGGGTTTGGTTTGGATGACAGGTTCGGGCAAGGCGGCCATGGCCACTTTGCTGACAGAAGCAGCGGCGACGGCAGCCGTGATGGCACCCGCGCCGCCCAGCATCTTGCGCCTTGAAAGTTTGGAAGAGTCGTTCATGTTTAACCTAGATCTGGTGGTTGGACGCGCCCGAGTGGGCTGTGATTCGGGGTGATGGCAAGGCGTGACGACGCGGCGGGCTGATGCCCGCAAGGAGGAACAACGCCGCCAGCATCCCGAAGCGCAGCTCAATCGGGTGTGTAGCGCTATCACCTGAGAGGTGATGGTCATCGTGTACGGAAATTTGAATGCCCATAGAAGATTGCAAGCGGAGGAAAGCGGTCAACTGCTGGATCTAGGTTTAATGTCCTTCGCCAGCCACTTGTTTAGCCATCGACGGGCTAGGGGCTGGAGTTAAGTTGGGCTTGCCGATCAAGGCCATGTCCAAGTCGGACTGGGCCAGCCAAAAATCACGCAGCGCTTGTATGGACGCGTTCACGCTGGCGATTTGAGCGCGCGCATCGGCCAGCAACTCGAACACACCAATCAGCATGCCGTTGTAGCGCAGCAGGTTCTCTTCGGAAACACGTTGCTGCAGCGGCAGCACCTCGTCGCGCTGGTAAGCCGCCATGTCGTGGGCCAAACGGTAATTCCGATAAGCCTCACGCACTTCAGAACGGGCATTGATGGCGGTTTCAGCCGCCCGGTGCACGGCCTGCATATAAACCGCCTCGGCTTGGGCCACACGCGCGCCGCCCCAGTCAAAGAGTGGCAACTCCACCGCCACCTCCCAACCGCGCCGCGTGGGAGCTTCGTTGCTGCTGTTGCGCGCCAGGCCCAACTCCAACACGTTGATGAAACGTGTGGTGCGGCTCAACCCCAAATTCTTGGCGGTGTGTTCGGCGGCCAGCTTCGCACCTTGAACATCCAAGCGCTGGGCCAGCGCAGTGCGCTCGATGTCAGGCAGGTTCAGCGCCTGCTGCGGCAGGTCAGGTAAACGCTCGGGCAAGGTGAACTGGGTTTGTGCGCCCCACAGGCCGAGCAAACGTGTCAGGCGCTCGCGGGTGGACTGTTGCTGTTGTTCGGCGCGGGCGAGGTTCAAGGTGGCCTCGGCGGAGAAACTTTGCTCGCGCGCACGTTGCAGCTTGTTGAAGTTGCCCACCTGCTCCATGCGCCGCGCCAACTCGGCGCTGGCATCAGCCGCCTGTTTCACCTGCCGCATGTAACGCACACTTTCTTGCGCCGCCACGGCATGCACATAGGTCTTGCGGGTTTCAAACGCCAGTGACAACACCGCCATCGCCACCTGGGCCTTGGTTTGTTCAAAGCGCCGCGCCTCCATCGCGCCGGTCAACGGCATCGCTAACAAACGCGCCAGGTTGAAATGCAGGCCACGTTCCAGCTCCAGCTCGTCGCCACGACGCAAACGGCTGAAACTGAAACCCGGGTTGGGCAGCCTGCCTGCCTGCACCACCTGGGCCTCAGACAAACGCAGTTCCTCAAACTGGGCTTGCAGACCTCGGTTGTTGAGCAGGGCCAGTTGCACAGCGGCGTCCACACTCAAAGGCTGAGACAACAGCTCTGCCACCTGCCGGTCGGTGCGCGCTTGGTCGACCTCGGTGCGCGACCAACGCAGCTCTTTGCCCAGGCGCTCTTGGGCGGTTTTCTCAACGCTTGCAAAACCACCATCGGGACTGAAGGAGGCACAGCCGCCAAAGAACAAGCTACCAACCAGCAGCAGAGCTAGCGGCTGACGGCGACGAATTTTCATGAGGCCCGCTCGAATGCGATCACTCATGGCTTGTCCCCGCCGTGCCTGCCATGCCCGCCATGCCCGCCATGACCGCCATGACCGTGGTGCGTGGGATGGCGCATCTCATGCGGCGCAGCAGGTGACGCCACGGGCGGCGCATTGGGTACAGCAGGCAACTGCGCCTCACGTGCATAAGCCCGCCAGCCGCCAATGCGCGCCACGGTCTCGTTGCTCTGGCGCCAAGAGAGCAGCTTGTCGTCCACTGGCCGGGCGGTCGCTTTGAATGGCGACACATACAGCACGGCTGGCACACTGGCCTCGTGATTCAGTGGGTCGGCACGTGTCGCCTGTGCTTGCGCGGGGAGAGCGAAAAAGGCCAGCACGCAGGCAACAAGCAAACCTGCTCGCAGACCCGTCAAAGCGCAGCACAGCCGCCGCTGCGGTACAACAAAAAAATGGAACATGGAATTCCCCTCGTTGAATCTTTGGGAGCATTGCACAGGCTATGCAAACCTGCCAACGCGCAGCGATCAAACGAGTGGGATTCGCGGCGGCCTATCCGGCCCCGTGGTGAAGAAATGCCAAGTCGGCGTCAGCACCGACACCTGCGGAGTGGAAGGTGCCTTAGACACATTCAAGGCAATAAAAATCACTGGCAACACAGCGCCCATGCAGCAGGATGCACAAGCACTGCATTGAGCGTCCGAATTCTGATCGGGTGAAAGCGCACCTGGTTCGCCCTGCTGGTCGTGGTCGTGTTGGGCGTGGTGATGTGAGTGATGGCTGGAGGAAGAAGACTCATCATGGATCGCCACCCGCTGCATCGTCCCCGCATGGCTAGAAGCGCACTGCTGCATCGTCACCATGGCCCAACCTTGCACCGGCAACGCCAGCAGCAAGAGCCACATCATCAGGTGACGAAAACGAGTAGACATGCGTTCAGTGTAGCTGGATAAATCACAAAAAACACGCTAGACAAACACGGGTGAGCGAGCGCAGACCTGATGCGGCCATGTCTCAAAACGGGCATGCGTTTCAAACAATTTCGACACTCACATCCGTGGCGCGGGAATCACTCCCACTCAATTGTCAACCCGAGCGAAAACTTGAACGTCTTCGTTCGGCGTTGCACTAACTGTCATGTCCCTGGCGAGGCACCCCGGATGATGGAAGACACTGTGGGCGTGCGGGCCAGCGCGAGTAGAGGTCGGTCAATTCTTTGATGGCATG
>JBJTHI010000114.1:0-9930 GCA_046094425.1 Burkholderiales bacterium | reverse complement strand
GATTGAGGTGCCAACCAGCAAATCCCATCAGGGACAGCGGCCCAAAGTCGCAACCAAAGTCCGAATGTACGGGTGCAATCTTTACCTTTGAGCCGTCATGAACTGAAAGCTTGGCAAACCGGGGGCGTCCATGTACGGGTGTTACAGCGCTCAGACATAATTCGCGCCCGATAGTCCTGTATTTTTCTGTCCCGGACCTCCTCCAAACCCCCGTTCACCCTGAGCTTGTCGAAGGGTCTTGTCAACCAAATCTAGGCCTTCGACAGGCTCAGTCCGAACGGTGGAGGGTTTTGCAGAGATTCCCTGGTTCCGGGGTTTTGTTTTGTCATTGATTCATTTAAGACTGCGAGATTTTCATGGCCGAGTCCACTCCCGTTAGCAACACCAGCAATACCGATGTCAACGCGCCGGTGTTTCAAATTCAGCGTGTGTACTTGAAAGACCTGTCGCTGGAGCAACCCAACTCGCCGCAAATCCTGCTGGAACAAACCCAGCCCCAGGTGGAAATCAACCTGGCGGTGGGTGCGGCGGGTGTGGTGGAGGGCATTTACGAGGTGTCCGTTACCGCCACTGTCACCACCAAGGTGGGCGACAAAACTCTGTTTCTTATTGAAGCCAAACAAGCCGGCATCTTTGAAATTCGCAACATTCCGGAAGACCAGTTGCAAGCCATCATCGGCATTGCCTGCCCCGGCATCGTTTACCCCTACTTGCGCGCCATCGTTTCCGACGTGTGCACCCGCGCCGGCTTCCCGCCCGTGATCCTGAGCGAAGTGAACTTCCAGGCCATGTACGAGGCCCAGCGTGCGCAAGCAGCCGGTGTGCCCAATGGCGCGGCTGCTCCCACGCTGAACTGAGGAAACGTTGAATAAGTCCCCGCAGATGCGCGCGCCTCGAATCGGGATGGGCTGCAAGGCGAAAAGCACAGCAATACCCGAAGGTATTGCGAGCATTTTCAACGCCGCAGACCGCCCGAGTTCGAGGATGCGCGCGCTGCGAGGGACTTGTTCAGCGTTTCCCTCACCGCCATGAAGCTCACCGTGCTGGGCGCGGGCGCGTGGGGCACGGCCTTGGCCGTGGCCGCCGCCACTCGTGGCACGGTGTGTTTGTGGACACGCGACGGTGCCCACGCACAACAGCTAGAAGCCACGCGGCGCAATCAGCGCTATTTGCCGGGCGTGGCGCTGCCAGCGGCGCTGACCGTCACGTCTGATTTGAACGCCGCTTGTTCGCATCCAGCGGGTGATGGTCTGGTCATCATCGCCACGCCCATGGCTGGTTTGCAGGCCTTGTTGCAGCACTTGCAGCAGCGCTCGCAACCGCGTTTGCAACATCCTCATGAGCCACGGCCCGGTGTGCTGTGGCTATGCAAAGGGTTTCAAGAAAAAAGCGGCTTGCTTGGCCACGAGCTGGCGGCCCAGTTTGCGCCTGACCTGCGTGTGGGCGTGCTCTCCGGCCCCAGTTTTGCGCAAGAAGTAGCGCGCGGCCAGCCCACGGCCTTGGTAGCTGCCAGCAGCGATCGTGCTCTAAGCGAACAAGCCGTGGCTGCGCTGCACAGCGAGAGCTTGCGCATTTACACCAGCAACGACCCCGTGGGAGTGGAAGTGGGCGGTGCCGTGAAAAACGTGCTGGCCATTGCCACGGGCATCGCAGACGGCATGCAACTGGGTTTGAACGCCCGCGCCGCCCTCATCACCCGGGGTTTGGCGGAAATGGCGCGTTTGGGTTTGGCCTTGGGCGCGCAGGTGGACACCTTCATGGGTTTGTCCGGACTGGGCGATTTGGTGCTGACCGCCACGGGTGATTTGTCGCGCAACCGCAAAGTGGGTTTGTTGCTGGCCCAAGGGCTGCCCCTGCCGCAAATTCTGCAAGAGTTGGGTCATGTCGCCGAAGGCGTGAACAGTGCTGCCGTGGTGTTGCAGCGCGCCCAGTCCCTGGGGGTGGACATGCCCATCACCCAGGGTGTTGTGGCGGTGCTGGCGCGCGAGATGTCGCCTGCTGCGGCACTCACTCGCTTGATGGGTAGACAGGCCCGCGCCGAAAGTTGAAGAGAACTACGGTTGTGCCCCGCCGTAGCCGTTCTGCCGCCACGCTTCAAACACCGCCACGGCCACAGAGTTGCTCAGGTTCAAGCTGCGCTGTTCGGGCCGCATGGGCAGGCGCACGCGCTGCTCGGTAGGGAATGAGTCGCGCAAGGCCGCAGGCAAACCCGCAGTCTCTGAGCCAAACACCAACCAATCACCGGCTTGCCAAGACACCTGAGCAAAAGGTTGGCTGCCGCGTGTGGTGAAAGCAAACACACGATCAGCTTGGGGTTGTGCGCTGGCTACAAAAGCCGCCCACGAGGCATGGCGTTGCACGCGAGCCCACTCGTGGTAGTCCAGCCCAGCGCGTTGCAGCAGGCGGTCTTCCATTAGAAAACCCAAGGGTTCGATCAAATGCAGGCTGCAACCCGTGTTGGCTGCCAAACGAATGATGTTGCCGGTGTTCGGCGGAATTTCGGGGTGAACCAGAACAATGTTGAACATGGTGTGGCAGTGTCACAAAACTCACTGGAGAGGCGTGCGTGCCAAACACCACACACGCACGCTGGCGGCTCCGGCTTGTAGCAGGACACGACTGATTTCATTGGCAGTGGCCATGGTGGTCATCACATCGTCCACCAGGGTGATGTTGCGCCCTTCAATTTCATGCCTGCGCAGCGCGTCCACCGCAAACGCATGTCGCACCGCAGCCTCGCGTTCTGGGCGTTTGAGGCTGAGTTGATGCGGCGTGTCACGCACGCGCAGCAGCAAGTGTGGGTCGGTGGCTGTTCCGGTGGCGCGAGCCAGGCGGCGGGTCAGTTCCCAGGCCTGGTTGAAGCCACGCTCGCGCAGCCGCTGCGGGCTCAGGGGAACGGGTAGCAACAAATCATCGGGCGCGGGTCGATGTGCAGCCAGCATCAGCGGCACCAGGGCGGGCAACAAGTCCAGGCCATCGTGAAACTTCAACCGTGTGACCAAGGTGTTCCAGGGGTAGGTGTAATCCACCGCAGCCCAAGCCGCTGCAAACACGGGCGGGTGTAAAACACAAGCTCCACAGCGTTCCACGCTACCCGCCACGGAAGTCGCACAAGCAACGCAGCGCGGTCGCGGTGCGGCATAACGTGTGTGGCAGTCCATGCACAAACGTTGTGGGCTGCTGGCGTGGCACACCGCGCATTGGCTAGGCAGGCGCGCTGTTGCTGAGGTGGCCAAGCGCCAAGCGCGTCTGAAGAGGGAGACTGTAGACACGCGCTCAATATACTTCCCGCATGCCAGATTCCACCGCTCCCGCTCGTTTGATCGACACCCCAGCGGTGTCTCGCGGCTTACGCAGACTGGCACAGGGTGCGGGAGCACCTTGGTTGCACCAGGAGGTGGCGCGCCGCATGGTGCAGCGGCTCTCTGTGGTGCGCTTGCAGCCGCAGTGTGTGATCGACTGGTGGTCGGGCACGGGAGCATCGAGCGGGCTGTTGAGTCAAACCTATCCGCAAGCGTTGCACGTGGCGGTGGAGCCCAGCTTGGCTTGGCGAGATCGTGTGATTCAGCAGCGAAAACAACCTTGGTGGTCGCCCAAACGTTGGACTGCTGCGACTCACCCGGCGCTGTTGCAAAACGAAGCCGTTCCTTCTGCGCAACTCGTGTGGTCCAACATGATGCTGCACGCCGCCATCGACCCGGTGGCCGTGATTGAGCGTTGGCATGCTGCGTTACAAGCGAACGGATTTTTAATGTTCTCCTGCTTGGGGCCGGGCAGTTTGTTGGGTTTGCGCCAGCTTTACCAAGCGCAGGGTTGGCCGGCCCCTGCTGTGGATTTTGTGGACATGCACGACTTGGGCGACATGCTGGTGCGTGCGGGTTTCGCCGATCCTGTCATGGATCAGGAAACCCTCACTCTCACTTGGGCCACGCCCGAAGCGCTGTTGCAAGAATTGCGTGCATTGGGTGGCAATGCCCACCCCCATCGTTTTGCCGGGCTGCGCACACCACGCTGGTTGCAGCAGTTAATGCAAGCCTTGGAAGCCTTGCGCGGCCCCGATGGGCGTTTGTCTTTGCAGTTTGAAATCAGCTACGGCCACGCCTTCAAAGCTGCACCACGTTTGAAGATGGCGACTGAGGCCAAAATTTCGGCTGAAGACCTGCGGGCGATGGCGCGTTCTGCGCCGTCCAACCCCAAGGCGTGAGGTTTAGTCATCAAGGCCTCACAGCCTGGGCTAAAATGCGCGGCTGTTGCCTGAAACCCGGGCAATGTTGAAACAGTGTTGAAAGCAGTACCCAACATGTCAGTCAGCACCCTCTCGCCATGGCCTGCCGGTTCGGCACTGGGGGAGGCATTTGCAACGGGCGACGGTTCTGTGGCGACCAGCCAGTTAACGCAAGGGCGGCACTGGAAGTTGGGCCGCAACTGCAGCCTAGCACCGAAACAATTGTTGATGGTGTTTGTGCTGCTTTCAGTGTTGTCCTTGAGTGTGGCGGTGTTTTTCTGGCTGATGGGCGCGCCTTGGGTGCTGCCATTTGCCTGCATAGAGTTACTGGCCTTGGGTGTGGCTTTTGTGGTTTACACCCGGCATGCCGGTGATGCGGAGTGGGTGGCCCTGGTGGGCGAGCGTTTGTGGGTGGCACGCTGTCACGGTGGGCGTTGGACGCACTGGCAAGCATCGCTGTGGACGGTGCGGGTTGGGTTCAGTCCAACCGGTCTGGTTGAATTGAGATCTGCGAGCTGGTGCTTGCAGTTGGGTGCGTTGGCCCGCAGTGGGCAACGAGAGCAGTTGGTTCGGGAGTTGCGGCAGGCGCTGCAGACACGAACTGCGGCACAGATCAAGGCAGTGGTTTGAGCCGCTGCGGGGCATATTGAGTTTGAACTTGAGGCAGAAGTGATGACGATGAATAAGAAACAAACGAGCAGCCACGGCTTGCGCCCATTCTTGGGAGCCTTCTCCCTGCTGGCCGCAGCCACTCTGACCGCACCAGCCGCTTGGGCGGTGGGCAACCTGCCCGGTGGCCCGGCGGTGAATCAGTTGGATCTGCACCCTGCCGTGACGCAAATCGCTGCCGACCAGCATTGGTTGCACTGGTTCATGCTGGTGGTTTGCAGCGTGATTTTTGTGGGCGTGTTCGGTGTGATGTTCTATTCCATCTTCAAGCACCGCAAGTCCAAGGGGGCCAAGCCTGCCAACTTTCACGAAAGCGTAGGGGTTGAAATTGCTTGGACGGTGATTCCTTTCCTCATCGTCATCGGCATGGCCTGGCCCGCTACCAAGGTGGTGGTGGCGATGAAAGACACCAGCTCGTCCGACCTCACCATCAAGGCCACGGGCATCCAGTGGAAGTGGGGCTACGATTACCTCAAGGGCGAAGGCGAAGGCATCAGCTTTTTGTCCACCCTCGACCCCACCCATCGCGTCATGTCCGACAGCGGCAAACCACCCGCCACCGACGACTACCTGCTCAAAGTGGACAACCCCCTGGTGGTGCCGGTGGACAAAAAAATCCGCATCATCACCACGGCGAATGACGTGATTCACGCCTGGATGGTGCCCGCTTTTGGTGTGAAACAAGACGCCATTCCCGGCTTCGTGCGCGACACCTGGTTCCGCGCCGAAAAAACCGGCGACTTCTATGGCCAGTGCGCCGAACTCTGCGGCAAAGAACACGCCTACATGCCCATCCACGTGAAGGTGGTGACGGCCGAGCAATACACCGCGTGGGTCGATGGACAAAAGAAAGCGATGGCCGCCAAAGCGGACGACCCCAACAAGATTTGGGAACTGGCTGATTTGAAAGCACGCGGCGAAAAAGTGTATGCAGCCAACTGCGTGGCTTGCCACCAAGCCACGGGCAAAGGTGCAGGCCCCATCAAAGCGCTGGACGGCAGTGCCATTGTCTTGAACGACCCGGCCAAACAAATTCAAATTTTGCTCAATGGCGCTGCCGGTGGTGCCATGCCCGCATGGAAACAACTCTCGGACACCGAGATTGCAGCGGTTGTCACCTACACCAAGAACGCCTGGAGTAACAACACCGGCAAGGTGGTTCAACCTGCCGAAATCGTTGCTGCACGCAAAGCACAGTAAGCCGCTTCTCCTGATTTCATACCGATTCGACGCCCTAAGGACACACCATGAGCGCAGTACTTGACCACCACGGTGACCACGCCCACGATCATTCGCATGACCATCCCCACGGCTGGCGGCGTTGGGTCTACGCGACCAACCACAAAGACATTGGCACCCTGTATTTGTTGTTCGCCTTCACCATGCTGATGATTGGTGGCGTGTTGGCCCTGGGCATTCGCGCTGAACTCTTCCAGCCCGGCTTGCAATTCGTGAACCCGCAGCTCTTCAACCAGCTCACCACCATGCACGGCCTCATCATGGTGTTCGGGGCCATCATGCCGGCCTTCGTGGGTTTTGCGAACTGGATGATTCCGCTGCAAATCGGCGCAGCCGACATGGCTTTTGCCCGCATGAACAACTTCAGCTTCTGGCTGATGATTCCCGCAGCCATCATGCTGGTGGCTTCCTTTTTTATGCCCGGTGGCGCGCCGGCTGCGGGCTGGACGCTCTACGCACCCCTGACCCTGCAAATGGGCCCCTCCATGGATGCGGGCATTTTTGCCATGCACATCCTGGGTGCCAGCTCCATCATGGGCTCCATCAACATCATCGTCACCATTTTGAACATGCGTGCCCCCGGCATGACGTTGATGAAAATGCCTCTGTTCTGCTGGACGTGGCTCATCACCGCCTACTTGCTCATCGCCGTGATGCCCGTGCTGGCTGGCGCCATCACCATGACACTCACCGACCGCCACTTTGGCACCAGCTTCTTCAACCCCGCCGGTGGCGGTGACCCGGTGATGTATCAGCACATTTTCTGGTTCTTCGGCCACCCCGAGGTCTACATCATGATCTTGCCGGCCTTCGGCATCGTCAGCGCCATCATTCCGGCCTTTGCACGCAAGAAGCTGTTTGGCTACACGTCGATGGTCTACGCCACCTCGTCCATCGCCATCTTGTCCTTCATCGTTTGGGCCCACCACATGTTTACCACCGGCATGCCGGTGACGGGTCAACTGTTCTTCATGTACGCCACCATGTTGATCGCCATTCCCACGGGCGTGAAGGTGTTCAACTGGATCGCCACCATGTGGCGCGGCTCTATGACGTTTGAAACCCCCATGCTTTTCGCCGTGGGTTTCATCTTCGTGTTCACCATGGGCGGCTTCACCGGTTTGATTTTGTCGGTGGCCCCCATTGATATCCAGCTTCAAGACACCTACTACGTCGTGGCCCACTTCCACTATGTGCTGGTGGCCGGTTCCTTGTATGCCATGTTCGCCGGCTATTACTACTGGGCTCCGAAGTGGACGGGCGTGATGTACAGCGAGTTCCGTGGCAAGTTGCACTTCTGGGGTTCCTTGGTGTTCTTCAACATCACCTTCTTCCCCATGCACTTCTTGGGCCTGGCCGGCATGCCCCGTCGTTATGCCGACTACCCCATGCAGTTCGCCGACTTCAACATGATTGCCTCCATTGGCGCGTTTGGTTTCGGTTTGATGCAGGTGTATTTCTTCTTCTTCATCGTGTTGCCCGCCATGCTGGGCAAGGGCGAGCCTGCACCGCAAAAACCATGGGAAGGCGCAGAAGGTTTGGAATGGGAAGTGCCGTCGCCTGCACCTTTCCACACCTTTGAAACCCCACCCAAACTCAACGCCAACGCCACGCGCGTGATCGGTTAAACCAAAGCGGCTGCGACCATGTTGACGCCTGAAAAGAAACGCCAAAACCTGCGCCTGGCCTTGATCCTGGCGACGGTGGCGTTGACCTTTGCTTTGGGCTTTGTGGCCAAGGCCGTTTTGGTCGGGATTTAATCTGTGACTGAACCGCACAAGCAAAACACTGCGCAGCGCTTGCTGGCTGCTGACAACACCCGCATGGTGGGTAAGTTGGTGGTGGTGGCGGCGCTGATGTTTGGTTTTGGTTATGCCTTGGTGCCCATGTACCGCGCCATTTGTAATGCGCTCGGTATCAACATCCTGTCGGTTTCAGAGCAGCGCACGTCCAAAGCAGGTTCGGCAGACAAAGCACGTGATTTGCTGACCAACACGCAGGTCGATCGCAGTCGTACCGTCACGGTGGAATTCGACGCCAATGCGCGCGGCCCCTGGGACTTCAAGCCCGCGCAGCGAAGCGTGGAAGTACACCCGGGCGAGATGGTCACGGTGATGTATGAGTTTCAGAACATCCAAAACCGCACCATGGCGGCCCAGGCCATTCCCAGTTACGCCCCCCAGCAGGCCACGCCCCACTTCAACAAGCTGGAGTGTTTTTGTTTCAACGAATACACCCTGCAAGCTGGCGAGCGCAAAGAATGGCCGGTGGTGTTTGTGATTGACCCCAAGTTGCCCAAGGATGTGAAAACCATCACCCTGTCGTACACCTTCTTTGAAGTCGGTGGCAAGGTGCCTCCGGCTCCAAACACGACACCCCAGGCCCAACTGAAACAGGTGGAGCCACGCACATGAGCAATGCTGGTGAGGACTTCAAAGCTGCCGTTCAGCGCAAGGGCTCCTTCTTGCACACCATGCGCGCGGTGGCCTGGTCGTTTTTTGGCGTGCGTAAAAGCAGTGGCTATGAAAAAGACATCACCGAACTCAACCCAGTGCACGTGGTGATTGGTGGGATATTGGCTGCGGTGATGTTCATCGCAGTGTTGCTGGGCCTGGTGAACTGGGTTCTCAGCAGTGGGGTGGCGCAATGAGCGTCGCTCCGTGTGGTTTCTTGAACCTGCGTCAGCGTGTTGCTGGCGCGGGTTGGTGAGTTTGAAAGCGTCAGGAGAGAAGCATGTCCGCAGCAACAACACCTGGGCAAACGCCCTATTACTTCGTCCCGGGGCCTTCGGCTTATCCGGTGTTGACGGCCATCGGCCTGTTTTTCGTCATCCTGGGTGCCGGTCAATGGATCAATGGGCATGCTTGGGGTGCCTATTCCTTGCTCGCCGGTCTGCTGATGTGGTCGGTTGTCATGTTCAATTGGTTCGGCGCAGCCATTCGTGAAAGCGAAGGCGGCCTCTACAGCGACCGCATTGATGTGTCCTTCCGCTGGAGCATGAGCTGGTTCATCTTCTCTGAAGTCATGTTCTTTGGTGCATTTTTCGGTGCCCTGTATTGGGCGCGGCTGCATGCGGTGCCCAACCTGGGCAGCTTGGAGAATGCCCTGTTATGGCCTGATTTCAAAGCCGTGTGGCCCAGCGTGCAAGCCGGTGCCACTGCATCACCTGCTGGCATCATTGAACCCTTCACCACCGTGGGCCCCTTCTGGTTGCCCACCATCAACACCGCCTTGTTGTTGACTTCTGGCGTCACGCTGACCATTGCCCACCATGCCCTCATCGCCAACCAGCGCGGCAAGTGCATTTTTTACATGTGGTTCACGGTGTTGTTGGGTGCCACCTTCCTCGGCGTGCAAGGTTATGAGTACTACCACGCTTATACCGACTTGAACCTCAAACTCAGCTCGGGCATCTTTGGATCCACCTTCTTCATGCTCACCGGCTTCCACGGCTTCCATGTGTTTGTGGGCATGTTGATGTTGCTCTTTATCACCTTGCGTTTGCACAAAGGCCACTTCACCCCCAAACGCCATTTCGGTTTTGAGGGTGCCGCTTGGTACTGGCACTTTGTGGACGTGGTGTGGCTGGGCCTGTACGTGGTGGTGTACTGGACTTGACCGACTTCAACCGACAAAAAGGCCGCTTCAAGAGCGGCCTTTTTTCTTGTGCGCCCAGCATGGGCGCACTCCTGCGGGTGCAAGTCCCGCCACGAGCTGGTCACAGCGAGTGAAGTGAAGCGCAACTGCATGAGGGTGACCGAGTGTGGGAAGGAAGCGTGGAGCATAAATCGCGAGCC
>JBJTHI010000113.1:0-12070 GCA_046094425.1 Burkholderiales bacterium | reverse complement strand
CTGGATCAAGATGCTGCGCAAACACGGCTTCATCGCCACGCCAGCAGCTGCCTGATATTCATCGCCAGGCCGCCTCTCAGGTTCGGGCCAGCCTCAGGTCAGGCACTGTCACGTCTGCGGGTAGGTGTCTTCCACATTAAGTGTGAGAAAAAAATGGCAAGAATGGACAGGGTGGTTCATGGTCAACTCCGGTGGTATGGGATAGACCGAACCATACAAACGCAGCGTTGGTTTGAATAGGCTGGGAAAGGAGCAGGCGTCTTGACGGATTGGGCCGAATCGCACCCGGCGTGGTACGCCTTGTCGCCGACCCGTTAAAATTCAGGGTTTACGCTCATTCTGCTCGCGCAGTTCCTCTGATTTCTTTCCACAACCATGGCACTCATAGTTCACAAATACGGCGGCACCTCCATGGGTTCCACCGAGCGCATTCGCAACGTTGCCAAGCGCGTCGCCAAATGGGCACGCGCAGGGCATCAAATGGTGGTCGTGCCCTCGGCCATGAGCGGTGAGACCAACCGTTTGCTGGGGCTGGCCAAAGAACTCTCACCGGAATCAGTCACTCCTGCGTTGCAACGCGAACTGGACGCCATCGCCTGCACTGGCGAACAAGTGTCGGTCGGCCTGCTGGCCATCGCCCTGCAAACCGAAGGCATGCAGGCGGTGAGTTATGCCGGCTGGCAAGTGCCCATCAAAACCGACAGCGCTTTCACCAAAGCCCGCATCGAGAGTATTGAGGATGCCCGTGTGCGTGCCGACTTGGCCGCAGGCAAAGTGGTCATCATCACCGGCTTTCAAGGTGTGGATCCAAACGGCAACATCACCACCCTGGGCCGTGGTGGCTCCGACACCTCGGCCGTGGCGGTGGCCGCCGCCATGAAGGCGGACGAGTGTTTGATATACACCGATGTGGATGGCGTTTACACCACCGACCCGCGTGTGGTTTCGGAGGCTCGCCGCCTGCACACCATCAGCTTTGAAGAAATGCTCGAGATGGCCAGCCTCGGATCCAAGGTGCTGCAAATTCGCTCTGTGGAGTTTGCGGGCAAATACCGTGTGCCGCTGCGTGTGCTCTCGAGCTTCACGCCCTGGGACATTGCCATTGATGAAGAAGCCCGCTCGGGCACATTGATTACTTTTGAGGACGACGTAAAAATGGAACAAGCTGTTGTATCGGGCATAGCCTTCAACCGTGACGAAGCCAAGATCAGCCTGCTCGGTGTTCCCGACAAGCCCGGCATCGCCTTCCAAATTTTGGGCCCCGTGGCCGATGCCAACATTGATGTGGACGTGATCATTCAAAACGTCTCGCACGAAGGCAAGACCGACTTCTCCTTCACCGTGCACCGCAACGACTATGCACGCACCATGGAGTTGCTCAAGAGCGTGGTCATCCCCAAAACTGGCGCCGCCGATTTGGCGGGCGATACCAAAATTTGCAAGGTCAGCATCGTCGGCATTGGTATGCGCTCCCATGTGGGTGTGGCCAGCAAAATGTTCCAGGCCTTGAGCACAGAGGGCATCAACATTCAAATGATCACCACCAGCGAGATCAAAACCAGCGTGGTCATCGACGAAAAGTACATGGAACTGGCCGTGCGCGCCTTGCACAAGGCGTTCGACCTGGATCAAGCGCCGGCCTGATCTTCTCAATGCAGCGTCTGTGCCCATCGCTTGGGGTTAGAATGCCGCCTGGTTTTAGGAGCTGTGACCGAGAGGCCGAAGGTGCTCCCCTGCTAAGGGAGTATGTGGGCAAAACCTGCATCGAGGGTTCGAATCCCTCCGGCTCCGCCAAACAGAATGCCACCTTCGGGTGGCTTTTTTGTTCGCCCTAGAGATTTCTGAATTGGGTTTGATGGTTCCTCCTGACTTTTCACTTCCGCTGCATGATGCTGCCTCGGTGCGCGTGGACAGAGCGCAATTGGAATTGCGCCAGGGCCGCGTCTTGTGTGTGTTGTCTGATACAGGTTCGCCAACCCAGTGTTTGGTGCTGGCGATTGAATCTCTCACTGAAGCCAGTTGGCAGCACCTCCAAGCCTCAGGCCTCTCATGGCGCGCGGTTTTCACGGCGGAGCGCCTGCATGCCCTGGGTTGGCCTCAGGCCTCTACCGCGCGCTCCATGTTGCTGTCAAAACAAGCCCGTTGGGCAGACGTTCAAGCCCTGGCCGCAGTTCAAGCCACCACGCCCCCACTGGACTTGTTGACCGACCCACAAGCAGCCAGCAATGCTGTGGAGTTGGTTTTGTGGTTAACCAAACAAGCCCGCCTCACGCCTGCTTTGTTGATGGCCGAATGGCCTGCAGCAACAGCAGCCCTCTTACCTCAGGATTTGTTGAGTATCGCCGAGTCAGACATTCAACAAGCCCATGCTCGCCACGGCCAGCATGCAGGCCACGAACTGCGACGGGTCAGTGATGCCCAGCTTCCTTTGAGCGGTGTGGGGGATTGCAAAGCGGTGCTGTTCCACGAGGCGTATGGCCACGGCGAGCATGTGGCCATCGTGGTGGGCGAGCCCGACTTTTCTCAAGCGGTGCAAGTGCGCTTGCACTCGTCCTGTTTGACCGGAGATGTCTTCGGTAGCCTGCGCTGCGACTGTGGTGAACAACTGCAACGTGCCTTGGCCCAGTTGGCTATTCATGGTGGCGTGTTGCTGTATTTGTCGCAAGAAGGCCGAGGCACAGGCCTGGCCAACAAACTGCGCGCCTACGGCTTGCAAGACACGGGCCTAGACACGATTGATGCTGACCGCCATCTTGGTTTCAAAGGCGACGAACGCAGCTACCAAGTGGCCGTCAACATGCTGCGCATGCTGGGCATCACCCAAGTGAAGCTGCTCACCAACAACCCCAAAAAAATAGAGGCCCTGCGTGCGGGGGACATTCAAGTGGCGGAACGTATTGCGCTGATACCGCCGACCAACCCCCACAACGAGCGTTATATCCGTACCAAAACCGAGAGGGCGGGGCACCTCAAAGTGGACGATGAGCAGGATGAGGGATGAAGGCCGAGGTGTTCCGCTCTTACGCGAACTCACTGTGACCGATTAAGGCGCTTCGTCGGCGTCTTTCTTTTTGGTTGCACGTGGCTTGCGCACAGCCTTGACCTTCGGCACTGCCTGCTCCTTGACCACGGGGGCCACCTCACCAGCCGCCGCCTTACGCGCCGTCACTAAATATCCGTTGACGGGCTCGGTGCCTTCATAACGAATCGTGGTGTCTTGCACTGTCACTTCGGCAAAACCAGCAGATCGGCACAGTTGTTCAATGTGGCTTTGTTTGTGGGCGTAGCGGTTGCTTGGGCGCAGCAGGCAGTCGGCTTCGGTTTCCAGCGCACGTTCGCAGGAGAACACGAAGTGCCCACCAGGCTTCACGATGCGGTGGGCGTTAGGAATGGCTTGGGTCAGGTCGCCCACGTAAATGAATACGTCCAGTGCGGTCAGCACTTCGTACAGGTCGGCGGGGGTGGCTTGCAAAGCGTCCAGCACGTTCACGGCGTGGAAACGGTCGTAAACCCCGTGGCGTGCGGCCTGTTCGATCATTTTCTCGGACACGTCCACACCGATCAAAAATCCGTCCAAACGGCCCAGGCAAACGCCGAGCAAGCCGGTGCCGCAACCTAAGTCCAGCACATTGGTTTTGCGGTCAGGGTAGGTGGCCAAAATCCAATCGGCCACTTTTTTGGGCAATTGATAGCGCAGGCCGCGCACCATGTGTTGGTCGTAGACCGGGGCCATGCCATCAAACAATTCGCGCGCCATGCTCGCGGGCTGGGTGGTGGGGGTTTGGCCTTGCGCCACAGCGAGGTGGTAGCGAAAGCCCTCGTTGGCAGGCGCTGTGTTCACCAGTTGCTGCCAATCGGCCTGGGCGCGGGCTCGGTCGCCCATGGCAAAGGCCGCATGGGCACGGCCTTGCAAGGCCATCACATCACCAGGGCTTGCTTCCAGAAGGGCACTGAACACGCCAATCGCCTCGCTATGGCGACCCACGGCGCTCAAGTCTTGCGCCATCTGTAACTGGAGGGTGTGGTTGTTCGGTGCGGCCAGTTCAATGGCTTGGGGCAAAAATTCCAGTGCCAGGGCCGAATAACCGGCACGGTGGGCAATGTCGATGGCACCTTGCAGGGTGGGTAAATGGCCCGGTGCCAAAGCCACTGCCTTCTGTGCTTCGGTGGCTGCCTCGACGAATTGATTCTGCCGGGCCAGCAGCAAGGCTAAATCCAACACGGCAGGGGCCCATTGCGGTGCAATTTTTACCGCCTGGCGTGCCGCTTTGATGGCACCGTCCGGATTTCCTGCGGCCTCGGCCAAGCGCATGCCCATCATAAAAACACGCGGGTCACCAACGACTTGGGTTTGCATTTGGTTCAGCAAACCAGCGGCATCTTTGAATTTGCCTTGTTGAATGAAACGTTCGGCTTGCACCAGGCCCGCAAGGTTGGGGTCGGCTGGAGCGGCGGTGGCAGTGGTGGATGAAGTCATGGCTGTGATTTACAAAGGCTTAGTGTTATTTCTGAGTCGCAACACCAGGCCAATAAAAACGCGCCAACGGGGGTTGGCGCGAAGGCAAGGGCGAGATTATCTCGCGTCCGCTGATACCGCTCCAGACGCGGTCACACCACGGTCAAAGTTACGTCAATGTTGCCGCGTGTGGCGTTGGAATAGGGGCAAACGCCGTGGGCGGCGGCAACTAACTTTTCTGCGGCGTCGCGGGCCATGCCGGGCAGGTTGATGGCCATGGCCACTTGAATGCCAAAACCTGCGGGAATGGGGCCGATGCCTACGTCGGCGGTGATGGATGTGTCTGCGGGGAGGCTGATTTTTTGTTGCCCGGCCACGAACTTCATCGCACCCAGGAAACAAGCGGAGTATCCGGCCGCAAAGAGTTGTTCGGGGTTGGTGCCGTCGCCATTGCCACCCATCTCGGTGGGGGGTGCGAGTTTGACGTCGAGTTTGCCGTCGTCGCTGCGCGAGCGGCCGTCACGGCCTCCGGTGGAGGTGGCGTGGGCGGTGTAAAGGACTTTGTCGAGGGTCATGGTGTGCTCCAGTGGTGAAGGGGTGTTGATGATGCCTGGTTGATAAGGGCGGTGGGTTGGAGGGGGTTTTGGGGGTTAAACCGGTGAATTCAAGGCATCGATCTCGGTGCTGAGTTCCAACCACCGACTTTCGAGCTGGGTGATTTCATCCAGCAGCGCTTTGAGTTTTTTGCCCGACTCGGCCAGATCTTTGGGGGCGGTGTTGCTGCTGGCCAGCAAGGCCTCCAATTGGTCGCGTTCGGCAAAGAGCACGCCCAAGCGGTTGTCTACCTTGTTCAATTCTTTGCGCAAGGGTTTGAGATCTTCACTGCGTTGCAAACGGGCCCGGGTGGCGGCTTTGCGGTCTTCTTTGTTGGTGGGCGTGGCGGACGTTGTTTTCGGCTCAACCGCTTGTGGTGATTTGTTTTTGTTGCCCGACTTATTGTTGGCGTCACGCAAGGCTTTGGCCTGTTCACGTGAGTTGTCCAGCAACCACTTTTGGTAGTCGTCCAAGTCGCCGTCAAACGGCTCCACCTTGCCTGCGGTCACCAGCCAAAACTCGTCGCACACCTCGCGCAGCAGCGCGCGGTCGTGGCTCACCAGCATCACCGTGCCTTCAAACTCGTTCAGCGCCATGGAAAGCGCTTCGCGCGTGTCTAAGTCGAGGTGGTTGGTGGGTTCGTCCAGCAGCAGCAAATTGGGGCGCTGCCAGACCAACATGGCCAGCACTAGGCGGGCTTTTTCGCCGCCGCTCAAGCTGCCCACGGCTTGGGTCACCATGTCGCCCACGAAACGGAAGCTGCCCAAAAAGTCGCGCAGTTCTTGCTCGCGGCCTGCGGGACCCACATCGCGGGCCAGGCGAATCATGTGCATTAGGGGCCCGTCGTCCAGTTGCAGTACATCCAGTTCTTGCTGCGCGAAGTAGCCAATCGACAAACCTTTGCCTTCGGTGACTTCGCCTGCAATCAGCGGAATTTCTTTGGCAATGGTTTTGACCAGAGTGGACTTGCCTTGGCCGTTCGCACCCAAGATGCCAATGCGTTGGCCTGCGAGCACCGAACGGTTGATGTCTTTGACGATGGGCAGCCCGTTGTATCCACAGTTCATCATGGAGAACGCGAGCATGGGGTTGGGCAGGCTCATCGGTTCACGAAACTCAAAATGGAAGTCGCTGCTGGTGAGGATGGGCGCGAGCTTTTCCATGCGCGCCAGGGCCTTGACGCGGCTTTGCGCTTGTTTGGCTTTGCTGGCTTTGGCTTTGAAGCGGTCGATGAACTTTTGCAAATGCGCCATGCGCTCTTGCTGTTTGTTGGCTTGGGCTTGGGCCTGCTCCAAACGTTCGGCGCGCATTTCTTCAAAGGCGGTGTAGTTGCCACCGTAGCGCGTGAGTTGGGTTTGGTCCAAGTGCAGGGTGACCTTGGTGATGGCGTCCAAAAACTCGCGGTCGTGGCTGATGACGATCATGGTGCCTTCGTACTTCAGCAGCCAGGCTTCCAGCCACACCAAGGCGTCCAAGTCCAAGTGGTTGGTGGGTTCGTCCAGCAGCATCAAATCAGCCGGGCACATCAGGGCGCGTGCGAGCTGCAAACGCATACGCCAGCCGCCTGAAAAGCTGTTCACCGGTAACTCCAACTGATCGGTGCGAAACCCCAGGCCCATGAGCAAGGCTTGGGCGCGGGCGCGGGCATCAAACCCACCGGCTTCGGCAATGGCCATGTGGGCGTCGCCCATGGCGTGGCCGTCGTTGCTGGCTTCTGCTGCTTCGAGAGCGGCTTGTGCGGCCATGAGGCGGGTGTCGCCCTGCAGCACGAAGTCGGTGGCTGAGTCGTCAGTTTCCGGCATGGACTGGGCCACTTCGCCCACGATCCAGCGCGGTGGGATGTCTACATCACCCACATCAGACTGCAAACGATGGGTCAGCAGCGAAAACAAGCTGGACTTGCCAGCACCGTTGCGCCCGACCAGGCCGACTTTCTCACCGGGCTGCAAGGTGCAACTTGCGTCTTGCAAAACAATTTTGGTGCCACGGCGCAGGGTGACGTTTTTGATGACGATCATGGTGTTTTCCGCTGGGTTTGGCGCTGTCCCTGGGCCGCCCAACGCTCTAGTGCTGCTTTCTCAACCAGCAGCACTTGGTCGTCTCCCGCGCTGGTTTCCATCCACGCCACTTCCAAGCGCCTGAAGGCTTGCTCGAAATGCGCACGTTCATTGCCGATCTCCAGCACCAACACACCGATGTCGGACAGGCGCGAGGGCGCGTCGGCCAAGATGCGGCGCACCAAGTCCATGCCATCGTCACCACCGGCCAAGGCCAATGCCGGTTCATATTGATACTCCTGCGGCAAGCTGCGCATGCTTTGGCTGTTCACATAAGGCGGGTTGCACAAAATAAGGTCGTAGGGGCCGCGCACATCGCCCAGCAAATCAGATCGCTTGAGCGTGATGCGTTTTTGCAGCTTGTGTCTCTCAATGTTGATGTGGGCCACGGCCAGCGCATCGTCTGAGATGTCCACCGCATCCACCACCACCTCGGGGTAGGCCATGGCAGCAATCACCGCCAAGCTGCCGTTGCCGGTGCACAAATCCAGCACGCGTGTGGTGCGGTCTGACAACCAGGCGTCCAACTGGCCGGTGCCTTCGCCGTCGGCTAACAACTCGGCGATGAAAGAGCGCGGCACGATGGTGCGTTCGTCCACATAAAAAGGCACGTTTTGCAGCCAGGCTTCTTTCGTGAGGTAGGCGGCGGGCAAGCGGGTTTCAATGCGCTTAGAAATCAATGCCTCGGCTTTGTTTTGTTCTTCTGCGCTGAGAGTTTTTGCGGAGTGAGCTTCCAGCGCGTCCATGTCCATGCCCAGCGACCACAGCACCAGCCAGGCGGCTTCGTCAAAAGCGTTCAGCGTGCCATGCCCAAACGAAACGCCCGCCTGTTTGAGGCGGGCGCTTTGCGCGGTGATGAGTTCAATCAAGGTCATGTCAGCAAACTTTCTAAAGTGCGGCGGTAAATGTTTTTCAAGGGCTCTAGGCTGTCCACCTCGATGCACTCGTTGATTTGGTGGATGGTGGCATTGAGCGGGCCAAACTCCACCACCTGGGGGCAAATTTTGGCGATAAAACGGGCGTCTGAGGTGCCACCGGTGGTGGAGAGTTCCGTCTTGATGCCCACTTCCGATTCGATGGCTTGGCTCACTGCTCGGCTCAGTGCCCCTGGCTCGGTGATGAAGGGCTCGCCACCCAAGGTCCAGGCCAAGTCGTAGTTCAGACGGTGTTTGTCCAGCACAGCATGTACCCGGGCTTTCAGTGAATCTGCTGTGGACTCGGTTGAAAAACGAAAGTTGAACTGCAACACCAACTCACCCGGAATCACATTCGTGGCTCCTGTACCCGCGTTGATGTTGGAAACTTGCCAAGCTGTGGGCGGAAAGTAGGCATTGCCTTGATCCCACTGCATGCTTGTCAACTCAGCCAACGCAGGCGCGAGCAAGTGAATGGGGTTTTGGGCCAGGTGGGGGTAAGCAATGTGGCCTTGTACGCCCTTGATGGTGAGCTTGCCGGAGAGCGAGCCACGCCTGCCGTTTTTGATCATGTCACCCAACTGGTGAACCGAGGTGGGTTCACCCACGATGCAGTAGGCGGGTTGGATGTGCTGTTCTTTCAACCACTGGCAAACCTTCACCGTGCCATCCACCGACGGCCCTTCTTCATCGCTGGTCAACAAAAAAGCGATGGAGCCCGCATGCTGGGGGTGGGCAGCGATGAACTCTTCAGTCGCCACCACCATGGCCGCGAGCGAGCTTTTCATGTCGGCTGCGCCCCGCGCATAAAGCATGCCGCCACGGTGGGTGGGGGCGAAAGGATGGCTCATCCATTGATCCAACGGGCCGGTGGGCACCACGTCGGTGTGGCCTGCGAACACCAGTACTGGGCCCGCTGCGTTACGGCCTTTTTTGCGGGCCCACAGGTTGGTCACGCGAAAATTCTCGGGGCCAAAAACCAGGGTGTGGCAGTCAAACCCCAGAGGTTTCAAGCGGCCAGCGATCAGTTCCTGGCAACCCGCGTCGTTCGGCGTGGTGGAGGGCAGACTGAGCAGTTGCTCGGTGAGGGACAGAACAGCAGAAGTCACAAAAAACTCAAACGCAGAGAACCATCAATCGCCCCGTACATCGAGCGTGATTTCGGTGAAAGTGGCGTGGTCTTCTTGTTCTTCCTTCTTAGCCACGATGCGGGAAATGGGTGACATGTCGTTTTGCAAACGCCACATCAAGTTCGTGGGCGAGTCTGCAAAGGCCAAGCCCTCGTCGCGGGTGATGGTGCCGTTGCTGATGAGGCGGGCCAGGTCTTGCTCAAAGGTTTGTGAGCCTTCGGCCAGGGACTTTTCCATGGCTTCTTTCACGCCACTGAAGTCGCCTTGTTCAATCAACTCAGAGACCAGTTTGGTGTTCAGCATGACTTCCACTGCGGGCACGCGGCCACCGGTGGTGGCGCGCACCAAACGCTGCGAGACGATGGAGCGCAGGCCCGCGCCCAAGTCAGCGAGCAAGGCGGGCCGCGCCTCGGGCGAATAAAACGACAAGATGCGTCCTAGAGCGTGGTAGCTGTTGTTGGCGTGCAGGGTGGACAACACCAGGTGGCCTGACAGCGCATAGGAGATGGCGGCGGTCATGGTTTCGCGGTCGCGGATCTCGCCGATCAAAATGCAATCGGGCGCTTGGCGCAGTGCGTTTTTCAGGCCCACTTGCAGCGACTGCGTATCGCGCCCCACCTCGCGTTGGTTGACCACCGATTTTTTGTTGGTGAACAAAAATTCAATCGGGTCTTCAATGGTGAGAATGTGCCCAGCGAGTTGTTGGTTACGCTGCTCCAGCATGGCGGCCAGCGTGGTGCTTTTGCCGGTGCCGGTAGCGCCCACCATCAAAATCAAACCGCGTTTTTCCAACACCAAGGTGTTCAACAAGGCTGGCACCCCTAAGGTGTCCAGCGCCGGAATGTTGAAGGGAATGCAGCGGAATACGGCAGCAATCGAGCCGCGTTGTTTGAACCCGCTTAAGCGAAAACTACCTACGCCCGCCAGGCCCACGCCGACATTGAGCTCCCCGGTGTCGTCGAGTTCTTCCAATTGTTGTGGACTGAGCACCTCGGCCAACAACTGCCGTGGCTGGGTGTGGGTGAGGGGCTGGTCGCTGAGTTGCAGAATCTGCCCGTTGATTTTGATCAGGATGGGCGTGTTGGCCGACAAATAAACATCGGACGCGCCTTTTTCTGACATCAGGCGCAGCACGCGCTCCATGTTTCCACCGCTCATGGCTTTCCTCCTGATTTATGTTGATTGACCATGTGCGACAAGGCTATCAGCTTCTGAGCAAATCGTTGATGCTGGTTTTGGCACGGGTTTGCGCGTCAACCCGTTTCACAATCACGGCGCAGTTCAGGTTGTACTTGCCGTCAGGGCTGGGCAAACTGCCACTCACCACTACCGAGCCCGCAGGCACGCGGCCATAACTCACTTCGCCCGTGGCGCGGTCGTAAATTTTCGTGCTTTGGCCGATGAACACGCCCATGGAGATGACGCAGTTTTCTTCCACGATCACGCCTTCCACAATTTCCGAGCGTGCGCCGATAAAACAGTTGTCTTCAATGATGGTGGGGTTGGCCTGCATGGGTTCCAACACACCGCCTATGCCCACGCCACCGCTCAAATGCACATGTTTGCCAATTTGCGCGCATGAACCTACTGTGACCCATGCGTCCACCATGGTGCCTTCACCCACATAAGCGCCAATGTTCACGAAGGAAGGCATCATGATGACGCCGCTGGCAAGGTAAGAGCCGCGCCGTGCTACCGCAGGAGGCACCACACGCAGGTTGCGCGATTGAAAGTCCGCCGCGCCGAAGCCTTCAAACTTAGACGGCACCTTGTCGTAAAAGCCGAGGTCACCGGCAGAGATGGTTTTGTTGTCCTTCAAACGAAAACTCAGCAGCACCGCTTTTTTTACCCACTGGTTCACCGTCCACTGGCCCACACCTTGCTGCTGGGCCACGCGGATGGTGCCACTGTCCAGCCCGGCTATCACCTGATCTACTGCAGCAGCCACGTCGGGGTGCGATGAGGCGCTGACAGTGGTGCGTTGCTCCCACGCGTTGTCGATGAGTTGTTCTAGGGCTAGTGTCATGGTGAAAGTTGAATTCAAAAGATAAAACTAAAAAGATTTATTGGTTACGCAAACCCGCCACAAAAGCGCAAATGCGCTGCGCAGCTTCCAGGCATTCGGCCGCTTCAGCCACCAGGGCCAAGCGGATTCGACCTGCGCCGGGGTTCACACCCTGGGCTTCGCGTGCCAACAAACTGCCGGGCAGCACCGCCACATTGTATTGAGCGAGCAAGCCTTGCGCGAAAGCCACATCGTCCATGCCGGGCTGCACTTGGCTCACATCGGCCCATAGATAAAAGCCCGCATCGGGCAAGGCCACGTTCAAGTGCTGCGCCAGCAAGGGCGTGATCTGGGCAAATTTTTGCCGGTACAGCTCGCGGTTATTCACCACATGGGTTTCGTCATTCCATGCCGCAATGCTGGTTTGTTGCACCACGGGGCTCATTGCGCTGCCGTGGTAGGTGCGGTAGAGCAAAAAGGGTTTGATGATGCTCGCGTCACCCGCCACAAAGCCCGAACGCATACCGGGCACATTGGAGCGTTTGGACAAGCTCGTGAACGCAATCAAGTTTTTGAAATCGCTGCGACCCAGTTGCGCGGCGGCTTCCAGCGAACCGAGCGGCGCTTCGTCACGAAAGTAAATCTCGGAGTAACACTCGTCAGACGCAATGACAAAACCATGTTCATCGCTCAGGGCAAAGAGTTTTTCCCACTCCGGCAGCGGCATCACCGCTCCCGTGGGATTGCCCGGCGAACAAACATAAAGCAGTTGGGTGCGTGCCCAAACACTGCTGGGAACAGCGTCCCAATCCGCCGCAAAGTTTCGCGCCGGATCGCTGTTGGCGAAATAAGTTTGTGCCCCCGCAAGCAAGGCCGCCCCCTCGTAAATTTGATAGAAGGGGTTGGGACAGACC
>JBJTHI010000112.1:0-14893 GCA_046094425.1 Burkholderiales bacterium | reverse complement strand
ACCTCGCCGAAGCACAGTACAGGTTCAATCGCCGCTTCAATCTCAGCTCCATCTTGCCCCGCCTCTTGCGGGCCGCTTGCCTCACTACCCCTCGCAACGCCAGGTTCATTCGTGCAGCTGAGGTTTGTCGCTAATCAGGTGCACTCTTGATGGAACAAGTAAAAACGATGCGTTTTGGGACAGGGCGAGGCGCCATCTTGAACAATGTCAATCCGTTGAGCTTCAAACCCATCGCTGATATTTTTCGAAACCCAGTCCCGCCCAACGCGTCGCTGCCAGCAGCTGCCCAGACCCTGCTGGGCGCAACGTTTGCGCGGTTTTGTGCCAATCTGGGTCGGCTGCGCACTTCGAACGCGCCAGATGTGGTGCACCAGACCCGAGTGGACTGGAGGCGATTCAAAAGCGCCATGCGCCTCTTCAAGCCGATTCTCGTTAAGAAGCACATTCCTTCCACTGTCGCGCTGCAGCCGATGCTGAAATCGCTCGGACGCTTGCGAGATCTTGACGTGGCCCGCTACCAGACCCTGCCCGCATTGGCCGAAGCATTCTTAGCAACGGACCACACGCTGGAGCAAGCGTGGAGGCGCATCACGCAAACGTTTGCCCGGGCCGACAGGCTTGAGCGCAAGGCGGCTCGCGCCGCCCTGCTTGAGCCCGAAGTAGCTCGTGCGTTGGCAGACATTTCGCAATGGATAGCGGATATGCCTCTATGCGACGCTCTCTTTTGTTCGCACAGCATTGGCGCAGCCGATCTGCGCGCCTGGGCAAAACACAGAATCGCTCAACTGCGCAAAGAATTGAGTCGGGCAAAACAATCCGCGGATGCCGAAAAACACCAGCACCGCATCCGCATCTGTGCCAAAACTCTGCGCTACAGCATAGAAATGCTGGAACCCGCGCTGCCACACAAGCAGGTGAAAGAGTGGCACCGCGAGGCGACGCAGCTTCAGTGTGGCATTGGAAGGGATCGCGATTTTGCGCGTGCAGTCAGTCTGGCCGATGAGCTGCACTTGCCATCAGACCTCACAGAAATACTGCGCGGCATTGCGATGCTCAAGAAACACGAATTGTCTCTGCTGCTTTCACATCCCCCCACATGACCCAGGGTGCGACTTTAGGGAGCCAGTGTTTCAAAACGTTTGGCGCATGAATCACCCCACCGCATCTGCGGACGCCCTGGTGCGTTTTGACAAAGGTCAACCCAAGCAGCGGATCTTTTTTCTGGAGCCGTTTGCCAGTGACACCCAACATGCTCAACCGGCTGGTGGCTCAGGGCATTGATCCATGACTTGATGTGGCGCAAGCAAACCGGGAGCCAAACTCCCTAAACTCAAGAAGCAGTAAAAAAATCAACTTCTGGAGATTTACATGAATAAGTTCGTTCGGACGTTTTGCTGCCTGTTTGCAGCTGTTTTTATCAGCGGAACAGTCGTCGCGATGCCGACCCTGTCCTTGGTGCCGCAAAGCCCCCACATCCATCCGCAAGGGAATTTATTGGTCGATGTGGTTGTCAGCGGCTTACAAAGCGGTGGCACCAACACTTTGCTGGGTGCCTTCGACTTGACGGTGGCTTACGACCCTGCGGTGCTTCAGCTCCTCATGATCGGTTCCAGCCTGGGCAGTGGTTTGGGCAATGCCGCCGACACCGCTCAAACATTCGTCACCTCCGACAGCAGCACAGCGGGCATCTTCCGATTTTTGGAGGTCTCGTTGCTTGAAGCCTCCGGGGCTTCTTGTTTTTTTGCACAGGCCCGTACTTGGAAGACTTACAAAGTGACAGCTTCCTAATCGCAACACTGTTCTTTTACATGCCGAGCATGGTCGCGGGGATCGAGTCCACGGCCTTCATGTTCCCTGTGGGGTCGGCCGTGTTGAGCGACGCCGATGGCAATCAGATCGTCAATGTGGTGACCAACAATGCATCGGTGGCCATTCCCGTACCGTCCACCGTTCTCTTATTGCTGACAGCTTTGGGGTTGCTGTGGTTCGTTTCGTCCACCAAAGGGGCAACGGCCACCCATCTCACACGAAAAAAAAGCTGGCTTGGCCTCGCCGCCCTTGTTGTTCTCGCCTGGGCCATGCCCGCACGTGCCGCCGTTTTTAATGTGGCGGCGGGTGATTCTTATGGTTTGATTCAGGCCATTGCGCTGGCCAACACCACCCCTGAGCCGGACACCATCAACTTGGCTGCGGGAACCTATACCTTGACCAGTGCCGCAGAAACCAGCGTGCTCAACGGCGCCAATGGGCTGCCCAAGATCGTTGGCGAGGTCGTGATCAATGGCAATGGGGCGATCATTGAGCGAGATGTCGCCGCACCCGCCTTTCGTTTTTTCCATATTGATGGAACGGGCAAACTGTCGCTCAATCAAATCGTGCTGAAAAACGCACGCTCTTCCGATGCAGGCAATTTAGACAAACTGGGGGCGATTTTTAACCAAGGTGAAGTCAACCTGTCCAGCTGCGTTGTCCAAGACTCTTCGGGGGGTGGCCTGGTCAACCTTAACAGCGGCAAAGCCACGGTCACCGCTTGTAGCTTCTTCAACAACGTCGGGCGTGGGGGAGCCGTGCTCAATGAGTCGGGCACCATGAGCATCGTCAGAAGCAAGATCTACGCAAACCGTGCCCCGGTGGATGGCGGCGGCATTCTCAACCGGGCGGTGTTGTCGATTGAGGCCAGTCAAATCACTGACAACGAGGCAGGCGCCAATGGCGGCGGCTTGGCCAATGGCAGCAACGCAGTGGGCACGGTGGTGAACAGCACGTTCTCAGGAAACCGGGCTGCGGGAGGTTTAGGCGATGGCGGTGGCATCCTGAACTACAACAGTTTGAAGCTGGTCAACGTGACGGTGGCGGCCAACAGCGCGGGACGATTTGGCGGAGGTGTTTGGAACTACGCACCGTCTAACGGACAAAACGCCACCTTGACGCTCATCAATACCTTGCTGGCGGACAACTATGGCAGTGTGGCTGTCTATGGCAATGGGGTGGCCAAGGATGACTGCAGCAACAACGGTGAAATCATTCTCGGAACCAACAGCTTGATCGAGAACGGCGGTTGCAGTGCGCTGGCCAAAGGTTTTCTGACCGGCGACCCGGCCCTGGGTCTATTGGCCGACAACGGCGGGCCCACCTTGACCCACCGTTTGCTGGCGGGCAGCAAAGCCATTGATGCCGGCAACGTGGCGGATTGTCCTGCCACCGACCAACGTGGAACCGCACGCCCTCAAGACGGCGATGGCAACGGCATTGCGGCCTGTGACATCGGTGCCTTTGAAGCAGGGCCCCTCGCCAACTCCGCCGACCTGAACCAAGACGGTTGCATTGACAACACCGACCTGAGCCTCTTGATGGCGGCCTTGGTCAGCACAGGCCCCAAACCGGCGAGTTATGACTTGAACGGGGACGGCAAAGTCAACGTGGCCGATGCGCGCAAACTTGCCACACTGTTCAGCAGACCCGGTGGGCAGTCGTGCCAATAGGGGTGGAGGCTTTGCCTTGTCAACGCGGCCTCCCCGCTCGGGGAGGGCCGTTGGCATCAAGGCACCATGCGATTCATCGCTACACCTTGCGCGGCTTGACGCGCACCCCGTCCACAACCCGTGGTGGTGGGTAAACCACCACGGTCGCGTTGGCATTCAAACCGCCACGCAGCCAGGCTTGACTGCCATTGCGGCCCCCCAACTGCACAGGCCGCAACACGGCGCGGCCGTTTTCGACCACGAAGACGGCATGTTCAGCCGGTGCGGGCTTCTCGTTGCTGGGATTGACCCGGCTGGGCATGGGAAACACGGCGCTGACAGGCACCACCAAGGCGCGCTCCACGGTCAATGTGACGATGCGCAGACTGACGTGAAAACCATCTCCCAACATCGTCCACTGCTCGGGTGGGCTGGTGATGTCGATCAGGACTTTGACGCGCTGCTCCTCCACGCCCAAGGCCGACACCTTGGTGAAAGCGGCGGGCTCGGTGCGGCGCACCCGCCCTTGCAGCACACCCGGCCCACCCCAACCCACGATCCGCACTTGACTGCCCGGTACCGCTTTGAGGGCGTCGCTGGTCAACAACTCGGCGACTATTTCCATTTGAGTGGTGTCGCCCATCTCTAACAGCGCGGTGCCCACGGTCACCGAGGCTTCGCTGCTTTGCAGGATGCGTAGCACCCGGCCACGCGCCGGCGCGCGCACTTCAAACCGCGAGGGGGCGTGTGCCCCTTGGACGGGCCGCACTGCGCTCAGGGCCGCCTGGGCCTGCGCCACGTCGTGGCGTGCCACATGCTGGTCCTGCAGGGCCGTCTCGACTTCTTTCTCGGCCGCTTGAACGGCCAGTTGGTCCACGTCCAGCTTGCTCGCCGATACGAAACCTTGTCGGGCCAACTGTTCGTTGCGCCGCAACTCTTGCTGGGTTTGTGCCAGAGCCACCTTGGCGCGCTCGATGCGAACGCTGCTGCGCTCCAAGCCCGCTTGTGCGGCCTCCAGACGTGCCTGCAACTCGCGTGCGCTGCGTTCGTCCAGCAGGGGCGAGAGCACCGGCGTCAGGGTGGCCACCACCGTGCCTGCTTCCAACCAGTCGCCTTCACGCCATTGAATGCGCTCCAGGCGTCCCGTCAAGGGGGCCGAGACGGTGAAACGTTCGCGTAAACGGGTTTTTCCGTCTTCGTCGATGGTGGTTTGAAAGCGGTCCTCGGTCGCCGTGGCCACCTCGACCTCAACCGCACGCGGCGCAAAGGCCCACCCCAAGAGCAGCGCGGTGGCCAGCAGGGCAGCGGCACCCCACATCCAAGTGTTGCGTGTCATGACTCTTACTCCCTTGTTTTGAGCGCGGCCACCATGTCAAGTTGGTCAATTCGCCGACGCACCACCAGGGCGCTGGCGAGCCCCGAAGCCAGCACCGCCAGGGCGGCCCAGGCATAGGTGGGCGGCCGTATCACCACCGGAAACGAGAACTGGTCCGACTTCAACAGATCAACCACCAGGTTCACCAGCCCATACCCGAGCAGCATGCCCAGGGGCAGTGCGACGGCGATGCCGATCGCCATCTCGCCGAGCAGCAGGCCCGAGACCTCGGCGCGGCTGAAACCCAGCACACGCAGCGAAGCCAATTCCCAACTGCGTTCAGCCAAAGCGATACGCGCGTTGTTGTAGACGACACCGACGGCGATCACCGATGCAAACAACGTCAGCACCGTGCTCATGATGCGCACATTACGCGCGCTGACCTCTTGCATATTGCGCAGCAGTGTGGCCTTGCTGAAGGCACCGACGATGCGCGGCAACCCTTTGCTGGCTTGGAGGAAATCCGACTCGCGCCCGCGTTCCACCGCCACAGCAAACCAGGTCGCCGCCTCGCCCTCTTGCAACAGCCGGTTCAGCGCGTGACGTTCCATGTAGGCATTGAGCCCCATCATCTCGCGCGCGGTGGCAGAAAGAACCGCAGTGCGTGTTTGCCGCCTGCCTTCCAGCACCTGAACTTGCACCGTATCGCCAACGCGCAAACCGAGTTTGTCGGCCAAGCGGTCGGTCATGACCAGGCCATCGTCGTCGAGCCGACTGACCTCGCGGTTGTTTTGGTCGACGATGCGTGTCAACTCGGCATGCCGTGTGTGACCACGAATCTGACCCCGTTCGCTCAAATGGCCATTGACAAAACGCACCGCCACATCGCGGCCCGACTCGATGGCAATCACCCCCGGCAGGCGCGCCACTTCATGGCGGGCCGCGTTGTCGCTGGCTTCGGTCATCCAGACGATCACGTCGCTGCGCATCGCCACATTGAACTGCGAATCGACAATGTGTTCGATCGCATCACGAAAAAAGTTGCCCATCACGACGATGGCCACCGCCGCCGCCACACCGCCGATCGACAGCGCCGTGCGCAGCGGACGGCGCTCCATGTTGCGCAGGATCATGGTCAACGCTGGCCCGATGCGGGTGATGCCCAGACGCTCGAGCACCGTCCTTTGATAACGCCCCGGTGCCGGTGGCCGCATCGCCTCGGCCGGTGCCAGGCGCACGGTGGCGAGAATCGCATTGAGCGTGCCCAGCACCGCCGTGACCACGATGATGCCCAAACTCACCAGCAACAGCCAGGGTTCGATGCGGTGTGCGAAGTGCGGGAAGTAGAAGAACTCGGCATACAGACCCGTGAACATGGTCCCCAGACGGTCGCCAATGAACACGCCGAGCAGCATGCCGACGGCCACAATCATCAGCACCAGCTTCAGGCAATGCGCGACGATGGTGCGGTTCGGATAACCGAGTGCTTTCAGTGCTGCAATCTGCTCGCGTTGTGTCGCCACCAGCCGTGACACCACCACGTTGAGCAAAAAAGCGGCCACGCCCAGAAAGATGGACGGCAGCACGGTACCCAACACATGCTGCTCTTTGATCTCGTTGTCGAGCATGGCGTGCGAGGGCTGCTGCTTTCGACCATGCGCCTCGCGACCACCGTATCGCCCGAGCTGCGCCGACAACGCGTCCACCACGACCTGTTCGGAAGCACCCGGCGCCAGCTTGACCGCCACGCGGTTGAATGCACCCTCCATGTCATAGGCCGCGGCCAAGGTTTCGCGCGGCACCCAAAACACCCCAAAGCCGCGCAGGTCTGGCATGCCCATCAGGCCGGCAAAAATGAACTCGGGTGACATCGCGATGCCGGTGATTTCAAGCGTGCGCTGTTTGCCATTGATCAAGGCGTGCACCTGTGAACCCGGTTTGAGGCCGCGTTTGTCGGCAAACCCTGCTGACACGAGTGCGGGGATCAATGCCCCGCCCGTCCGCACATCGTCCAGCGCGCGGCCGTTGCGCAGCACGACGCGGTTCATTTGCGGTGGCTTGCGCCCATCCACACCGATCAACTGGCCGATGATGGGGTCGGACACGCCACCGAGTTCAATGCGCACGATTTGCTCAATCGTGGTCTGAACATCGGCCACGCCTGGCGTGGCGCGCAGCGACTCGGCCAGCGCGTTGGGGGCGCGTTTGACGCTGGCGAATACATCGGCAAAACGCCCTTGCGCATAAAAACGGTCGCGTGCCAGTGCCAGTGAATCAACTGCTGACAAGGTCGTGATGAAACCGCCAATGCCACTGGCGACGACGAGCGCAATCGTCAGTGCCTGGCTCCACATCAGACGCAGGTCACGCAGCAGTTTGCGGTCGAGTGCTTTCATCTCGGTCACCACGAGAGCTCGGACGGCTGCAGTTGCTGTGTATTGGTCTCGATCTTCTGAATGCGACCATCACCAAGGTAAATCACCCGATGGGCCATGCCAGCAATCGCGGCGTTGTGGGTGATGACGACGGCGGTGGCCCCCAGTTCGCGGTTGATGCGCGCGATGACCTCCAGCACCAGCTTGCCGGTTTGGTAGTCCAGTGCGCCGGTGGGCTCGTCGCAGAGCAGCAGTTCAGGGCGTTTGACAATCGCACGCGCGATCGCCACGCGCTGCTGCTCTCCGCCCGACAACTGCGCCGGGAAATGGTCACGGCGCGGTGTTAGGCCAACCAAGTCGATGGCCTCGTCGACCGGCATGGGGCTGGTTGCGATGTCGGTCACCAGGGCCACGTTTTCGCGCACCGTCAAACTCGGTATCAAGTTGTAGAACTGAAATACAAAACCGACATGCTCGCGCCGGTAGGTGGTGAGTTCGGCCTCGCTGGCCTCGCTGAGGGTATGGTCAAAAAAACGCACGCTGCCGCTGCTGGGCACGTCCAAACCACCCAGGATGTTGAGCAAGGTGGATTTGCCACTGCCCGATGCACCGAGCAGCACGATGAATTCCCCGCGGCGTATCTCCAGATCCACGTCCCGCAAGGCATGTACCTGCACCTCGCCACTGCTGTACACCTTGTTCAGTCCACGGGTTACCAGGACGGGTGCCGTCGCGGATGTGGGGGAGGGCTGGTATTGCATGAGATGCGGTGGGACGATGCGCCGCCGATTCTTCCGGCTGCAAGCGGTCTGTCATTGATCGACGTCAAGCTTGAAACGAACATGTCCCAGAGAATCAACCGGCTGGGTCTCATGCTTCTTCATGGGTGCCCTTGGAGTCCGTCCATGCTTGCTTGCACCCGTCCGTTATCGCCCGTTGATCCCTTTGTGTGGGCACGGACCTGGAGTGAAACCTGTGCGGCAGGCTTGGGTCCGCAGTACATCGGTCGGGCGCAACGGGAAGCCCGGCTGCTGAGTTTGTTGCAACATGCCCAGCAAGCGTCGCCGCTCTACCGTGAGCGCTGCGCCCAGCAGCATCAACCTGCGGCATTGCAAGACTTTGACCCGGTTGAAAAAGCCGAGTTGATGCAGCGTTTTGACCAATGGGCCACCGACCGCGCCATCACCCGTGGCAGCGTTGAGCAATTTCTGGCCGATCCGCAGCACGTTGCCGATGCCTACTTGGGCAAATACCTGGTGTGGACCAGTTCAGGCACCCAGGGCGAGCCCGGCATCTTCGTACAAGACGCACCCAGTTTGGCCGCCTACGATGCGCTGGATCTGCAACGTTTTCGGGCTCCAGGGCCGATGGCTGCCAATTTTGGAGTGTGGGCTTCGCCACCTCGTTTTGCTTTCGTCGCCGCCACCGGTGGTCATTTTGCGGGGGTGGTCAGCATTGAGCGGCTGCGCCGCACCGCCTTGTCGTGGCTCGGGCCCTGGCTGGCACCGACCATTCGCACCTTCTCCGTGCAAACCCCTTGGCCCGAGTTGTTGCATGAGCTGCAAGAGTTTGCCCCCACCATCTTGATCACCTACCCGAGCGCTGCCGACGCCGTGGCGCAAGCACAAGCTGAAGGTTTAGTGCGCCTCGCTTTGCAAGAGGTGTGGTTGGGAGGCGAACAACTCACCAATGGCCAGCGCCAGCGCATCAAAGGCGTTTTTCAATGCCGGCTGCGCAACAACTACGGGGCGTCCGAGTTTTATTCCATGGCCAGTGAATGCATCCATGAGCGATTGCATTTGAATGACGACTGGGTGATTCTGGAGCCCGTCGATGCCGCTTTGCGCCCTATGCCACCAGGCGTCACCTCCCATTCCGTGCTGCTCACCCACCTGGCCAACCACGCCCAACCCTTGATTCGATACCGGCTCAGCGACAGTGTTCGTTTAGTCACCACACCTTGCGCTTGTGGCAGCCGTTTCCCGGTGATCGAAGTGCAAGGCCGGGCCGACGACACCTTACGCTTGTTGGACAGTGCGGGCGGCAGCGTCGCCTTACTGCCTCTGGCCTTGATGACGGTGCTGGAAGAAGGTGCCCATGTCACCCAATTTCAATTGCTTCAAACCGGGCTGCGCCTTTTGGAGTTGCGTTTAGAGCGCGGCGTGCCCAATCCGGCGGCGGCCTTGGCTGCTTTGCGGACAGCACTGAATGACTATTTGAAGCAGCACGGCCTGACTGATGTGCTGATCAAAACCAGCCGACAAGCACCCGTGCGCCATCCCCGCAGCGGCAAGACCAGTCGGGTGTTGATTACCGAACAACCCCTCCACTGAATCAGCTCCGACATGGTGGGCAGAGGAGTCGCGCAAACTGGTCGCGCGCGCGGGGGGGCGACGCCCTTGTGCCCGGTCACGCATTGGCGGCCACTCAAACCGAGCAAGACTTGATGCGCATCAAACCGCCGAGGTCTCCAAAGATGCAGACTTGCTCCCGGTGCATCGATTCATACCTGTTGCACCGAGTTCTAACTCCTTTCCGAACCCCACCATGACAACCCACTTGACGACCGGCCAGCGTGCGCTGCTCGAATCTGCATTGCTGCAACGCCAGCACGCTCTGGATCAACGCCTGAAAGACCTCACCGCCGGTCAGACACGCGCCGAGCATGCGCATGAGGTGCTGTTGCAAGACAGTGACGACGCGCCCCAGCGAGACAACGACCGCATCGTCGACATGGCCCTCTCAGACAGCGAGATGCAGGAACTGGGTGCCGTCAGCCAGGCTTTGCTGCGACTGCGCGGTGATGCCTTTGGCGTGTGCGCCACCTGCAGCGCGGACATTCCCTTCGATCGATTGAAAGTCGAACCCTGGGCGTTGCGCTGCACGCCCTGCCAAGCGGTTCAAGAACAAGCTCGTGAGCACTGACCCGATCCCTGGAAACTTCCATCAACCCAAAGTAGATACCTATGACAATGTTTCACGCCGTGGTCTGGATTGACCACCACACCGCCCAGGTTTTGGAATTCGACGCCGAACACGTCAATTCGAGCCGGATCAAGTCACACCAACACCACACCGCACAGCATGGCAGCACGGTGAGAACCGAGCATGAGTTCTTCGGCCATGTCTGCGACGCGCTGGCGGGTATTGCGGAAGTACTGGTGGTAGGCTCAAAAACCGGTATCGCCGACTTCGAACACTACGCCAAAAAACACCGCCCCGATACCGCTTCACGAATCGTGGGTTTTGAACTGGTGGATCATCCAACGGAGAACCAATTGGTGGCGTTCGCCCGCAAGTATTTCCTGAAACACGACCGCATGAGCGGCATCCCCACACCGTCTTGACAGTCAAGCCCGTTCGTCGTCATCTTGCGGGTGCCCGCTGCGCCAGATGGAGCGCAGCAACCACAGGCCACCCATGACCGCGCCCAAAAAGCCGAGCAGGCCAAAGGCGGGCAAGCCGAGCAGGGTAGGGCCGCCGCCCACGGTCATGACGATGGACGAGCCAATGATCAAAGCGGCCACCACCAGAGACAAGGACAGGCGGCTGGCCGCACGGTCTATCTGGTCACCCACGCGCCTCAGGTGGGCCACTTCAATGCCCACTTGCACCTGGCCTTGGCGTGCGCGCCGCAGCAACTTGGACACATCACCCGGCAGCCGACCCAGCTCTTCCAACATCAAACGCAGGGCCTGCCAACTTCGTTTGGCGAGCACCTTGGGTTGGTAACGGGCGCGCACCATCTGGCGCAGCAGGGGCAAGGCTTCAGAGGCCATGTGAAAGTTGGGGTCCAAGCCCCGGCCCATGCCCTCCAGCGAAATGAAGGCCTTGATCAGCAGGGCCAAATCGGCCGGCAGCGCCAGGTGGTGCTCGCGCAGGATTCGTGTCACATCGGCCAGCATTTGGCCGAGCTTGAGTTGTGCCAGCGGTGCACCATGGTATTGATCCACAAAGGCTTCAATCTCGTCTTCCAGGGTGGCCAATTGCGCCACCGACTGCTCGCCGGTCCAGTCGAGCAGCACGTCGACCACCGCCCGAGGCCTTCGTTCGACCAAACCCAGCAGCAGTTGTAAGAGGTCTTCACGGCGCCGTGGCGAGACCCGGCCCACCATGCCAAAGTCAATGAAGGCAATGCGGTTGCCGGGCAGGTAGATCACATTGCCCGGGTGGGGGTCGGCATGGAAGAAGCCGTCTTCAATGATCATCTTCAGCACCGCATGGGCACCGCGCCGCGCCAATAGCGCTCGGTCCAACCCTTCACGTGAGACACGCTCCAAGTCTTCACCCGGTATGCCCTCAATGTGGTCCTGCACATTGAGGCGTTCACCAGTCCAGGCCCAGTGCACACGGGGAATCACGATCTCCGGTAGGGGGGCCAAGTTGGCCGCAATACGCTCGGCGGCCCGGCATTCACCAGCCAGATCCAACTCGCGGCGCAGCGACTGCGCGAACTGGCGCACCAACAAACGCGGCCGATAGGGTTTGAGCGCGGGCCACTGGGTCTCGGCGAGGGGAAGTAAACGCTCTAGTAGCCGCAAGTCGGCTTCAATCACTTCGCGGATCGCCGGGCGTCGGATTTTGAGCACCACCTCCGTGCCGTCATGCAACCGCGCACGGTGCACCTGGGCGATGGACGCGGCCGCCAAGGGCTCTGCATCAAACCACGCGAACAGGTCTTCGGGTTCACCGCCCAGGTCTTCGCGCAGTTGTTGCCGCAGCGTCTCTATCGGCACCGCGGGCACCCGGCTGTGCAGTTTGCTGAACTCCGTGATCCACTGCGGGCCGAACAGGTCGGCCCTGCCGGCCATGACCTGGCCGAGTTTGACAAAAGTCGGCCCCAGCTCCTCCAGCGCTCGGCGCAGTTGCACCGGCGGCTCCAGCCGCGCCAACTCGTCGGCATGCTCCCAATGCAACACATGCCCGGCCTGGGCCAAGGTGTCCGCCAAACCGAGGCGGCGCACCGCATCCCCCAAGCCATGGCGAATGAAGACACCCGCAATCTCGTGGAGCCGGCCAAGATCCTGGGTGGCGTTCAAGGGTTCACTCCGGATAGGTTCTTAAGGATGCTCTGGATAACTCTTGCGAGCCCGTGCTGCCACAGTCCGCAACGAGTTATGCAGAGCATCCTTAAGCCTCAGACGTTCCCAAATATTCGGGTACACGCACCGTCCAACCGAGTTCGTCCTTGACGCGCATCCGCAAGGCATCGGCGGCAGCCGGTTCGCCATGCACCACAAACACCTGGCGCGGCGCGGGTGTGATGGCGCGCATCCAGGCCATCAGGCCATTGGCGTCGGCATGGCCTGAGAAGCCTTCGAGTTGGCTGACTTCGGCCTTGACGGCAACGTACTGCCCGTGGATCTTCACCTCATGGGCACCCCCCACCAGCGTGCTGCCACGTGTGCCCGCCACTTGAAAGCCGGGAAACACGATGTGGTTCTTCGGGTCGGGGGCCATGGCCTTCAAATGGTGCAGCACCCTGCCGCCTGTGGCCATGCCGCTGGCGGAGATGATGATGCGTGGGTAGCCGTGGTTTCGGGTGAGCCGTTGCGACTGCTGTGGTTTGGTGACCAGGGTGACGCCCTCGGTCAACGACGCGGCTTCTTGCGGGGTGATGCGCATCAATTTGCGGTGGCGCTGGTAGAGCGCGGTGGCTTCGATGGCCATGGGGCTGTCCAGGTAGATCGGCATGTCTTGCGGTATCTCACCAGCAACGCGCAGTTTCTGCAAACAAAACAGCAAGGCCTGGGCACGGCCAACGGCGAACGAAGGCAGCAGCACCGAGCCACCACGGCGTGCGGTCGCACGGATGATGCTGCCCAAGCGCTGCTCTGCGTCCTCCACCGGGTGGCGGCGGTTGCCATAGGTGGACTCCACCAGCAGCACATCGGCATGTGTGAGCTGACGCGGTGGTGGCATGAGCAGGTCGTCGTCGCGCCCGACATCACCCGAGAAGACCAAGGTCTCGTTGCCCGAGCGCAGAGTGACCGCCGAGGCCCCCAACAAATGACCTATCGGTGTGAGGGACAACCACACCGAACCCAAACGCAGATCGCGTCCCGCAGGAATGGAGGTGATCTTCGCGATGGCGCGTTTGGCGTCGGCCACGCCATACAGCGGCAAGGCCTTTTCATGGCGCGAGTACCCGAACTTGTTGGCGCGGCGTGCGTCTTCCTCTTGCAGTTTGGCGCTGTCCAGCAACAGCACTTCGCACAAGTCGCGTGTCGCGTTTGATGCGTACACCGGCCCTTTGTAGCCCTGCTGAATCAAACGCGGCAGGTAGCCGCTGTGGTCGAGGTGGGCATGGCTGAGCACCACCGCATCGATCTCTTCCACGGGCACCGGCAGCGGTGCCCAGTTGCGCTCACGCAAGACCTTGAAGCCTTGGAACAAACCGCAGTCGAGCAAGATGCGTTGGTCGCCGATATGCACCAGGTGTTTGGAGCCGGTGACGGTGTCGGCTGCACCTAAAAAGGTGATCTTCATGGGTGGTGTCCTGTACGAATGATGCCGATTGGCGGACGGCGCGGTCAGCGCTTTTTTCGTTTCGGCGCGATCAGCTCCGGTTTGCCCGGCCCGAGCCCATCGGCACGTGCTGACAGGTAGGCGAACAAATCGAGCACGTGGGGGTTCACTTCGGGGTCGAACTCCCATGCGGGCATACGAACGGCCGCGCCCACACCCCGCTCGCGCCGCATGATGTCTTGCAGCATGGATTCGCGCAGGGCGGCGCTATCGTCCGAGTTGGCCCCGCTGATGGGCGGCACGATGCGGTAACTCGTGAGCACCTTGGTGGCAAATGCGCGGGGTGTCATTTGCTGTACACGCTCCACCAAATTCGGTGCCACATCGGTGCCCACACCGCCCACGCCGTGGCAGCTAAAACAAGCGGTGTGGAAGATGCGCCAGCCGGTGTAGGTACCGCTGTCCACCTTGCCATTGATGAGGCGATAGTCACCGGGCACGGGCTCAGTTCTGGGCTGGGCAACCAGTGGCGCAGCCAGCAGCAACAGCGTCGCTGTCAGCAAGACCCCCTTGCGTGAAAAACGAAACAAGAGATCACTGGTGGGCGGTATCGACATGGTTTGAACCCTCAAGCAAAGGCGGAGCCTTGATCTTGTCCCACTCACGCCCATGGGGCTTGATCGAGGTCAACAAATGGTTAGTGTGGGGGTTGCAAGGCAAATGACATCCGTCATTCCCGCGAAAGCGCACTGCTGTCCGGGGAACTTTGTCATGAGAACAAACCTGGCTGAAGCGCATTGAATTCACGCAATCGCTGCCGTCGGTGGTGGTATCGCTGGGCTTCCAGGCTAGGGCGCTGGAAGAGCGTGGCGCGCAGCTCTCCAAGCAAATTCCACAGGCTGGCACTGATCTGGTGGACCTGCTTGTACAAAGTCAGTAGCAGGTGCGTGATCAGCGCAGTCAGGATCTGGATGCGTACGGCGTTCTCGGTTTGACCGAAGAAACGCTTGATTCGCAAGTGCTGTTTGACCCATTTGAAGAACAGCTCCACCTGCCAGCGCTCCTTGTAAAACTGCGCAATTTGCGCAGCCGATGATTCCAAGTCATTGGTGGCCAGCACCAGCGGCGTCTTGCCCTGTCGGGCCACCGTGACCCGACGCAGGGCTTGGGTATAGGGGTTGCGACGCTGCGCACGCGGGTGCTTGTTGGAGAACTGGACGATCTCGTCTTTGACAATCAGATGCACCGCCTCTGGCCCGATGGCCCGCTCGCCC
>JBJTHI010000111.1:0-4584 GCA_046094425.1 Burkholderiales bacterium | reverse complement strand
GAGCGATTCATACCGCAGTTCGTCATGCAGTTTGTGTAACAACTCCACCTTCACGCAGCGGCCATAGGCAGAGTCGATGCCGAGTGAAGCAGGCCAGTGCAAACAATGCACTTCAAGCAGCACCCGCTGACTTTCTTCTACGCTGGGGCGAACGCCGAAACTCGCCACGCCGGCCACGGGCTGTTCGCTCAAACCGTGAACTCGAACCACAAAAATGCCGCCAGCCGCTGGGCGTGTATGGTTGAAGCGCAAGTTCAGCGTGCGAAAGCCCAGGTCGCGTCCCAGCTTTTGGCCGTGGATCACATGGCCGCTGATGCTGTAGGCGCGGCCCAACATTTGCGCCGCCAGTTGCATGTTTCCTGCTTGTAAGGCCGCGCGCACGGCGGAGCTGGACACTCTTGTGCCGTGAACCTCATAACTTTGCATGCGGGCCACATCAAAGCCTTGCTGCTGGCCCGCTGCGTCGAGTAAGGCGTAGTCTCCAGCCCTTTGCTTGCCAAACCGAAAATCGTCACCCACCAGCACATACCGCGCGTGCAAGCCATGCAGCAACACTTGGTCTATGAAAGCCTGTGGAGACAGGACGGCCAAACGGGCGTCAAACCGCATCACCACCACTTGGTCGATGCCGCAGCGTGCTAACTCGCTGAGTTTGTCGCGTAACAGGGCAATGCGTGCGGGGGCAGCGTCCGCTTTTCCTGCCATGTGAGCAAAGAAGTCTCGGGGGTGGGGTTCAAAGGTGAGCACACAACTGGGCACACCACGGTTCTGGGCTTCATTGCGCAGCAGGGCCAACATGGCTTGGTGCCCCCGATGAACACCGTCGAAGTTGCCTATGGTCAGCGCACACGCTGGCGCAATGCCGGGATGCTGGAAACCGCGAAATACTTGCATCGGCAAATTATGGGCTGGCAACGAGGTCTTGCGGGCCGTTCAACCAACGCCATTGACCGGGTAGCAGATCTGCTGGCAGCACCAGCGCACCAAACTGACAGCGGTGCAGCCCCTCTACCCGGTTGCCCACGGCGGCCACCATGCGTTTGACTTGGTGGTACTTGCCTTCGGTCAAGGTCAGCCGCAAGCCATACAAACCGTCGGGCCGCTCGCCCAGGGCAGCGGCGTCCGCAGCGCGCACTGGCACGGGGTCGTCCAGCAAGGTGACACCATCCAACAAAGCCTGCACCTGGCTGGCGCTGACTGGGTGTTTGCAGGCGGCCTCATAGACCTTGGGAACATGGTGTTTGGGCGAGATCAAACGGTGGTTCAGCACGCCGTCGTCGGTGAACAGCAAAAGGCCGGTGGTGTCTTCGTCCAGCCGACCAATGCTTTGCACATCGCGGCGGCGCAGCGGTGCGGGTAGCAGGCTGTAAACGCTGGGGTGGTGTTTAGGTTTTTGCGAGCACTCATACCCCGCCGGCTTGTACATCACCAGCAGCGCTTTGGCGTGGTACTGCCACACCTCACCGCGCACGGAAAACGCCAGGCCGTCCGTGTTCACCTCAAAAAACGGGTCGTTGCACAAGTCGCCTTGGACGCGAACATGACCACCCAGGATCAGACCCTCGCATTCACGCCGAGCGCCGAAGCCTTGGGAGAACAATACTTGCGAGAGCCTCATGCGAGGTTCACGATTTTTTGTCCAAGGTCAGCAGGTTGTTCTCACGTTTCATTTGAAAGCGGGTGAGGAAGCTGTTGCCCAACAAGACCATGTCCATGGGCACCACGAGCACAGCGGCATCTACGTTAAACACCTGAACGTCGTTGATGCGTACTGAATCCAGCTTCACGCGGTACATCGATACCTGACCATTGGCGGTACTGGCCACGCCCACCGGCGAGTCTTTGTATTTCAGACCAATGCGCTCGGCCTCGGCCTGGCTCATGGCCACCGAAGTGGCCCCCGTGTCCACCAAAAACCTCACCGAACGACCATTGATGCTGCCCTGGGTCACAAAATGCCCGCCCGAACCGGCGGTGAGCACAATGCGTGAGCCCGAGCCTTCGCTGCCGCCACCGCCGAGGTTCACATGGGTGCCCCCAAGGTTGAGTTGCAGCCGTTTGCCATTGACTTCCACCACGGCGTCTTGCGTGGAAACGCTCAGCAACTTCACCCCCGCGTGTGTGCCGCCCACTGCGAGTGTTTTAGGGGCCCCATTGACCACCAGCAGCGCTTTGTCGCCCATGACGCCGCTGAGGGATACGTTGGTTCCTGCACCTTGAGCACAGGCCGCGTTGATGAACAAGCCCAGTGCTGCATTGACCAGGGTCTGGCGAATGGAAGGGGCCATGTGGTGTCAGTCCCGAAAGTTGTTGAAGGTGAGGGGGGCGTCAGGCACGTCTTTGCGTATCAAAGCCATGGCGGCTTGCAGGTCGTCGCGTTTGGCACCCGTCACACGCACGGTGTCGCCTTGGATAGCCGCCTGCACCTTGAGTTTGCTTTGTTTGATGAGGGCTTGAATTTTTTTGGCCGTGTCGCTGTCGATACCGCTTTTCACGGTGATGAGCTGCTTCACTTTGTCGCCGCCTATCTTCTCAATCTTGGCGCTGCGGTCGATGTAGCGCACGTCGACATTTCGTTTGGTCAGCTTGGCGATCAAGATGTCCATCACCTGGCCAATTTGAAAATCGCTGTCGGCATAAACCGTGAGCGCTTTTTCTTTGAGTTCCACCTTGGCAGATGAGCCCTTGAAGTCAAACCGGGTGCCAATTTCTTTGGCCGTGTTGTCCACCGCATTGCGGACTTCGACCAAATCGGGTTCTAAAACGGCGTCAAAACTGGGCATGTTGTGGGGTTTCCAGGAGAAAAACATTCATCAGCGAAAATTCTGCCATGCAAATTGAACGTGGCGTCAGCCTCAAACCCTATAACACCCTGGGGCTGCCCGCTTTGGCCGCTACCTTGGTGCGTGTGCGCAGTGAGGCCGATGTGCGGCGCTTGGTGGATCACCCCGAGTATGGCCTGGCGGCCAAGTTCATCCTGGGTGGCGGCAGCAACATCGTTTTAACCAGAGACATGCCGCAGCTCGTGGTCAAGGTGGAAGTGCCTGGCATGAAGCTGGTGCAAGAGGGCGCTGACGCCTGGATTGTGGAAGCCGGTGCGGGCGAACCGTGGCACGACTTGGTGATGTGGACGGTGGCACAAGGCTACCCAGGTTTGGAGAACCTGGCCTTGATTCCCGGCACCGTGGGCGCTTCGCCCGTGCAAAACATTGGTGCTTATGGCGTGGAGCTGAAAGACCGCTTTGAGTCGCTCGACGCGGTGGATTTGCGCACCGGACTCACCCACACCCTGGACGCCTCGATGTGTGCCTTTGGCTACCGCGACAGCGTGTTCAAACGGTCACTTGCGGGATGTTCCCTGATTACCCGTGTTCGTTTTCGCCTGCCCAAACCCTGGCAGCCGGTGCTGGGGTATTTGGAGCTGGAACGCAAGGTGCAAGAAAGCGGCATTCACCACCCCAGTCCAGGGCAAATTGCCAATTGGGTTTGCGACATTCGCCGCGCCAAACTGCCTGACCCGGCCGTCATCGGCAACGCGGGCAGTTTTTTCAAGAACCCCATCGTCACCCCCGAGCAATGCCGCGACATCATAGGCCGCGACCCGGAAATTGTTCACTACCCTTTGGAAGACGGCAGCATCAAACTCGCCGCCGGTTGGATGATTGATGCCTGCGGCTGGAAGGGCAAAACCCTGGGCCACGCCGCCGTGTACGACAAGCAGGCTCTGGTGCTGGTGAACCGGGGCGGTGCCACGGGCTCCGAAGTAATGACCCTGGCCCGGGCCATTCAAGAAAGCGTCTATGGCCGCTTTGGCATCAGGCTGGAGACCGAGCCGGTGGTGGTTTGACAAAGGCTGACCTCCGCATTGCGAGCCGGTTGTACGATGGCTGCCTATTGATTCCCTGCATATGAAACCCAACCCCTTGCGTGTGCTTTCTCTCTCCCTGACCGCGGTGCCACAGCCCCCGCTGTTGAACGAGGACTCGCCTTGGGGGCCGTTTGTAGTGACTGCTCCCCACGATGCCCAGTCTGTGCTGACACAAGACTTGGCTGATCAATTTGACGCCTTGCTGCTACGGGCCGCCGATGCGGGGCAACTGAGCACGGCCTTGGCACCTGACGTATTGCAATGGGTGCATGCCCATGCCACCGACCTGGCCATTGTTCTGGTCGCACCGAACCTTGAGGCCGCCACTGCCGTGGAATACCTGCGCCTGGGTGTGCAAGACCTGCTTTCACCGCAGGACGCGCAAGGTGATGTGCTGGCATCACGTCTGCGTGCCGCCATCGAGCGCAAAGCCCTAGAACGCGAGGCGCGTAAGGCCTATGCCACCGACATGGGCACTGGCTTGCCTCACCAGCAGCAGTTGGTAGAGCACATGAGCCATTTGCTGGCCCTGCGTGAACGCGAACCTTCGCCCATGGCGGTGTTGGTGTTGCGTATTGAAGGTTTTGCCACGGTACAAGCCCGTTATGGCCCGGAAGCGACCAATGTGCTGCGCCGTAAAGTGGCGGTGCGTTTGCGCGCCGGGGTTCGTGCCAGCGACGTGGTGGCCTCTATCGGCGATGATTCCTTTGGTGTCC
>JBJTHI010000110.1:0-2447 GCA_046094425.1 Burkholderiales bacterium | reverse complement strand
CCACAGGCCACAGGCGTAGGAACAGACCGCGCGGTGGTGTGCATCACCACAAGCGGGCTGTGACACTCGCCTGTGGCCTGTGGGGCCCCGGCCCGAAGGGTTGTGTCGACAAATCGCGGCTGCGGCGTTGCAACCCTTGCCCAGGGGTGGACCCTGGGCTGCGGCTTGCGCCTTGCATCCATCGCTTTGTCGTCACAACGCAGGGCTGTCTTATTTACGGATAGGTTCTAAACCTTTGGAGGCAAAACCGTGAAGGCCATTTGGAACAACGCCATCGTCGCCGAGAGCAACGACACCGTCGTGGTGGAAGGCAACCACTACTTTCCCGAAAGCAGTCTGAAACGTGAGTACTTCACCTTCAGCAACCACCGCAGTGGCTGCCCCTGGAAGGGTCAGGCCCACTATTACAGCTTGATGGTGAACGGCGACCTGAATCCCGATGCGGCTTGGTTCTACCCTGAGCCCACCGAGGCAGCCGCCCACATCAAAGGCCGCATCGCGTTTTGGAAAGGCGTGCAGGTGGTGGAGTAGCCGCTACTGGTGACCGAAAACCTAACTCGGGATGGCAAGTGCAACCTTGTTGTCCCAGCCAACCCAGTCGATGCAGGGTGTTGCGCAGGCCTACCCCAACCCAGAGGGCTGCCACGGCGGCTCGTGGCCCATAAAACCCACCAAACAAAATGCTGGCGCTGAGGTTGTGTACCTCATGCCACCAGTGCGCTGGAACATAGAGTACGTCGCCGGGTTCGAGATCAACAACGGCGTAGTGGGTCGACGGGGCGGGGTCTGCGGCGGCGAGTGTTTGCGCGCTTTGGCTTGAAAGCCGGGCCCAGGCGTCGTACTTTGGGGACACCGCACCGAGGCGTTCTACTGTGGCGGGATGCAGCAGGTAAAAGCGCTTGCGCCCCACGATTTGCACCGCCAAGTTGTTGAGGTAGTCGTGGTGCAAGCCGGTTCGTGCGCCTGCGGGACCGATCCAACTCTGCAAGGACTGGGTCACCCCACCAGGGAATATTTCAGCGTGTTTTAAATCCTGGCGCAGCGCTGGAAGTGCTTGGAGCAGGTCGAATTCCTTGAGGTAGGCTGGCGCTTGCCTTGCGTCAACGGGGGACGCCAAACCACGCAGGTATGCGCTCAAACTCGATTCAACAAAACAGGTTGCTTCGTGCTCTCTGTTGCCAACCACAAGTTGCACGTTTCGGTCCGGCACGCGATCTGCCAGATCAGAAAATCGCCATTGTTGAACCGCTGGCCAAGCAGCCGCCAGGCCTCGAAATACGGCCGGACTGTGTTGTTCGCGCAGGGCATTCGGGCCTCGAAATGTTGAAGCAGGCAGTGGCCGAAACGCCGCATGGGCCCGGGAGGCATCACCACTTGATGGACACGACATATTTGCAACAACCCCAGGCCATGCGCACCATGCTGGGCAATACACGGACGCTGAATTCGGCGCACTGAACCAACAGCTGTCGACCACGGACCCGCCCAGCGCGGTGGTCGGCGCGCAGCAAGCCCCACAGCATGGCCATGATGTCGGTGCTCAGAAACAAAATCGCCGTCATCAAGGTGAAGCCGCGTCGCAAAGGGCCCACACCTGCGGCCACCATCACGTTTCGAGCCACATGGTGGTGCGCCAACTCTTCTTGGCAATGCCATTGCCACAGCCGAGTTTGACGCGTTTGGTTGGTGCAGAGCCAGGCGTTTCCGGCGCGTAAAACCTCACGAGACAGCAAGGCAGTCAGATGCTCAAAAGCGCTGGCCATGGCCAAACGTGTAGGCAAACTCCAACCCGCCATTTCTTGTACAAGCTGCTCGATCCGGTGTTCCAGTGCTCGGGATGGGGCGTGGAGGGACAGGTTGTTGTTGTAAAGCTGATGGGCCCGGCTGTGGTTTTGTTCTTCACGCACAAAGCGCACTACCTCTTGCTGCAATTCGGAAGGCGTGGTTGGTGGGCTGGTCGTTAGCCAGTCTGACACGGCGGTGATGACAAATTTCTCGCCGCTTGGCAACAGAAGGGAAATGGCGTCAAAGAGCCTGGAGCGCAGTGCACTGCCACCATTCCACCAAAGGTCGTGGTTTGGGATGGCAGGCAGGTTTGCCACGCTGGTGCTCATGGGTTCACTCCACCCAATACCGATGGCTTGGCGCGACCGGCCTGCACACCCGCCAGAACCATGAGACTGCGCAGCACGGCTTGCAACAGGCCCATGGGCAGGCACACCCACAGGGGCCATAAGCGTGACAGCGGAACCTTGCCGCGCAGCAGCACGCCGTAGTTGAGCGAGGCCTCATGCGGAAAATAATTTGGGAAACGCTGAACAAGTCCACGCATATTGAAGCAAAGGCGTTATAGAGCGATGAACACACAAAGCACCTTGGCGATGGCTGGATTCGACGCGCACAGCAAAGTCACCCGCAAAGCAGCCTTCCTTGCTCGCATGGATCAA
>JBJTHI010000109.1:0-16281 GCA_046094425.1 Burkholderiales bacterium | reverse complement strand
GGCCTTTTATTTACCGCGAAAGCGGCTCAGGCACCCGCTCGGCCATGGAGTTTTTCTTCGCCGAGCACCACATCCAGCCGCCCATTCAACGCGAGATGAGCAGCAACGAATCCATCAAACAAGCCGTCATGGCAGGCATGGGTCTGGCCTTCATTTCCCAACACACCATAGGCCTGGAGCAACAGACTGGGCACTTGGTGCTGCTGGATGTGAAGGGCTTACCGATAGTGCGCACCTGGTACGTCCTCTACCCCGCCACCAAACTCCTCAGCCCAGCGGCGCAAGCGTTTCAAGAGTTCATGGTGACCGAGGGGCCCGCCTTCATGGAAAGTTTGTTTCCGGGGGCGGGAAAGTTGCCGAGGCAGTGAGGGGGATAAGACGTTTGCTAAATCCGTCGTGCCTATCTAAAATGTGTACACATAGATTCACAAGCTAAAAGGCGTGCTCATGGAAACGACAAAAGTAGGCATCCGGGAGTTTCGTGCCGACCTGGCCGAGTACATCGCCTCCAGCACACCGGTTGCCGTAACGCGGCATGGTCAAACGGTGGGTTACTTCATTCCCACACAAGGGCAAGTCGAGGCCGACGTTGTTGCCTTGAAAAAAGCCAGCAAGCTCCTGGACAAGCTGCTTGAATCACAAAACGTAGACATTGAATCTGTAGTGGCAGATTTCAAAACGGTGCGCAGAAAAGCGCCAGCGTCTGCGAGAAGGCTGAAAGCCAAAGCGGCATGAGTGGCAAGGCGATTGTTCTTGATGCCAACATATTGATCCGCGCTGTGCTAGGAAAACCGGTACGCGAGTTGATTCTTGAAAACGCGACTACGGTCAAATTTTTTGCGCCAGATTTTTGCGCCAGACCTTGCCTACGAAGAAGCAGCGACCTATCTGCCAGGGTTATTGAAAAAACGTGGTGTGGACGCTGCCCCTGCCGTGTTGGTGCTGGAGCAGCTCAAATCCATTGTTCAACCCATTGATCTTGAACTCTACGAGGCAATGCAACTTCCTGCTTTACAGCGCATTGCCGTTCGTGACGCGAATGATTGGCCTGTGCTGGCCTGCGCCATGATCTTGGGCTGCCCGGTCTGGACAGAAGACGCCGACTTCTTCGGCACCAGCGTGGCCACTTGGACTTCGGACAGGATTGCGTTGTATTTTCAATAGGGTGTTTGAAAACGCTACGTCGGAGCGAATTTGGAGACGGTGTGATCTCCTTGCTGTTGCTCTTACCCCTTCTGCGCCACCCGCCTAGCTGCCAACACCACCGGCGCGTCCACCATGCGCCCATCTAGCTGCACTGCTGCGCCGCCTGATGCAACGTCGGCTTCGATCACGCGCCGCGCCCAACTGAGTTCTGCTTCTGAAGGCGCGAAGGCGGCGTGGATGGGGGCGATTTGGCTCGGGTGTATGCACAGCTTGCCGCCGAAGCCAAAACGTTTAGCGCGTTCTGTGTCGGTGGTGAGGCGAGTTACGTCTTGGGTTTGAACCGTGACGCCATCGATGGCGGGGGACAGGTTGCCCAGGCGGGTAGCCAGGGTGATGGCGAAACGCAGGGGGGCGAGTTCGTTCTCGTCTTCCCTGCAGGTGATGCCGGTGTCCGCCATGAAGTCGATGTGGCCCAGGGCCAGGCGCACCACGCCGGGGGACTGGGCGATGGGGTTGAGGTGCAAGCAACCTGCGGCGGTTTCAATCAAGGGCAACAAGGGCAGGTTTTTGAAGTGGAAGTGCAGGTTGCCCAGGGTTTGCGTGGATTCCGCTTTGGGCACCATGAGGGCGGCCAGGCCAGGCAGGTCGCCCGCCAGTCTCAAGTCGTCGCGCCAAGCGGGGCTGGTCTCTGGGTTGATGCGCAGCACCAGGGGCAGGCCCAAGGCTTGTAGCGTGGGCCAGGCTTGCGCGATGGCTTGTCTGGCCTCTTGTTTGCTGCTGAGGGGTACGCTGTCTTCGAGATCCAGCACCACAGCATCGGCCCCGCTGCGAGCAGCTTTTTCAAAACGTTCGGGGCGGTTGCCGGGGACGAAGAGCAGGGTACGGGCTTGTTGAATGTTCAGGTGAAGGGCCATGCTGAATTGCTTTTGATTCAATGCCATTAAGCCATTGCACTGTTCGCGGCCTGCAGTGTTTTCGGCGTCAACATCGCGTCAATTTCCGCCGCGCCAAACCCCAGTTCTTGCAGCACGCTCACGGTGTGTTCACCCAAGCGGGGAATGGCGCCCATGCGGGGCTGGAACTGGTCGTTCACGCCGGGGGGCAGCAGGGCGGGCAAATCACCTGCGGGGGAGGGCACTTGCGCCCAGCGGTTTCTGGCGGCGAGTTGGGGGTGCGACCACACATCGTGCATGTTGTTCACCGACGCGTTGGCGATTTGGGCGCGGTCTAAACGTTCACGCACTTGGGCGGCGGTGAGGGTGGCAAAGGTGTCCAGAATCAAACCGCGCAATTGGTTGCGGTGTTGGTTGCGCTGGCTGTTGTTCACAAAACGTGGGTCTGTCGCGAGTTCGGGTTGTTCCAGCACCACCTCACAAAACGCCACCCACTCGCGTTCGTTTTGCAGACCCAACATCACGGTGCGGCCATCACCGGCTTGGAAGGGGCCGTAGGGAAAAATGGTGGCGTGGGCGGCACCGAGGCGGGGTGGGGGCTCGGCACCGTTGAAGGCGTAATACAGCGGGTAACCCATCCACTCGCACAGCGATTCGAGCATGGACACATCAATGTGCGAGCCACGCCCGGTGCGGTCGCGCAGCATCAAGGCGGACAAGATGTTGGTGTAGGCATACATGCCTGCAGCAATGTCGGCGATGGAGCTACCGGCTTTGGCGGGTTCGTCTTGCGTGCCGGTCACTGATAAAAAGCCGGCTTCGCTTTGAATCAGCAAGTCGTAGGCTTTGCGGTCGCGGTAGGGGCCGTCGCCGCCATAACCGGAGATGTCGCAGACGATGAGCCTCGGGTCGCGCTCTTGCAGGGCCGCCGCCGACAAACCCAAACGCGCAGCGGCACCGGGCGCAAGGTTCTGCACAAACACATCGGCCTTGGAAAGCAAACGTTCCATGACGGACGCAGCAGCGGGGCTTTTTAAGTCGAGCGCAATGCTTTCTTTGGAACGGTTCACCCACACGAAGTGCGAGCACAGGCCGTTGACGCGGCTGTCATAGTGGCGGGCGAAATCGCCTTCACCGGCACGTTCTACCTTGATGACACGTGCACCCAAGTCGGCCAATTGGCGAGTGCAAAAAGGCGCGGCTATGGCATGTTCGAGCGAGACGACGGTGATGCCGTCCAGGGGGCGTGTGGGCCTTGTTTTTGGGGCTGTGGTGCTCATGCTCGGCCTTTCAACAACGCCACCGTGCGTCGCATTTCGTTGTTGACGATGTTCATGCCTTCGTCAAAGCCCATGCCGGGTTTCACCAGCAAACGCATGGGCCGCGCAGCCAAGGCCACGTGGACACAGGCGCGGGCCGACACATCGGTTTCGTTGCAGGTGCCGCCTTGGTAGGCCTGCATGCCGTGTTCGTTGCAATAGATGACGGACTCCACGATGTTGTGGATGCTGCCCAGGTCAGGCGTTTTGATTTGCACCATGTGGCAGCACTGTGCGTCGGTGAAGGCCATCACGTCTTCGCGGGTGTTGCACCACTCGTCGGCGACGATGCGCACCTGGGAGCCGATGCGTTTGAGGGTTTGCGTGATTTGGGCCAGCGCTTCAATTTGTGCGTCTTTCGAGCCCGCATCCACCGGGCCTTCAATCGACAAGGCCAAGGGGCCTGCACATTCTTCCAAGCGGGCGACGTAGTCGGCAATGCGTTTGGCGTCTTGGTTAAAGATCAAACCAATGGTGCCGTACACGTCTATGTGCAGCTCCGGTGAGTAACCCGTTTGCGGGCCCAAGGTTTTCACACGCTGGGCCAGCCACTGCACATAGGCCTCTAATTTTTCGCCTTGGTGGCCAAGTTTGTCGGCCACGTTGTTGATGAGGCCGTGGGGCAGCACGTCCACACGCTTCAAAATCATTTTGTCCACGGCGTTGTAGCGGTCGTCGCCACTTTGGCCGAAGAGCGGAATCGCCTCGGCGACCACGGGCAGGCCATAGGCTTGGCATACCACCTCGGCTTTGAGTTGTCGGGTGGCCAAGGCGGCTGCATCCAACAAGGCTTGCGACAGGCCGTAACGAATGGCAGTGTGCAGGCGCTCTCCTTGCACCTCCAGGGTGTCAAAAAAGCGCGTGTTAGCCAGGAAGTGCTCTGCGCTGCGGCCTTGCAGCAAGGGGGCGATGTGCCGCTCCAAAAACGGCACAAACTGGGCGGCCACAAACAGCGGATCGCGCCCACCCGCACCCGAGTACTGCACGGCGGCGCAATCTCCCACGGCCACCGCCCCATTGCTCAGTTGCAGCAGCACCGACACGCATTCACCCGCTTGGCGCACCGCCTGAAAACCCGGTGTGACAGCCTGGCCGGTGTAAACAAAACCATCGTGGCTCGCACCGTTTTTGATGGCTTGTTGGTCGTCGAAATAAAACGAGGAGTAACCCGGCACAAACAAGGCGCGGGTGATGGTGACAGCTTGCAAATTCATGGCTGGGGTCTTCCTACGAGTTTGCCTTTGGAGATGGCGTAAATGTCGTCCACCACCATTTGGAACGAGGCTTCACGGCCTTCGGCTTGGGCGCGCTCGGCAATTTTTTCGCGGTGGTAGGCCATCACGTCTTCGGGCAGAGGCACTTGGCCGGTGGCGAAGATGCGCACCGCGCCTTCGTTGTCGCGTATGGGCATGAGCTTGCCCGCGTTGCAGTTGGCGGGGGCAAAGGGAATGTCCATCACGCCGGCTTCAAAGGCCCGCACCGCGCCCACGGCGATGTCGCCGTTGCCGAGTTCAAACACCTTGCTCATCACGGCACGCACTTCGCGTTTGATGAGTTCAATTTCACGCTGCATGGCTTCGCTGGGCTGGAAGTTTTGCTCGCGCACCATATTGATGATTTGCCCGGTGGCCTCCAAGCCCTGGCGGTTGGCTTCTTTGGTGGGCACACCGGCGGCTTCATGCGGTGTTTTGACAATGACCTTGGTGGCACCGGCCATGGCCGCCGTGGCCGAGCCCCAGCAAATCACCGAATAGGCCATGGACTCGTTCTCGGGGAAGCCGCCCATCCATTGGTGGAAAACGGTGGTGAGTTCGTAGTCGTCATAACCCGCTGCTTGAAAGTATTCATGGCCCAGTTCGCGCAACGAGCGGATGGCGGCCACGTCTTGCACCATGTTGCCGGCCTGGCCATATCCCAAGGTGAGGCATTTCACGCCTTGGGCCAGTGCCAGCAAACCTTCAATCAAGGCCACGCAGTGCGAGACAAAGGGCGGCACCAAGGTGCCCGAGAGTGGGCCGAAAGGCTCGCGGTTGATGCGTATGCCTTCTTCTTCATACATGCCGATCAAACGGTCGCAATACTGCCAGTGGCGAATCGAACGTCCCAGCGGCACCTTCTTGGCATAAGGCACGTTGTAGGAAATGCCGCCGCCTTCATAGGCGGTGAAGCCTGCCGCCATGGTGATTTCTGCGAGCAAGCGTGCGTCCGGCGTGCCGTGGCGCACTTGCACCGGTTTGCTCAAGGCATTGACCAGTTCGCGGCAGCCATGCAGGCCGTGGTTCACTGCCGGGAAGCCGTTGAGCAGCGAGGTGCCGGCTTCTTCCGAGCGGGCAATGCCCACGGCGGCTTCTTCGTAGCGGTTTAAGCGCGTATAGGCATCAATCGTGGTGGGCAGTACATCGCAGGAATCTTGCAAGTAGGTGAGCAAATCCATGTGCTCACGCAGCAAGGCCACACCGGCGCGTGGCTGGCACAGGGTACGGCCACTGCGGTCGGCTTCGCGCATGGCAGTAGAAAAACGTTTGCTCTCGGGTAGCGAGCGCTGAAAACGCACGCCGTCTGCGAAGTTAACGTCTTTGCCTGTGGGCCAGGTGGTTAAAACATCGGCGCGTTCGGCTTCAAATTCAGCCGGGCTCAAACGCTGGTTGTTCAGTTCCATGGGGGACTTTCAAAGTTTTGGATTCGTTGGCCGCAACCAATGCCTGCACGCCCGCACGGGCCGCCGCCGCCGGATGGGCTTGGGCCACATTGGCCAGCAAGGGGAAGAGGTAGTCGGCGTCACGGTGGTAGTGAATTTGCGTGGGCACAAGCACGGCTTTGCCTTTGGCATCGACGGCCACCTGGGCCAACCAGTGGCTGGGGTTGAAGCCATCGACCTTGGAGAGCCAACCGCCCGAGCCGATCACCTTGTGAACTTTGCTCAGGTCGCGGCCGAGTTGCACGCGCACCAGGCCGTCGGGTGTGTACACCTCGTAGCTGCGACCGGCATGGCGGGCGCAGGCGTGGGCGACGCAGGCACCGGCCAAGAGGGCGTCGAACTGTTGGCCGGTTTCGTCTTGGGGCAAGTGGTCGGGCTGTGCAGCGACTCGGGCCACGTAGTGGTTGAAGGCCTGGAGCCGAGCCGGGTCGTTGGCCAGCGCGGTACGGATCAAACCTTGGCCGCTCTCTGCCGCTGCAGCGGCTGAAACCCGCATGCCTAAATCACCTTCCACCGTGCGTTTCACATCGGGTTCGGGCAGGCCGCGCAGCACCGTGCCATTGGTGGGCGACTCGCGGTGGGCGGAATAGACATCGGTGGTGGCGCCGCCCATGTCCAGCAGCACAAACTCATGCCAACCGGGTACGTGCTCGCGTATGGCTTTGGCATATTCGACCACGGCATAGGGCGTGGGCCACGGCTCAATGCCGGTGGCGGCAATGATGCGGTCGAGCCCCTTGCCCTTGACGATGCGCGCCAAAAAAATAGCGCGCAGGGCTTCGCGGGCGGGTTCGGGGTTGGGTTCGTCCAGGCAGGGCAGCAGGTTGTCTACCGCGATGAAATCTTTGTGGGCCAGCAGTTCGCTCACCTCGTCGCGCACCGAACGGTTGCCCGCATACACCATGGCGCAGTTCAGCTTGGAGGCGGCCAGGGTGCGGGCATTGGTCAGCACGTAGTCGGTGTTGCCACCGTCGGTGCCGCCGGCAAACAGCAAGATGTCGGGTGGCGCGGCTTCCAAGGCGCGCACATCGGAGGAGGTGAGTTTGTAGGACAACACCTGGGTCAACTTGGCACCGGCCGAGTAGGCGGCCATCTTGGCGGTCTCTAAAGTAATGTCGGGCACCAGGCCCAAAGCGGCCACGGCCAAGCCCCCTTTGGCCGAGGAAGAGTAGGACAACTCGACTTCCCCGCTGTGAATCAGGGCCAGTAACTCGTCCAAAGACGCTGTGGGCAACAACTGCATGAGCACGTTGTTGAAACCACGCGCCAGGTCGTCCACCGTGGTCGGACAGGCACGGCGCTCTAGCAGCACCAAGTCGTCGTGAATCAAAGAAAACACGGCCCCTTTGGTCCACGTGGAACCAATGTCTATCGACACGCACAACATGGCTTGTTAGGCGGCTTGGACGGCGGTGGCAGCGGCAGCAATGTCAGCGCGCAGCAAACGGGCCACGTCCAGCAAATTGGTGCTGGGGGAGAACACGCGGTCAAAACCCATTTCGATGAACAAGGCTTCCACTTCCTCGAAGGGGCGTTTGCCGATCACCAGGTTGCCGCCCACGTACAGCACCATGTCTTCCACGCCACGCTCAATGCAGCGGCCGCGAAAGCCCAGGCAGTCGATCTCGCCGTGACCGTAAATAGACGATACCAAGATGGCCGAGGCGCCGGTTTCAATGGCCGCGTCAATGAACTCGTCTTGGCTCACCATGACGCCCAGGTTCACCACCTTGAAGCCTTGCTCGGTCAGCACATGGTCAATGATTTTGTTGCCAACCGCGTGGCAGTCGGCACCGATGACGCCGAGGATGATGGTGGGTTTGTACATGGTGAGTCTCCGTCGTGGTTTGAAGGAAGGTGCGAGCTTGTGCCCGTCGATGGACGCCAGTGTAGGTTAGGTAACCTGAAGTGTTTAACTAAATAAATAACAATTACTGATGTAACTGGGTGCGGTCTTCGTGAACTCTGTCATTGCGCCCGCATGGCGGACACAGGCTGCCTGGGGCTCGAAGCAGCCTGCCTAGAATCCCTGCATGACTTCAAGCGCCCCTGATGCTCCTCTTGCCCCTCCGTGGGATGCCGATGTCCCTTTGTTTGAAGAGAACGAAGCCGCGCCCGTGCATGTGCCGCCCCCTCCAGCAGCCGCACCCTCTGGTCTGCTGCACGGCTTGAATCCGGAGCAACTCGCAGCCGTCACGCTGGCTCCGCAGTCCGCCTTGATCCTGGCGGGGGCCGGTTCCGGCAAAACCCGTGTGCTCACCACCCGCATCGCTTGGTTGATTCAAACTGGTCAGCTCTCGCCGGGGGGCGTGATGGCGGTGACCTTCACCAACAAAGCGGCCAAAGAAATGCTCACGCGGCTGTCTGCCATGTTGCCGCTGCCGGTGCGGGGCATGTGGATAGGCACTTTCCACGGCCTGTGCAACCGCTTCTTGCGCGCGCATTGGAAACTGGCGGCGCTGCCCCAGGGCTTTCAAATTTTGGATTCGAGTGACCAGTTGTCGTCGGTGAAACGGCTCATCAAGGCCATGAACCTGGACGAAGAACGTTATGTGCCCAAGCAGGTCACCTGGTTCATTGCGGGCAATAAAGAGGACGGTCTGCGCCCCAAAGACGTGGAAGTGCGCGACGAAAACACCCGCGTGCTGGTGCAGATTTACCAGGCCTATGAAGACCAATGCCAACGCGAAGGCGTGGTGGACTTTGCCGAGCTGCTGCTGCGCACCTATGAGTTGATGCGCGACAACCAGAGCTTGCGTGAACACTACCAACACCGCTTTCAACATGTGCTGGTGGACGAGTTCCAAGACACCAACAAACTGCAATACGCCTGGCTCAAAATGTTTGCGGGCAAAAACGCTGCCGTGATGGCCGTGGGTGACGACGACCAAAGCATTTACGCCTTTCGTGGCGCGCAAGTCGGCAACATGATGGACTTTGAGCGCGAGTTCCGCGTGCAGCAAGTTATCAAGCTGGAGCGCAACTACCGCAGCTTTGGCAACATCCTCGATGCGGCCAACGAGCTCATTGCCCACAACACCAAACGCCTGGGTAAAAACCTCAGCACCGAAGCCGGGCCGGGCGAGCCGGTGCGGGTGTTCGAGTCCACCAGCGATTTTGCCGAGGCTCAGTGGTTGGTGGAAGAAATTCAGCAACTGCACCGCGACGGCCTCGCCCGCCATGAAGTGGCCTTGCTTTACCGCAGCAATGCACAAAGCCGGGTGCTAGAGAGTGCGCTCTTCAACGCCAGCATTCCCTACAAAGTCTATGGCGGCCTGCGCTTTTTTGAGCGCGCCGAAGTCAAACATGCCCTGAGTTATTTGCGGCTGATTGAAAACGGCAACGATGACACCAGCTTTTTGCGCGTGGTCAACTTCCCCACGCGCGGCATCGGTGCGCGCAGCATTGAATTGCTGCAAGACGCGGCGCGCAGCAGTGGTCGCAGCTTGTTCCAAAGTGTGGGTGCGGTGCCGGGCAAAGCGGGGGCCAATTTGCAAGCCTTCGTGGCACTGATTGAACGCATGCGTGCTGCCACCTTGGGGCTGAATTTGCGCGAAATCATTGAGCACATGCTGCATGAGTCGGGCTTGGTGGCCTTCTATAAAACCGACAAAGAAGGCCAAGACCGCTTGGAGAACTTGGACGAACTCGTCAACGCCGCCGAAGCCTTTGTGACGCAAGAGGGGTTTGGCAAAGACGCGGTGGCGCTGCCGGTGGATGAACAAAGCAATCCTGCTGACAACCCACTCACCGGCCCCCAAGCCCCCGACTTAGAAACCGGCGAAATCATGTCGCCCCTGGCCGCTTTCTTGACGCACGCCTCGCTCGAAGCAGGCGACAACCAAGCCCAAGCCGGTCAAGACGCGATTCAGCTCATGACGGTGCATGCCGCCAAGGGTTTGGAGTTTGACGCCGTCTTCATCACCGGCTTGGAAGAGGGCCTCTTCCCGCATGAAAACAGCGTGGCCGAGTTGGCCGGTTTGGAAGAAGAACGCCGCCTGATGTATGTGGCCATCACCCGCGCGCGCAAGCGGCTTTATTTGAGTTTCAGCCAAACTCGCATGCTGCACGGCCAAACCCGCTACAGCGTGAAGAGCCGCTTCTTTGACGAGTTGCCCGAAGGCGCGCTCAAGTGGATCACGCCACGCCACCAAGGTTTTGGTTCCGGTTACGCACGTGAATACCACAACGCTTGGTCTAAGGGCCAGGGTTTGGGGTCGATGGTGGGGGCAGGGCGCGAACCCCTGGGTGCGCCAAGACAGGCCGTGCCCTTCCAACCCGCCGCGCCATCGCATGGCTTGCGCACCGGGCAAAACGTCTTTCACACCAAGTTCGGCGAGGGTGTGGTGCTCACCTTGGAAGGCAGCGGCCAAGACGCCCGTGCCCAAGTCAATTTCGGCCGCCACGGCTCCAAGTGGTTGGCGCTGAGTGTGGCGAAATTGGTGCCTGTGGATTGACTGCACCTCAGCTTTGCGAGGCGACCTCGCCAGTCAACAAACTAGGGGTACACGCTTGTTGACTATAGGGATGGGCGGCCGGTAACAGGGTGGCTATGGTCTGTGCATCGGGAACCGCTGTGTTCGGTTTTCCGCATTTGCCAAGGAGACCACCATGCCTGCACCCAAATGTTGTTTCGACCACATCTTGCCCCGTGATTTGCTGCGTCCTCATGCGATGGCAAAGAAGACCTCTACCGTTTCACTGCTGCTGCGGATGGTGCCTATGTGATCGAGACACGCGGCCCAACCGACATCTACATGAAACTCTTCGGCCCCAACAGCCCCACGGCGCTTTTGGAAGAAGACGACGACAGCGGCTTTGGCCTGAACCCACGCATCGCAGCTCGGTTGCTCAAAGGCGACTATTTCGTGCAAGTGCGCCACTTTGACCGCAGCGGCACGGGTCAATACGGCATCACCGTGAAGCGACGCTGAGTTTATTCACCAGGGATTGCAAGTTGCGATAGCAAGCGCTTGGCGGCGATGCGCTGCTTTAACCTATTTTTTGTGCAGTTATTTGACTCAAATATGTCACCTTTCTGTCATGTGGATGACACCTGATTCCCCGAGCATGCGGGGCACTGAAACCCGTTGTTGCAGTGCACCCCCTTGACGAGGAATTCCATGAACAAACCATTTGACTTGCCCGCTGCCATCGTTCACGACGACGAGGCCGACCTCAACACCTCTGGCAACCCCAGCTTCAACCAAGTGCTGGACGCTCGCCTCTCACGCCGCTCCATGCTGCGCGGCGGCATGGGCACAGCCGGTGCGGCGGTGCTGGGCACCTGGGGCCTGACGGCATGCGGTGGCGGTGACGACGCACCCACCCCCACACCGGCTGCCAGCACCACCATTGAAAAGCTCAATTTCGCTGCTGTCCCCAAGAGCACGGCCGACGTGGTTTCCGTGCCTGCCGGTTACACCGCCAGCGTGTTGATCGCCTTGGGTGACCCCTTGACTGCCGCCACACCCGCCTACAAAAACGACGGCACCGACACCGGTTTTGAAACCCGTTCGGGCGACCACCACGACGGCATGGAGTATTTCGGTTTGTCTGCTGACGGCACCAAGCGTGAACCCACGGGCAGCGAGCGTGGCTTGCTCGTGATGAACCACGAAGCACTGACCGACCAGTTCTTGCACGCCGCTGGCGTCACCGCCAACCCACGCCCCGCCTCTGAGACCGACAAAGAAGTGCCTGCCCATGGCGTGAGCGTGGTCGAAGTGCGCAAAACAGCAGGCAAGTTCGCCTACGTGCAAAACTCCAGTTACAACCGCCGTGTCACGCCACTCACCCCGATTCAACTGTCGGGCCCCGCACGTGGCAATGCGCTGATGAAAACCAAGTTCTCCACCGATGGCACCACCACGCGCGGCACCATCAACAACTGCGGCACGGGTTACACCCCTTGGGGTACTTTCCTCACTGGAGAAGAAAACTGGGCCGGTTACTTCACCCGTAGCAGCACCGACAACGCCGCGCGCACTGGTGTGGATGCCAAAGGTGTTGCTTCGCTGAACCGCTATGGTCGCGCACAAGGCGCTGCCAGCCGCCACGGCTGGGAAACTTCCGGCACGGATGACAAATACGCCCGCTGGAACATCAGCAAACTTGGCACCTCCGTGGACGGCACCGACGACTACCGCCACGAACTCAACGGCATGGGTTACATCGTGGAGATTGACCCCTACGATGCCACCCAGGCCATCAAAAAGCGCACAGGCCTGGGCCGTTTCGCCCACGAGAGCGCAGCCTTTGGCAAACAAGTGGCTGGCAAGCCACTGGCCGTTTACCAGGGCGATGATTCGCGCGGCGAGTACATCTACAAATTCGTGTCCACCGCCAACTGGGACAACGCCGACTTCAGCCCCGCCAACCGCATCACCACCGGCGACAAATACCTGGATAGCGGCAAACTGTATGTGGCCAAGTTCAATGCCGATGGCAAAGGCACCTGGATTGAGTTGTCCATCTCCAACACACTGATCTCTGGCTACACCACTTACACCTTTGCTGACCAAGGCGACGTGCTCATCAACGCACGTTTGGCTGCTGATGCCGTGGGGGCCACCAAAATGGACCGCCCCGAGTGGTGTGCTGTTCACCCCACCACGGGTGAGGTGTATTACACCCTGACCAACAACAGCAACCGCAAAGTCGAACCGGCTTCCGGCCAATTCGCTTTGGACTCCGCCAACCCACGTGCTTACAGCGACTCCTTCGCAGGTGGTGCAGCCGGTTCACCGGGCAACATCAACGGCCACATCATTCGCCTGCGTGAAGACGCCGACAACAGCGCCGCCACCCGCTTCACCTGGGACGTGTACCTCTTCGGTGCCGAGTCGGGCGCGAGCGCCAGCACCATCAACCTCTCCGGCCTCACCGCTGACCAAGACCTCTCCAGCCCCGACGGCCTGTGGTTCAGCCAAGCCACCAAACTGTGCTGGATTCAAACCGACGATGGTTCCTACACCGACGTGACCAACTGCATGATGCTGGCCGGTGTGCCTGGCCGCGTGGGTGATGGTGCCAAAACCACCCTGAGCTACACCCGCACCGATGGCACCACCTTGACCGTGGACACCTATGTGGGCAAGAAACCCACCAGCGACGTGCTCAAACGTTTCTTGGTAGGCCCTGTGGACTGCGAAATCACCGGTGCGGCTGAAACGCCTGACGGCAAAGCCATGTTCGTCAACATCCAGCACCCCGGCGAAACCATCACCAAGGCCAACGTCACGGATCCCACCAAGTACCTCAGCAAGTGGCCTGGCAACACGGGCTATGGCGCAGGTGGGGCGACCGCCCGTCCACGTTCGGCCACCATCGTCATCACCAAGAACGACGGTGGTTTGATCGGTAGCTGATTTGATTGCTGACTCTCTAGGGAACTCGGCCGCCAGTTTTTCTGGCGGCCTTTTTTATGATCAACACAGGACTTGAAGCCATGGCGTTGCGCAAACTGAAGGGACTCGCAGTGCTACTGGTCACTGGCATGGCCCAGGCCCAAGACGCCCGCCGAGGTGCCGAGCTGTATATGCAACTGCCCGGCGGTGTCGCCAGTTGTGTGTCTTGCCACGGCCCAGAGCCGCAAGGCAACCGCAACAGCCTGCTCAAAGCCGCCAACAACCCGCAGGCCCTGACCAAAGCGCTGGCCACAGTGGGTGTCATGTCTTACATACGTGCCTCGCTGGATGAAACCGGTATCAACGACTTGGCCGCGTTTTTGGGCGCGGTGAATGTGGCCTCAGCACCGGACACGGGTTTGTTGATGTTCCCCCTGACCGCCGACTTCGGCACCCTGGGCTTGGGCGCCGCCAGCGGCCCACAGCGTTTTGTTTTGCTCAACCGTGGTTCGGTGCCTGTCAACTTGTTCAACCTCAGTGTCACCGGGGGCGGCTACAACCTGACTCACCAATGCCCCAGCAGCTTGGCCAGCGGTGCATCGTGCACGGCCAGCATCACCTTCCTGGCAAGCGCGACAGGACAGTTCGCGGGCGCGTTGCAAGTCAGCAGCTCTGCCAGCGCCACACCCTTGGTCGCCGCATTGGCGAGTAAGGTCAACCCCACCACGGGGGGAGAGTTGGTGTGGTCACCTGAACCTCAGCCACTTGATTTTGGCAACGGCAACCCAAGCAGCGCACCCACCACCCGCACACTCACCTTGGTCAACGGCGGCATCACACCCGTCACTTTGGGTGCAGCGCCCTTGGTCTTCGGCAGCGCGACGCTCACGGGCCAAAACACCGCACCGTTTTCAGTCAGCGGCTGTGCCGCTGGTTTGGTCTTGGCACCGTCCAGCCATTGCCAAATGACCCTGCGTTATGCGGCTGGTAGCCCCGCACCCAGCCAAGGCTTGCTGCAAATTCGCTCCAGCGGCAAGAACCCACCGTCCTTGCAGTTGCGCGCTGCAGGGGAAGCAGCGGCTGTCCCACCGCCCCCGTCCTCGCCCACGCCCACGCCCACGCCAGATGCGGGCAGTGGCGGAGGAGCCATGACAGCTTTTCCGAGCAGCTTGTTGTGGTTGTCTGGTATTGCTGCGGCCGCCCTGGCCCTGGGGCGACGTCAACGGCCCCGGGTGGGACAAAACACCAGGGGTGTTTCCTAAACTCATGTACAACCAAACCCGTTCTGGCTGACGCCTCGAGGGGCTCAGGGCGAACGCGGTGGGGCTTGCCGCGAATGGCGCCAACATCAATGAATCAGTGGGCTACCGCCAGGTGGGCCACACCTTCGCCCTGCAGGGAGCGGATGAGGTTGTCGGCCGCGCGCATCTCGATCTCAAACCGAACCTGCTTGACCGCAGAGCCTAGGTGGGGTGTCAACACCGTGGCCGGGTGCTGGACCAAGCCTGGATGCACATGGCGCGGTCTGTCAGGCAGCAGCCAGTCCTCCATTTCGTAAACATCGGCGGCATAGGCCCCGAGCAGGCCGCTGTCCAATGCCTCGGCCACCGCCGCTTCGTCCACCACCGAGCCACGCCCGATGTTCACCAGGATGAGGCCGGGTTTGGCAAGGCGCAGAGCTGTTCGGTCGATCAAATGGCGCGTGGTGCCCAAGAGGGGAACCGCCAGAAAAACGTAGTCAGAGCGGGCCAGCGCCTGCGCCAGCGTCACCATGGTCAATCGCTCCTCCCGGCCATGCGGATCCACGCCCAACACCTGCGCACAACCGAATCCCTGCAGGCGGTTCACGATGGCGCGGCCCACAGCGCCCAGTCCCACCACCGCCACCACCGATCCCTGCAGACCCGTTCCGTAAAAACGTGGTCGCCATCCGGCGTAATGGCGTCGCACCGACTGGTCCCCCGCCAGCAAATGCCGCCCCGCAGCGATCGCCAAGCCCATGGCCAGTTCAGCGGTGGGTTCGGTCAGCAGATCGGGAACAAAACTCACGCTGACGCCCGCCTGCGCGCAGGCTTTCAGGTCAAAGTTGTCAAACCCCTTGAGTGCACAGGCGATGGTTTTGAGCTGAGGGGCGTGCTGCAGCGTGGACGCATCCACGCGGTCGGGCATGAAGGCCATCAGGGCCTCTGCATCACGCAGGTGAAGCTGCAGTTCAGCCTCGCTCCAAGGCTCGGGCCCCGGATTCATCACCACCTGGCCGCAGGACTGAAGTTTTTGCAGCACCTCGGGGGCTACAGGTTGGGTCACCACGATCTTGGGCATGTTGATGAACTTCCTCACTTGAGACGTTGACGCAGCGCTGCGCCCAGGCTGTCCACCACCAACACGCACGCCAGGATGGACAGCAATATCGCCGACACTTCGTCGTACTTGATCAGGCGCAAGGCGGCCATCAGTTCAAAGCCAATGCCACCGGCACCCACAATGCCCATCACGGCCGACGCACGGAAGTGGTATTCCCAGCGGTAGATCGAGATGTCCGCCAACTGTGGCAACACCTGGGGCAGCACCGCGTGGGTGATGACCTGCAAGCGGCTCGCGCCCGCCGCAGTGGCGGCCTCCAAGGGTTTGGGATCGACGTGTTCAATGGCTTCGGCATAAAACTTGGCCACCATGCCGGTGGAATGCAGCGCCAAGGCCAGCACGCCGGGCAAAGCACCAAAACCCACTGCCGCGACAAACAAAATGCCCAGGATGATCTCAGGCACCGAACGAAACGCCGCCAGCACGGTGCGCATCAACCGGCCCACCCAGGGGTGGGGCGTGGTGTTGGGTGCCGCCAGCAAGGCCAGTGGAAGCGAGGCCAGAACGGTGAG
>JBJTHI010000108.1:0-5054 GCA_046094425.1 Burkholderiales bacterium | reverse complement strand
GGATTGCTCAAAACGGTGTTGACCATTGCGTACTTCGACCGGTTGGGGGTGCCCCGGCTGTCATGACCTCAAACTCTCGAACCGCCTGGTGCGGACCCGCATGCCAGGTGGTGTGGCAGGGGTGCCTCCGATAATGGAGGCCCCCTATGCCGATGCCCGTGAAATGTTCATCGCGCGCTCAGGTTGCAGCCGCTTTCGAGGGCGCTGTCGGTACGGACGCCAAACGAATTCGGCCCGCCAGCCAGAACGTCAGAACACTCAGCACCAAGGCCATCCAGCCATTCCAGCCAAATCCGGTGACCAAACCATTGGCATCGCGCCCCATGAAGAGGCCGCCGACAAACGCGGCCACGCCCATGCTCAGTGACTGCACACAGCCTTGCAGCGTCATGAAGGTGCCGCGCAGATGCGGTTGCGCGGCGCTGGTCACCAAGGCCATGGCGGGCACCATGCGGCCTGATACGAAAACAAAAAAGGCAGTGGTCACGCACAAATACAGCGGCAGTGGCGTGGGCCCCAAATGCGTCAATACCAACATCGGCACTGCCGCCGTCAGAGCCAGGGCGCGCAGTACACGCACCTTGCCGTGACGGTCGGCCAGCACGCCCCACAGCCTGGCGGTGAATAAAGTGGCGACGCCACCTGTGAGGTAAATCCAGGGCAACTGTGCATTCGTCACGCCGACATTGGCGGTGCTGAACACGGTGATGTACGGGATGATGCAAAAGCTGGTTCCCATCATGACCACGGCCAACGCGAAAGCACGCCAGTGGTTGGGTTCAACCAAACCCGCGCGCAACTGGCCCCAAGCCGACAGGCTCCCGCCCTGCGCTGTGGGCGGCTTGAAACTGGGCACGAAACGCGCGGTTACTAACCAGATCAACGCCGACAGCGCCGCAATCGCAAAGAACGGCAAGTGCCAGCCCCAGTGATTGGCCATCCACAGCGAGGCGGGCACGCCGCCGACAGTTGACAGCGAGAACGCCGCCATGATCATTCCCATGGCGCGGCCGCGCCGCTCAAAGGGAATCAAGTCGCCGACCAGGGTTTGGGTCATGGCACCGATCAGTCCACCGAAAGCGCCTGCAGCGATGCGGGCCCCCATCAGCACCGGATAACTCGGTGCCAAGGCACAAGCCAAGGTGGCCAAGATGAAACCTGCATAGGCCACCAGCAGTAACCGCTTTCGGTCGAAGCGGTCCACGTAGGGGGACATCAGCAAGCCGAACACCCCAGACGACAAGGTGTACGAAGCCACCAGCAATCCAAACTGCGCGTCGCTGATATGAAAGAGGCCGATGAACAATGGCCCCAGCGGCATCATCACCATGAAGTCCACGATGTGGGTGAACTGGATGGCGGCCAGGCACCACAGCAGGGGATGTTCTTGGTGCGGTTGCAATTGGGGTGGGGGCGGCATGGTCATGCTTCTGTGGGTTGAGCGGAGTTTGACACGCTCAAACCAGCAGCGCTGACCAGGGGGCTTGCGTCTGTGGGACGGGTATCAAACGCTGGTCAAGCGAGCGAACACCGTCGCCATCAGCGGCACCAGCAGCGACGCCACCAAGGTGCTCAGTGCCATGCCCACACCGGCAAAGGTGCCTGCGGTCTCACCGAGTTGAAACGCCCGCGCCGTGCCAATGCCGTGGGCGGCCAAGCCCAAGGCCAAACCGCGCGCGGCGTCGTTTTGCAAACGCAGGGCCGCGAGCAGGGGGGTAGCCAGTGTGGCACCCAAGATGCCGGTGAGAATAACGAGCACGGCGGTGAGGGCGGGCAAGCCGCCAATTTTTTCTGCGATACCCATGGCCACCGGTGCAGTGACTGATTTGGGTGCAATTGACATCAACATTTGCAGTGGTGCGCCCCAGAGTTTGAGCACCGCCAGCGCTACCAAGGCACCCACCACATTGCCCACCAGCACCGCGCCCATCAAAGGCGTGAGCACGGCCCGCACCTGGTTCCATTGCCGACGCAGCGGAATGGCCAGGGCCACGGTGGCGGTGCCCAGCATGAAGTGAACAAACTGCGCGCCTTCAAAGTAGGTGCGGTAGGGTGTGTTGCTCACGGTGAGCACCGTGACCAGCATGGCCACCGCCAACATCACCGGGTTGGCCCAGGCACTGCCTCTGCAAGCGCGCTGCACACGCACCGCCAACACATACGCCCACACCGTGAGGGCCAACCACAAGAGCGGGCTGGTGCCCAGGTAAACCCAGAGCTGGGCGATGGGCTCGACCAGTGGCTGGGGCAGCAACGTGCTGGTCGTGCTGGCGGACGCGTTGGTGGTCGCGCTGGCGGTGGCACTCATGCCGTTTTGCTCCAGCGCGTGAAGAGCCAAGCCACGCAGAGCACCGTCACCGCCGTGCTCAATACCAAGGCCAGCAGCAAGGGGGCCCACCAAGCGGCAATCAAACCCACATGCAGCATCACCCCCACCCCCGCAGGCACGAACAACAAACCCAGGTGGCCGAGGATGGTGGTGGAAACTTCGGCCAAGTCTGTTTGAAAAGACTGCAAGCGCGGCCACACCAAAAACAAGGCAACCAGGCCGATGACCGGGCCGGGTATGGGCAGCTTGAGCGTGTAGCTCACCATTTCACCCAAGAGCTGAAACGCCAGCAGGATGGAAAAGGCTTCCAGCATGGTCGAATAAAACTCAGCGGCGTTTCACCGTGACACGCACCGTCATGCCCAGGTAGTCGTTCGGTTTGCCGTACCACACACCGGCCACGGGGGCGGCCAAACGCGGGTCGCGGGCCACGCCCACACGAATGAGTTGGTTGCCACCGGTGAGGTTGTTGGTGGGGTCAAATGGCACCCAGCCTGCGCCCGGCAAATAAGCCTGCAACCAGGCGTGGGTATAGCCCGAGCCCAGCACGTTTTGGTCGGTTGAATCGGAGTCTGTTGACGAAGCGGCCTCGTCATGGGAGGCCACGCCCGCGTCGCTGCTCGGGTCGTACAAATAACCCGACACAAACCGCGTGGCCACGCCCAGGCGGCGCAGCGCTTCCATCATCAGCAGCGCAAAGTCGCGGCAGGATCCGCTGCGCAGTTGCAGGGTTTGTAGTGGGCTTTGTGTGCCTTCTTCATCGCGTGATTGGTAGAGGAAGTTGTCGCGTATGAATTGGTTCATGGCCACCATCATGTCGCGCGTATGGGTGGGGCCGTCGGTGCGAAGAAACTGGCGCGCCCAGGCGCTCAAGTCGCCGTTCGGGTCGTCATGGTGGGGGCGCAGGTAGTGCTCCAAATCAAACCGCTCTTCCACGCTGTAAGCGAAAGGAAAAAACTCGGCTGAGGGCGACAGCGGCAACTCCAGGTTGTTGCTGTGGGCGTGTTCAATGGTGAAGCTGCACACAATGTGCAGCTCATTGCTCTCTTGCCGCGGCTGCACCAGGGCGACTGAATTGGAGTGCGGGTCTTGAATCAAACGCACCTGCGAGGGTGGGCTCACCTGCAAGTCGGTGGCCAGCACCCGCAGGTCATGGCTTTCTCGCGGGCGGAACATGACGCGGTGCTCGCCAAACGACACGGCTTGCCGGTAGCGGTAAACCGTGGTGTGTACTACGTCGTAAACGACAGGCATCAAACGCCCAACAATTCCACTTCAAACATCAAGGTGGCGTTGGGTGGAATCACCCCACCCGCACCGCGTGCGCCGTAACCCAGTTCAGGCGGAATCACGAGCACGCGTGTGCCACCCACCTTCATGCCCTGCACGCCTTCGTCCCAACCGCGAATCACCATGCCAGCGCCGAGGCTGAAGGCGAATGGGTCGTTGCGGTCTTTGCTACTGTCAAATTTGCTGCCCTTTTGCCCATCGGCATAGAGCCAGCCGGTGTAGTGAACGGTGACGTGTTGGCCCGCCTGGGCGGTTTCACCGCTGCCGGTGACGGTGTCTTCGTATTGCAGGCCAGAGGGGGTGGTGTTCATGGGGAGGGCTTTCGAGAGCGGTTGTGATGTGAGGGGCGAATGATGCCAGGGTTCGGTGTTCAACCCTCAGTCGTTCAGTCACTAGGTTGGTGCGTATTCGGCGTGGAACTCACATTGCGGTGCTTCAAGATGAACAACGTGACGAGGCTGCCAAACACCGTGAAACCGGCCAGTGGAATGTAAAACAGCCAAGCAAGTCCGCTCTCACGGGCGGATACCGCTATAACCACCCAAAGTTGAAAACCGATCAATAACGCATTGAGCAAGGTGAGTATCCACAGAAAAAGACGGGTGAATGGAGAACAGCAGAATCAAAAGGTGCGGAGCCGCCATGAACAGATAGTTTTGTGGCAAATAATCCAAACTGGATTCACGGCCGTTGTGCAGCCCCACAAGCAAGTACACCGCCACCGGGATGCAGAGTTGCAAGGTGACCAAGGCCAAAAAAATACGCGAATTCTTCATTTCATTTCTTTCGCCAATCTCCAAGCCAACCCACCCAAACCCACCACCGCCAATCCCAACACACCCCACAGCAACCACCGCCGTTGGTCTTCAGGCGTTGCTGCTTGCAGGCGCTCATTGAGATTCGGCTCAACCAGCACTTGTGTGGTCAGCGCGCCCACGCTGGCTTGCGGCAGGCGCTTCAACGCGGCTTCATCCGCACCCGGCACCAAGGTTTGCCAAGCGACGGTGGAAGCTGTATCGCGCTTGCGGCCCACTGCCAATCGCAAGGGGCTGCCTCCTTGGGCTACCAGCAGCAGTTGTGGTGGTTGCCAGCCTATGGTGGCGTTCAACGGTTGGGTAGGGAGTTGCGCGGTGCGGGCATCGGGCACCAAACGCCAATGGCGTGCTGCTGGGGCCGCGTTACTGGACATGCTTGTGTTCCACTCAACCGGTGACGATTGTTGTTCCTTGCCATCGCGCACCAAACGCCAAGCTACAAACGTGGTCACGTTGCGCCAAGGTTCGCGCTCCTCGTTGCGTTGCTCCAAACGCAGACCGAGCACGGTGTTGATTTGCGGCAGGTTCAGTTGCAGTTGCTGCACGGCTACTGGGCCTTGTAAATCCAAGGCCCAGTGGGCGGGCTCTGGGCCGTTGGCGGCGACGGGTTGGAACTGCAC
>JBJTHI010000107.1:0-1816 GCA_046094425.1 Burkholderiales bacterium | reverse complement strand
GGACATCACCGCGGCAAAGGCTTCGAGCTGTCGGATTTCCATGGTCATTAGTCGGCCCTGAAATATTCATTTCACACCCCGACTGCGCGTGATTCTGGCCAGCGCGGTGTGCCCGCCAGCCAAGTGCGCAGTGTCAGCCACCAGCTCGGCTGTACGCCGGCCATCGCGCACAGACGCAAATACAGCCGCTGCAAGAAGGGCACCCCCTTCTTGACGATCATCCGAAGCAGCCAGCGGAGGTTGTAGCCCGCCGCGCACAGCACCGCGTGCAGCCGGTCGCCGGTTTCGCCCTTAAGGTGGCAGCGGTCCATGCGGTTGTCGCTCTTGAGGTGCCCGATGATCGGCTCAATCGCCTGGCGCCGCTTGAGCAGCTGTCTCTCCTGCTCGCTGATCCGTTTGGACTTGCCCCGGTGCACGATGTGCACATCCGGGTTGTCTGCATCCACACCCCGGTAGCCCAGGTCGACAAACGCCGTTGTCGGTTTGGCCGCGCTGTCCTGCATCAGGATCGTGGCCTGCTCCAGTTGCTCGTTCAGGGTGTGGCCGTCGTAGGGGTTGCCGTGAAAGGATTTGGCGCCCACGATCAAGTTGCTCTTGAGCGTGCTGGCAATGCCCACCTTCACGCCGAACTCGTACGGCGTTCGGGCCTTACCCTTGCTGATGCAGTCCACCTCGGGCGCGTGCCAGGCGTAGAGCTTGCGCTGTCCGTCGACCACCTTGCGCCCAGCGCTTTGGGCCCAGATGCGTTGGGCCTTGCTCAGCGTGTCGCCCAGCGCCGCTTGCACCGCCGCCCCGATGGCGCTGGCCTTGCGCTCAATCTCGCGCTGCAGCTTGCCCACGATGGTGCGCTGGCGTTTGATGGCGCTCTTCATGCGCTTGAACTGGCGCGCGTGGGCGTAGCGCCCAGCCTTGCGGCTGAGCTGGACACCTTCTTTGGCGTGTGTCTGTTTGAGCGCAATGCCCACGTCTTTGGCCGCTTGCACCAGCTTGGCGCGGGCGGTTTCCAACAGGCGGCTGTCGGTGGGGTGGGCTATCGCCTTGTGCTGCACCGTGCTGTCGACGATCACGCGGGCGAGTTCTTGCGGTTTGATCAGCTTGAGATTGACGGCCACGTTGATGGTCTGAGCCAGCAATTCCTCCACCCCCTCATCGCCCAGCAACTGGCGGAACTTGACCAGGGTGGTGGCGTCGCAGGGCTGGCGGTGCACAAAGTACGACTGGCCCGAGAAGAACTGCCAAGTCGGCGTCTCGCCCCAACGCTCAACCACACCCTCGTCGGACTCGTTGAACGCGTGTTTGAGGTAGAGCAGCGCGATCATGATGCGCAGCGGCACGCGCGGGCGCCCGGCGTTGCTGGGCACGGCAACACGTTGCGCTTGTTCACCGAAGAGGTCCAGGTCGGGCATGGCCACACCGGCGCGGCCTGTGCGGGCGAAGGTCTGGGCCACACGCGCTTCAACCTCCTGCCAGGGCATGCGCGAGGCCAACACCGCCAGCGGGTGGCGCAGGTCGATCATGTGGTCGATGCGCGAGCGAAAGAAATCGTCGGTGGCGGGGCAGGCAAACATCACGGCAGAACTCCCAGAAATCAGCCGCTATTGGATATCAAACCGGGAGTTCTCACCATCGGCAATTACCCCAGAACACCAGTGTTTATGCGGGTTGTGGGGGTTATTCAGGGGCGACTACCTGGCGACTTGTCCCCAAACAGCTGTGGATTGGGCGACTTGTCCACGCATTAACGGTGACGCTTTTTCGGGTTGTCCACGCATTAACGGTGACGCTTTCACGCATTAACGGTGACGCCTTTATATAC
>JBJTHI010000106.1:0-11627 GCA_046094425.1 Burkholderiales bacterium | reverse complement strand
GTGCGCGGCCGCCCAGCGCGGGGTGCAGGTGCGTGTCTTGCTGCAAGGCAAGCTGGACTACCGCATTGCAGGCTTGGCAGCTCGTGTGCTTTACGACGAGTTGCTCGGCAGCGGCGTGCAAGTGTTTGAATACACACCGGCCTTTTTGCATGCCAAAGTGGCCATGGTGGACGACCACTGGGCCACCGTGGGCAGCTCCAACATTGACCCGCTCTCGCTGCTGCTCAACCTAGAGGCCAATGTCATCGTGCGTGATGCCGACTTCAGCCGCGAACTCAGCATGCGCTTTGAAAAAGCCCTGGCCGTATCTCAGCGTGTGGACAAAACCCAACTCGGCAGCCGCGGCATGCCAGCCGTGCTCTTGCGCGGTTTGGTGGCTTGGGCGGCACATGTCTATCTGCGACTAGCCGGTGCGAGTGGCAAGTACTGACCAACTTTGATTGGCTTCCCATACCCCCATGAACCGGGGGTTTCACCCGGGCACAGCTTGGACAAACGGTGCCCCACCGGTAAGCACGAAACGCTAACATCGACGCTAAGGTCACAAATTGTGTTTTCTCGTTAGCCACACACCCCTGCGCGGTGAGTCTGCTTTTTGCATCCACAACGCCCGACCCGTCATTTGACAGATAGGCCAGCAGCTCTGAGGTTGGAGTTGCTTTTTCTGAACCCATAAATTCAAGCCAAGCTGCGGGCGGTGCAGCCAAGCTTGTTGCGTTGCGGAGAGTGGTGAATGTCAGTTCGGCCGCCAGAGTTTCAGACGCCTGTTGAGGGCATGCCGTCTGAAACCTTGCTCTCGGGCGCGGCCATGGCTGCGGCCATCCACGCTGGTGCAGGTTGGGACACACAGCCCAAGAACCTGGCCCCGGCCGCCGCATCCTGGCTCGACAAGCTGCCAGGTGGTGTTTTCCAGTTGCACCGCGATGCAGACGGGCGCTGGACCTTCACCTACGTGAATGCGGAAATGCAACGTTTGCTCGGCATGTCGGCCTCTGGGCTGCGCCGCGATGCACGTTCGGTGCGCGCCGTGCTGCACCCCGAGGATTTGGCTCAACTCAAGCTGCGGCTGGATCAATCGCGCGAAACCGGCGTCACTTGGAAAGCGCGTTTTCGCCTGGTGCGGCAAAACGGGCCTCAGCCTTGGGTTGAGATCACTGCCACGCCCGAGAGTCAAGCCGACACCAGCACCGTGTGGAACGGATTTTTGGTGGACGTGAACTACGAACAAAGCCGCCTCCTCGCCGCACAAGAAAAATGTGAGCGCCATGCCCAGGCGGTGCAGGCTTGTGCGCTGGGCGTGATAGAAGTGGATCTGAATGCGCAGCGGGTTCGTTTGGATGCGCTGGCGCGCGTGCAGCATGGACTGGACGCCCAGCAGGGCGACATCTCCATAACGCACTGGCTCGACTTGTTGCGGCCAGAAGACCGGCAGGCAGTCCAACTGGTGCTCTCGTCCAGCACGGGCAATGCCACGCAAGCAAGCAACGACATCCTGGTGGTGCAGGTGGGCGCAGTCATGCAGCCCTACTCGCACACCTTGGAAATTACGCTGGCACGCAACGCTACCAACACCATTGCCGGTGGTGGCACGCCTGTGCGCATTGGCCTGTGCAGAGACATCAGCGCACAACAGCAAAAACTCGCCGAACGCAGCCACCAACACGCCGGTGAACTCGCCGAACGCAACCGCAGCGAATTTCTCTCACGCCTGAGCCACGAGCTGCGCACGCCACTGAACGGCGTGCTGGGTTATGGGCAGTTGATGGCGCTGGACCGCGAACACCCCTTGCCACGCGCCCAGGCCCAGCGCCTGTCTGTGCTGCAAGAGTCCAGCGCCCGTTTGTTGTCCATGATCGACCAGTTGCTCGAAGTCAGCGGCATTGAACAAGGCCGGGTTGAACTGCACCCCGAGGTGGTCGACCTGCGCCCCCTGATTGCACGCTGCGTGCAAAACGCCATGCCACTGGCGCAGGCCCGCCGCATCGACATTGAAGTGTCGCTGGGCGAGGAAGACGTGGACTCTCTCGGCGCGATTGAACCTGCCCACGTGCGTGCCGACCCGCTGGCACTGGAACAAGTCATCAACGAGTTGCTTTCCAACGCCATCAAATTCAACCGAAGCCCGGGCCGCATACGCATTCGTTTTGTGAAAGCCGAAATGGGCACCGTGCTCATTGATGACACCGGTGAGGGCATGTCCACGGAACAACTCAGCCAACTCTTCCAGCCGCTGAACCGCTTGGGCGCAGAACGCACCCGCATCCCAGGGCATGGTTTGGGGTTGACCACAGCACGCAAACTCACCCAGGCCATGGGCGGAAAACTCAAAGCCTGGTCACAGTTGGGTACGGGTTCACGTTTTGCGGTGTCCTTGGCCTTGGCCAAACCCGAACGCCAAGTGGGTGCGCCCGAGTCCGATTTCGTCGGACTGGTGCCCTCGCAGTTCGAAGGCGGTGTGCAACGCGTGGTGCTCTACGTGGAAGACGACGAAGTCAACACCACCTTGATGGAACAGGTGTTTTTGATGCGCCCCGAATGGCGCTTAGTCACGGCAGCGACAGGCGAAGACGGCGTGGCCGCTGCGCTCACCCATTTGCCAGAACTCGCCTTGATCGACATTGGCCTGCCTGGTATCTCCGGCATTGAGGTCATGCAAAGAATCAAGGGTGATTTACCCACCCAACACATCCACTGCATTGCCCTGAGCGCTGACACCTCGGCCGAATCCATCGCCCGCGCGCAAACGGCAGGGTTTGAAGACTACTGGACCAAGCCGTTTGACATTGTCAGCATGGTCAACCGGTTGAAAACCATACTTAGGGTCTGTTGACCTACGAATCACCCCTTCGGGTAGTGCCCCCAAGCAAGCGCACTCGTTGTTGCAAATGCTCGCCGGGGCAAAAAGCCCGGCTGCGCTTTGCGCCTAGATTGCGCTTGCTTGGGGACACTACGCAGGGGTGATTCGTAGGTCAACAGACCCTATCCACAACGAGGCTCATCGACAATCCTTGGGATGACCTCCCTCCTCATTGGCGTTGATTTTTCCAGCAGCCCCAGCCGCCGCAAACCCATCGTATTGGGCCAAGGCCAAACCATTGCTGCGGGGTTGGTGCAACTGCACAGTCTGCAAAGTTTTGAATCGCTTCCAGCTTTCGGACAGTGGTTGCAAGAGCCCATGTCCTGGGTCGGCGGTTTTGACTTCCCTTTTGGCCTGCCACGCGAGTTGGTGCAGCACCTCGGTTGGCCACAGCAGTGGCATGCCCTGATGCAACACTACTGCCAGTTGAGCCGCGCTGAGATACGCGATACCTTCTCCGCTTTCTGCGATGCACGACCGGTTGGATCGAAATTTGCCCACCGCGCTTGCGACGGCCCCGCCGGTTCGTCCCCCTCCATGAAGTGGGTCAACCCGCCGGTGGCTTACATGCTGCATGCAGGCGTTCCCCTGCTGCTACAAGCCGGCGTGTACCTGCCTGCCTTGCACAACGGCGACTCACAGCGCGTGGCACTGGAGGCTTACCCCGGATTGCTCGCCAGAGAAATTCTTGGCAACCGCTCCTACAAAAGTGACGACAAGAAAAAACAAAACTCTGCCCGCCTCATCGCCCGCAAAGATTTGATCAACGCCCTGGAACTGGGCCAAACCCGCCTCGCCCTGCGCCTGCGTTTAAGCCACGCCCAGCGCGAAGCCTTGGTGGCAGACGCGAGCGGCGACAAACTGGACGCCGTGTTATGTTTGATGCAAGTCGCGTGGGCGCAAACCCGGCCTCACTGGGGTTTCCCGGCAGAAGTGGATCCGCTGGAGGGATGGATCGCTACCGCGCCAACAAGCCCCTCCTGAGCAATCTCTTATTTCTTGCAATATTTCTCTCTTGACAGAAATAACAGACGGGCATACATTGCAATTCATGAACCTCTCTACACCTCTTTCACGTTTTGTCGTTCACTGGGGTGAAATGGGCACGCGCTGGGGCGTGAACCGCACGGTGGCGCAAATTCATGCCCTGCTTTACATCACAGGCCGACCCATGCACGCCGAAGAAATTGCCGACACCTTGGGGGTGGCACGCTCCAATGTCAGCAACAGCATTCGGGAGTTGCAAGGGTGGAACTTGGCCAAACTCACCCATCTACCTGGCGACAGGCGCGACCATTTTGAAACCTCGGTTCATGTGTGGGAGTTGCTGCGCACCATCGTGCGCGAGCGCCAGCGCAGAGAAATTGCACCCACCATCGAGGTTTTGACCGAGTTGTTGGCCGACCCCGCCATCAACCGCGAGAGTGCTGAGGCCAAAATGCGCCTGCGTGAAACCTTGGAATTGCTGCAAACCCTCACCGCCTGGAGCGACGAAATGCTCAAGCTCGACACCGCCACCTTGACCAAGGTGCTCAAACTCGGCGCCAAGATCAAAAAATTGCTGGGCAGAGACTCCACCGAACCCATGAACCTGTCACGCAAAAACAGCTCGCTTTGAGCTTCATTTTTTGTTTATAAATTTCTCTTTTGACTGAAATTACTGCCAATTTGGAGCCGTCCATGAATGCGGTCTATCCCCTCACCTTGCTCTACGACGCAGCTTGCCCGGTGTGTTCGCTGGAGATGGATCACCTGCGCCAGCGCGACACCGCCGGGCGCTTGGTGTTCGTCAACATTAACGAGCCCGGTTTCGATCCCCGCCGCTACGGTGCCACCCTGGCTGAGATGAATGCTGTCATCCACGGTGTTCAGCCAGATGGCAGTTTGCTGCATGGCGTGGAGGTACTGCGCCTGGCCTATGCAGCGGTGGGTTTGGGCTGGGTGATGCGCCCCACAGGCTGGCCGCTGCTACGCCCTGCTTTCGATCTGGGCTACCGCTTGTTCGCCCGGCACCGAATGCGCATTTCTGCCGTCTTGGGGCCAGTCATCATCGCCGTTAGAAACCAACGCGCGAAGCGTCGCATGCGGGAGATGCAGGAATGCAAAGACCATTGCGCTGCGCCCACGTCGAACCGTCCCGAAACGCCACACCAATAGAACCAGAGAAAACATCATGAGAGTCCTTGTCGCGGGTGCCAGCGGCTGTGTCGGCCATGCGGTGGTGAGGGCATTGCGCTCGCGCGGTCACAAAGTGATTGAAGCCAGCCGCCATGTGAGTGATGGCCCGAGCAGTCTGCACCTGGACTACAACAAACCGGTTGACCCATCGCTGTGGGCGTCGCGTCTGCGCGAGAGGCAGGTCGATGCGGTTGTCAACTGCGTCGGCATCTTGATGCCTTCTGCCACACAAACGTTTGAGCGCATTCACACCCAAGGCCCCATCGAGTTGTTTCGCGGTGCGGCAGCGGCGGGCGTCACCCGGGTGATTCAAATTTCCGCCTTGGGTGTGGGCGACGATGCTGAAAGCATCGCCACGCCCTACCTGCACAGCAAGCTACTGGCCGACGAAACCCTGGCCACCTTGGCGCTGGACTGGGCGGTGCTCCGCCCCTCCTTGATCTACGGCCCCGGCAGCCAAAGCGCTGCCCTCTTTGCCACCTTGGCCAGCTTACCCGTCATCAGCTTGCCGGGCCGCGGGCAGCAGACAGTGCAACCGATACATGTGTATGAAGTGGCCGAAGCAGTGGCTCGTTTGTTAGAACAACCCGGGGCGCTGGCCGATGTGTTTGAGCTTGGCGGCGCAAGCGCCATGAGCTACCGCGACATGCTCCAGCACTACCGCAACGCCCTGGGCCTGCCGCCCGCTTTGTGGTTGCCCATGCCCATGATGTTGATGCGCCTCTTGGCCTGGACCAGCGAAGCCTTGCCACAAAAAGTGTTCTGCCGCGACACCATTCATTTATTGGCTCGCAGCAAAGTGCCCACGCCCAACTCGGCCAATGCCTTGCTCGGGCGCAGCGCCAGCCCCCTGGCACAAGGCCTGACCGTGACACCTGCGCAGCCCATGGTCAATCTGCAAGTTCAAATCAGCCCCGCGGTATCGCTATGGCTGCGCAGCAGCTTGGCCTTCATGTGGCTATACACCGCCCTTGTTTCTTTGTGGTGGCCTGATGAGTCTGGCGTACTCAATCTGTTAGCCCAGTGCGGGCTTACCGGTAGCTGGGGCACCGCCGCCATGCTGTTTTCTTGCGCATTGAACACAGTGCTTGGGCTGTGGACATTTCAGCGCCCAGGCCCCGTCGTCTACGCCTTGCAATTCGGCGCCGTACTCGGCTATACGGCCACCGCAGCCTACTTCGTACCCGCCCTCACCATCGACCACTGCGGCCCCTTGGTGAAAAACTTGCCCGCGTTGGGGTTGATTGTGCTGTTGTGGTTGAGTGGGCCGGTGCCAGCAAAAGCGGCGTTTCGCCAGGGTCGAGGCGCTGCTTTGCACAGCCAGCATTCAGTTTGGAGTTAGGGCATTCACTATGCCCGACCGCACCCACCGCATGAGCAGGAACCGTCGTGTGAACGTCAACAGACTTTTGAGCACTTACGGAACACTGTGGAGCTTACTGACCATCGGGTTGTTCGCCTCATCAGCTTGGGCCAACCCCCAAGAACAAATTGCCATCGTCACCCGCGTTTCCGACGGCGACACCTTGTGGGTTCGGCCGCTTAACGACAACCCAAAACAACGCCCCATCAAACTGCGCCTGCAAGGCATTGATGCGCCTGAACGTTGCCAAGCTTGGGGGCGGCAGGCGCAGGAGGCGCTTTCTAACAAGGTGCTGCACAAGGAAGTGCGCCTGCAAACACGCGGGCAAGACGATCATGCGCGGGTGTTGGGCAATGTGTGGCTGGGTGGTGAAGACGTGAGCGCATGGATGGTCAAGAGCGGCCACGCCTGGAGCTACCGCTACCGCCGCAGCCCGGGGCCCTATGCAGCGCAAGAGGAAGAGGCCAAGAGGAATGAACGCGGACTTTTTGCCGACTCGCGTGCCATCACCCCGCGCGAATTTCGGAAAAATCATGGGCCTTGCCCGTAGTACGGGTTGGTTAGCGGCGCGAGTGCTTCAGGAACGCCACCACCTCGGACAACACACGCGGCGCGTGCGTGCCCAGGTCGTTGTGGCCTGCACCGGGCACCACCAGCAGTTGCGAGCTGGCGCCTTGGGCTTGCAGCGCCTCGTGCAATTGCAGGGCTTGGGAGACGGGCGCAATCGTGTCGTTGTCGCCGTGTAAAACCAACACCGGTGCCGCTTGGGAATGAGCGTAGGGGGTCACGCTGGCGCGTTTGAGTGTTTCTAGATCGCTGCCGCCCGCCATGGCGACGGCACCGCGCTGCGCATCCGGGAACACACCCTGTGTTAGATCCAGCGCCGCGAGCAAATCATAGATTCCACTGTGTGCCACCACGGCGTGCACCCGCGTGTTGTTGATGCTGTTGAGGCGAGAAATGGGATCGCCCGATGGGTCAAGCACCCGACCCTTGCCTTGCAAGTCGGCACGGTGAGCAGTAAGTCCGAGCAGGGCCGCCAAATGAGCGCCTGCTGAATGCCCCCAAACGCTGATCTGGTCAAGGGAAATGGCCTGTGTGCCGGCCTGCGCACGCAGCCAACGCACGGCGCATTGCACGTCGTGCAGTGGCGCTGGAAACACGGCTTGGGGTGCAAGCCGGTAGTCCACGCTGATGGCGACAAAACCCTCTTGCGCCAGCATGAACTGCAAGTTGCGCAACTCATGGCGTTGCCCGAACATCCATGCGCCGCCGTGGATCAACACCACGGCGGGCCTGGCCACAGCCCGGGCTTCCGGTTCTGCCCAATCCAGCTTCAGGGTTTGGCCCTCCGCTTCGCAGTAGGGCAGGTTTTTTTTGAACACCACGCCGGAGGGTACAGACAGGTGCTCGTCTACCGGGTCAGCTTGATGAGTTTTCCAAAACACTACCGCCGTGCACGCCGCAACAAGGGCGAGCAACAACGCCAGCACCAGTCTCCGGTGCTTCATATGTCAACGACGCACGACCGCTGACACATCAAATGTCTGACGCGTACTCGCCAGTTTGTGTATCACCAGCCTCAAAACCATATTCCTCGTCGAGCAAGGCCCAGGCCTCTTCGGCGGTTTCGACAAAGTTGAACAGGTGGATGTCTTCAGGCAAAATCATGCCGGTTTCAATCAGCAGGTCGAAATTGATGAGGCGCGACCAGAAGTCGCGGCCAAAGAGCAAGATGGGGCGCTTGCGGCACTTGCCGGTTTGAATCAGGGTCATGGTTTCAAACAACTCGTCGAGTGTGCCGAAACCACCTGGGAAACAAACCAGGGCAATACTGCGCATCAAGAAGTGCATCTTGCGCAGCGCGAAGTAGTGAAACTGAAAACACAACTCGGGCGTGATGTAGGGGTTGGGCGCTTGTTCGTGCGGCAACACAATGTTCAGGCCTATGCTTTGGCCGCCCACTTCATAGGCCCCTCGGTTGCCCGCTTCCATGATGCCGGGGCCGCCGCCGGTGACTACATACACGGGTGTAGAGAGGCGTTTGGTGCGATCGGTCACCAAACCGGCGAACTTGCGCGCCTCTTCGTAATAACGCGACATTTTCAAACGCATCTCGGCGCGGGCCAGCAGTGCCTTGTCGCCTGAGGTTTTGGCCTTGGCCACATCCGCTTGGGCATCAGCCTGTGCGGCAATACGCGCACTGCCAAAAATCACGATGGTCGATTCAATACCGCGCTCGGCCTGCACCAACTCGGGTTTGAGCAACTCCAACTGCATGCGCACAGGGCGCAACTCTTCGCGCAGCAAAAATGCGTTGTCGGTAAAAGCCAAACGGTAGGCACTTTCAGGGCCGTCGTAACGGGACGGCGGCACCAAGCTGGTAGCTTCTTCTTGGGCTGAAGGAAAGTTACGCGCAGTCAGCTCGCCACGTTTGGGCGCGGCAGGGTTCACGGGTTGATCCATGGAAGATTTCTTTTGATGCATGGGGAGCGCAGCTTAACTGATGGCCGCGCCACAAACGGTGCACGCTTGCGCCGGGGTGGTGCGCAGCGCTTGCCATTGCATGTGCTGTGCGTCGAACATGAGGAGTCGGTCGCTGGCACCACTGGCCACGCCACCGAGCAGCTTCAAAGCTTCTCCCGCTTGGGCGCTGCCCATGATGCCCACCAGCGGCGCCCACACGCCCAGGGTGGCGCAGGCTACTTCGGGTGGCGCGGTCATTGGTGGAAAAACGCAGGCGTAACAAGGGCTGTGGGCTTCAGTCGGGTCATAAACCGCCAACTGCCCCGACATGCCCAGTGCAGAGGCCCAAACCAACGGCTTGGCCGCCCGCACGCAAGCCGCATTGATGGCCTGGCGGGTGGCGAAGTTGTCGCTGCAGTCGAGCACCACGGTGGCGTCTGCAACCCACTGCGTCAGGTTGTCGGCGGTGGCACGGGCCTGGTGGGTCGCCACCGTCACATCAGGGTTGATGGCTTGCAATGCCTGCTGCATTGAATGCACTTTGGGCTGGCCGATACGCGCGGTGGTGTGGGCAATTTGCCGCTGCAAATTGCTGAGTTCCACCACATCGTCGTCCACCACGGTGATGTGGCCCACGCCCGCGCTGGCGAGGTAAAGCAAAGCGGCGCTGCCCAGACCACCAGCGCCTATCACCAGCACGTGGCCGCCCAAAACACGCTCTTGGCAAGCCACACCCCAGCCTGACAGCATGAGGTGTCTGGCGTAACGCAGAAGTTGGTCGTCGGTCACGGCGTGAACGCCAGCAAATCGGCCCACTCTTATGTATCTTGACTAGCCACGACGTTCAGCTTGGCTGTCAGTACCCCCTCACCCGAACCCTCTCCCCCGAGTACGGTGGAGAGGGAGCCGACAAACTCCCTCTCCCACTTGTGGGAGAGGGTTGGGGTGAGGGCGCAGTGACGCATGAGCGAGTTTGTGGTGGCTAATCAGGCTACTTATTCGTATCCGCCTCAGCCTTACGTTCCACCAAGGTTTTGCTGACCTGTACGGGTTTGCCTTTGAGTTGGTTCAGGGCTTGAATCAACTGAAAGTCTTCTGCGCTACCAAACTCGGGCGGTGGTTTGATGTCGCCACCCTTGTTGCGCTTGGTCTCTTCTTCCAGCTTTTTGCGGGCTTCGTCGCGGGCTTTTTCGCGGGCGGCGTCTTTCTGTTCAGCGCCTTGACCGCTTTGCAGGTGTTTTTCCAAGTCGGCTTCGCGCATGCGCAGGGCTGCGAACAAATTGCCTTCTGCGGTTTCATCGAGCATCACATTGGGAACGATACCGGTGGCTTGGATGGACTTACCCGAGGGCGTGTAGTAACGCGCGGTGGTGATTTTGAGTGCCGTTTCTGGGGAGAGCTGGCCCACGGTTTGCACCGAGCCCTTGCCAAAACTTTGCGCCCCCATGATGACGGCGCGTTTGTGGTCTTGCAGCGCACCGGCCACGATTTCGCTGGCCGAAGCCGAGCCTTCGTTGATGAGTACCACCAGGGGCACAGACTTCACCGCAGCAGGCAGGCGCTTGAGCGGATCGCCCTGCCCACGGCGTTGGTAAAACTCGGGCGAGGCTTTGAACACGGCTTTGGAATCGGCCACTTGGCCGTTGGTGGAAACCACCACCACATCACTGGGCAAAAACGCGGCTGAAATGGCCACGGAGGCCTCCAGCAAACCGCCCGGGTCGTTGCGCAGGTCGAGCACCAAGCCTTTGAGCTGAGGCTCTTGTTTGTAGATTTCTTCCAGCTTGCGCACAAAGTCTTCCACCGTGCGTTCTTGGAAGGAACTCACACGCAGCCAGGCGTAGCCGGGCTCCACCACCTTGGAGCGAACGCTTTGGGTGCGGATTTCTTCGCGGACGATGGTGACGGGGAAACTGCGGCTTTCGTTTTTACGGAAGATCGTCAGGATCACCTTGGTATTGGGCTCGCCACGCATGCGCTTGACCGCTTGATCCATGGTGAGACCCTTGACAAAGGTGTCGTCAATTTTGGTGATCAAGTCGCCCGACTTGATGCCAGCCCGAAAGGCAGGTGAACCCTCAATGGGCGACACCACTTTGACCACCCCGTCTTCCATGCCAATTTCGATGCCCACGCCCACAAAACGGCCCGAGGTGCCTTCACGAAACTCCTTGAAACTTTTTTTGTCGAAGTACTGGCTGTGTGGATCCAGGCCAGAGACCATGCCGCTGATGGCGTCAGAGATGAGTTTTTTCTCGTCCACCGGCTCCACATAGTCGGACTTGATCATGCCAAACACCGCCGCCAACTGCTGCACCTCTTCCAGCGGCAACTCGGCCAAGGTACTGCGCGCCGTGGCATTGAATTGCAGGGTGGTGAGCGCACCAGCCATCGCGCCCAATGCAATCCAGCCGGTGACTTTGAGTTTGAAGCCCATACAACGTTTGCCTTTGTGGTCTTGAATAGAGACAAGCGCCCCGGTATGGACGCTTGGAGTTTCAGTATATGTCGCGCTGCCCAGTGTTGCGTGACGCGATTGCGCTTGGAGCATGACTGGACTCGCGAAGTTCAGCGTCTGGGGGCAGATTTATCACCATCATTCACGTGCAAAGGTAACCACATGGTCTACTTCCGCCCGTATGCCTATCCACTCACCCACCTGGTGGTCGTGGTGGGACGGCACATGGGCCTGCACCCGCTCGCCGGTAGGCAGGCGCAGGGTATACAAAAATTCCGAACCCCTGAACGCTTTACGTTCTATGC
>JBJTHI010000105.1:0-20053 GCA_046094425.1 Burkholderiales bacterium | reverse complement strand
TTCGCGCACAGACTATTGCGTTTGATGACTACATCGCCTGCAAAGGCGAGACTGGTGCAAAAGAAGCCGGCAAGATGCGCGCCGAGGGCAAGGAGTACGTGGTGAAAGATGGGGATGTGCTGAACTTCTTGTTCAACGTCTGATTACGCCCCACCTGGGGCACCGCCGGTACACCGTTAACATACCGCTCGTTACGTCTGCGCAAAACGTCAGCATTCGCAAGGAGTCTTCCATGCCGGTGATCGTCGTGGCCAATCCCAAGGGTGGGGTGGGCAAGAGCACTTTGTCCACCAACGTCGCCGGGCACTTGGCCCGCGCGGGCCATGCGGTGATGCTGGGGGATGTGGACAAACAGCAGTCCGCCCGGTTGTGGCTGGGTTTGCGCCCGCCCCAGGCTGCTCCAATTCGAGCTTGGGAGGTGGCGCACGACCAAGTGGTGCGCCCTCCGAAGGGCACCACCCATGTGGTGCTGGACACCCCGGCCGGCTTGCACGGCAAACGGCTGGACGCCGTCATCAAAATAGCCGACAAGGTGTTGGTGCCCTTGCAGCCCAGCATTTTTGACATTCACGCCACGCACGACTTTTTGCTGCGTTTACGTGAACTCCAAGGCGACAAAAAACTGCAAGTGGGTGTGGTGGGCATGCGGGTGCGTGACGGTTCCATTTCAGCCACCCAGTTGCAGCAGTTTCTAGCCTCGGCGGAGGTGCCTGTGGTGGGCTATTTGCGCGACACCCAAAACTATGTGCACGTGGCTGCGCGCGGACTCACGGTGTGGGACGTGGCCCCGAGCCGGGTGGAACGCGACTTGGCGCAGTGGGAGCCTATCGTCGCGTGGTTGAACAACTGAAGTTTGAGCCGAGGAGGGCCATCCATGAAGGTATTGTTGATCGACGACCACCCGCTGATCCTGTCTGCACTGCAAAGTGTCATTCGCGGCTTGGGCGACGATGTGCAGGTCAGCGGCGTGGCCAGCGGCACTGCGGCGCGTGAGCTGCTGCAAAAAGATTCCTCTTTTGACCTGGTCTTGCTTGATTTGCATTTGGGTGACACCGACGGTTTTGATCTGCTGACCGAACTGCGCAGCACCTACCCGGCTCTGCCCGTGGTGGTGGTTTCTGCCTCAGACCGTGCCAGCGACGTGATCCGCTCGATCGACCTGGGTGCCATGGGCTTCGTGCCCAAACGAGCCAGCAATGAAACTTTGTTTGAAGCCTTGCACATGGTGCTGTCTGGCGGCATTTACGTGCCGCCCATGAGTTTGACGCCTGGACAAGATCCGGCCTCCGATGAACCTCAAGGCGCGGTGGCCAGCGCCGCACAAACACGCGGCTTCCAAGAGCCCGTGAATTTGGCCTCGTTGGGCCTGACCCCGAGGCAATGTGATGTGCTGGCTCTGTTGCTGCAAGCCAAACCCAACAAGTTGATCGCGCGTGAACTGAATATTTCCGTGGAAACGGTGAAAGACCACGTGGCCGCAGTGCTGCGCGTGCTCGGTGTCAGCTCACGTACCCAAGCTGTTTTGGCCGTGGGGCAAATGTCCCACGGCCACAGTGGCCTGTCCATGCTCAGAAAAACCTGACATGGCTTTGCTCAAAACAGTCGATTCGCGCGTTGAAGCGGCGGTGGTGGCCAATGAATCTGCCGCCGACAGAACACTGCAAATCCAGGAAGCGATTCGCAGCGCTTTTGCCTTTGTTCCCGCCACCCTGGCAGGCCACACCATCGGCATGGGGGTGGTTACTTTTTTGTATTGGGGCTCGGCCCCCACCATGACCTTGGGCATGCTCTGGTTTGGCTTTCTTCTGATCATCTTGCTCAGACTGAAGCTGTTTTTGGGCTTTCGCAGTGCCAGCGTGACCACACCCCAGGCGTGGCTGCGCTGGGGCAAGCTGGGCAAAGTCGGCAGCTTGAGCTCAGGCGCCATGTGGGGAGCGGTGGCATGGCTGCTTTACAGCCACGGCAACCACACGCAGCAGACCGGTTTGATCGTGCTCATTTACACCTACTGCATCGCCGGCATTCCGGTGCTGTCCACCCAGCCAAAAACACTGCTGGCGTTCACGGTCATGTGTGGTGCCCCGCTGGTGGCGCGTCTCATCATGGACGGTGACATTCACAGCTACAAATTGGCCATCATGTTGCTGCTGATCGTTGCGCTGACCACGGTCCTGGCACGCACCTACCGTCAAACCGTGGAGCGGGTCATCACCTTGAAGCAGCAGTCCGACAGCTTGTTGGCCCAGTTGCGCATAGAAAAAGAGGCTGCCGACGTGGCCCGCCGACAAGCGGAAGTGGCCAACCGCGCCAAAACCCAGTTTTTCACCGCCGCCAGCCACGACCTGCGTCAACCGCTGCACGCCATGGGTTTGTTTGCCGAAGCGCTGCGCCAAAAGAGTCACAACGAAGAAGTGTCTCAACTGGTGAACAGCATCAACAGTTCAGTGGATGCGCTGGAGGGTTTGTTCTCGGAGTTGCTCGACATCACCCGCATCGACACCGGCGGAGTCGAGGTGAAACCCGCCCACTTCGCCGTGGCCGACATTTTGCGAAAACTGCGTTTGCACTTTGAGCCCAATGCCTTTGAGAAAGGCCTGGCGCTGCGGTTTCGCGGCATGCACCACCTGGTGTTTGCCGACCCGCTCTTAGTCGAACGTGTGCTGCGCAATTTGGTTTCTAACGCCATTCGTTATACCGACGACGGCACCGTGTTGGTCAGTGCCCGCAAGCGGGGCGAGCACATCTTGCTGCAAGTGTGGGACACCGGCCACGGCATTCCCTTGCAAGAACAACAGCATATTTTTGAAGAGTTTTACCAACTCGCCACCAACCGCCCCTCTACTGCAGAGCAGCGCAAAGGGCTGGGCCTGGGCCTGGCCATCGTGAAACGAATGGCCGGTTTGATGAACGCCCCACTCACCCTGCGCTCCGAACCTGGTCGCGGCACCGTGTTCTCCATACAAGTGCCCAAGGGTGAGCGTTCGGCCTTGCAACCACCCAACCTCGACCGCAAAGGCCCGCTGGGCATCACGCTGGAAGGGCGTTTGATCGTGGTGGTGGAAGATGAACCGGCGGTTCGTGGCGGCCTGGAGGCCCTGCTCAAAGGCTGGGGAGCCAGCCTGGCCTCGTTTGACAGCGTGGCCAGCGCCAGCGAGTGGGCGGCATCGTCCAGCCCAGAGCAAGTCAAACCCGACCTATTGATCGTGGACTACCGACTGGAAAACGGTCAAACCGGGGTGCATGCGATTGAGGCTTTGCGCTCACGATTCAGCAGCCACTTACCCGCCATCGTGGTCACCGGCAGCACCATGACAGGCCACGAAAAGGAAGCCTTGGATCACAACTTTCACCTGCTCATCAAACCCGTGGTGCCGAACAAGTTGCGGGCGATGATTGCGTTTAAGTTGGGGGTGAAGGGCATATAAGACTTCGCGCGAGACGGATTCAGCACTCCAGGTTGTCAATCAACCGCGTGCTGCCCAAACGCGCTGCCCCCAACACCACCCAGGCATCCTGTGGCCTTGCTAACCGTTCTTGCGCTGTCGGCGGCAAGAGGTCGGCGCGTCTGCGCAGTGTGAGGTAGTCCGGCTGCCAGCCGCGTGCTTGCAGGGCGGCATGGGCTTGGGCTTCCAATGTTGCCAAGGACACCGTCGGGTGTTCATGCACTTGTTTGGCGAGCAGCCGCAATTCTTGCGACAGGGCCTGCGCCTCTTCGCGCTGCGCATCGGTCAAATACCCGTTGCGCGAAGACAGCGCCAAACCACCCGCAGCGCGTGAGGTCTCCACGCCTTGAATCGTGATGGGCAGGGCGAACTGCTGCACCATGCGCCGTATCACCATCAACTGCTGATAGTCCTTTTTGCCAAACACCGCCACCGCCGGTTGCACACAGGCAAACAACTTCATCACCACGGTACACACGCCGGTGAAAAACCCGGGGCGGAAATGACCCTCCAGGATATCGGCGAGTGACGGATCAGGCAGCACCTTGTACACCTGCGGTTGGGGATACAGCTCCCGCTCGTCCGGTGCAAACACCAGGTCGCAGCCCACGCTTTTGAGGCCCTCGCAATCTTGCGTCAGCGTGCGCGGGTAGCGGTCAAAGTCTTCGTTCGGCGCAAACTGCAAGCGGTTGACAAACACGCTGACCACCACAGGCAGGCCGTGTGTTTTGGCGTGGCGCACCAAGGACAAATGGCCTTCATGCAAATTGCCCATGGTGGGCACAAAGGCGCAGCGGCCTGGTGCGGGCAAGGCTGCGCGCAGTTCGGCAATGGTGTGGATGAGTTTCATTGCAAGCAAGTTTCAATAGCCATGCAGCGCATCGTCAGGGTACTGACGCGCCTTCACCGCAGCCACATAAGCACCAATCGCCGCCTCAATAGAAGGCGAACCGTCCATGAAGTTGCGCACAAACCGTGGCAACTTGCCGCGTGTGATGCCCAGCATGTCGTGCAACACCAGCACCTGGCCGCTGCAACCCACGCCTGCACCGATGCCAATCACAGGAATGGGCAGCGCCGCCGTGATGTCTTTGGCCACACTGCTGGGCATGAGCTCAAACACCAGCATGGAAGCGCCAGCCTGCGCCAACTCTAGAGCGTGGGCCTTCAAGGTGGCGGCACCGTCTTGCTCGCGGCCTTGAATGCGGTAGCCACCCAGCGCATGCACCGACTGCGGCGTGAGGCCCAAATGGCCGCACACCGGAATGCCGCGCTCCACCAAAAAATGCACCGTCTCGGCCGTCCAGCCGCCGCCTTCTAACTTGACCATTTGTGCACCCGCTTGCATCAGCACGGTGGCGCTGCGCAGGGCTTGTTCTTTGCTTTCTTGGTAGCTGCCAAAAGGCAAGTCGCCTATCAACCAAGCGACTTTTTTGGCGCGTGCGACGCAACGCACGTGGTAAGCGGTTTCGTCCAGCGTCACAGGCAAGGTACTGCTTTGGCCTTGCAGCACCATGCCCAGGGAGTCGCCCACGAGCAAACAGTCCACCCCTGCCTCATCCAGCACCCGCGAAAAAGCAGCGTCGTAGCAGGTGAGCATGCTGATGGGCTCGCCCTGGGCATGCATTTCACGCAAGCGGTGCAGGGTGATGGGTTTGCGGTCTGGGCTCATGTACACCTCGGCGAACGGATAGAGGGCCGCAGTCTAAACGCAGCTTGCACAGGTTGCAGGCTGAGCATCCCTGCTGGAGCGGTGGGCTTCAAGCGGGCTGGTAAGCCAGCCGCACATAGATGGGCGCAAAGGCTTCGGCCTGGGTGATTTCCAGCAAGTGCTCTCGTGAGAGTTCCAGCAGCGCAATGAAGGTGACCACCATCACCGGTGGGCCGCGCTTCACATCGAACAGGTCTTCAAACACGACAAAACGCTGGCCTTGCAAACGGCGCAGAACAATGCTCATGTGCTCGCGCACACTGAGTTGCTCACGGCTGATGGTGTGGTGCTGGTTGAGTTTGGCGCGTTTGAGAACGTCCAACCACGCAGCGCGCAACTCATCCACGTCCACCTCGGGAAACCGGGGTTGCAGCGACTGTTCGATGACCACTTGAGCACGCAAGAAATCGCGGCCCACCACGGGCAGCATATCGAGCCGCGCTGCCGCGAGTTTGATTTGTTCGTACTCGATCAAACGGCGCACCAACTCGGCACGCGGGTCTTCCACCTCTTGGCCTTCAGCGGTTTTCTTGGGCGGCAAGAGCATGCGTGACTTGATTTCAATCAGCATGGCGGCCATCAACAGATATTCGCTGGCCAACTCCAAATTGGTTTTGCGGATTTGGTCTACATAGGCCAGGTATTGGCGCGTCACGTCGGCCAGGGGGATATCGAGGATGTTGAAGTTTTGCTTGCGGATCAAATACAGCAGCAAGTCCAGCGGGCCTTCAAAGGCCTCCAAAAACACTTCCAGCGCGTCGGGCGGAATGTACAAATCCTGCGGCATGGCGAACAGCGGCTCGCCATAGAGCCGGGCCACGGCCACATGGTCGACCACCGTGGGGGCGGCGGCTGCATCGGGCAGATCGGGCGGTGGGGTATTGGGCAGCACCTCAGGTGCGGCCACCAATGGGGAGTTCACAGCAGCGTCAGGGATCAACCCGCTTTGTTGCCATACACATAGGGTTGCTGCGGCACTTTGGCGGCGCTGTAGTCCAGCTGGGCTTGCGCATCCACCCGTTTGTCCCACAGCAAGGCCCGGCCTTGGCGTTGCTCGGCTTCCAACGTGGGCTTTTTAGCCTTGAGCTCTTCAATGAAGGCGGTCACGTCGGATTTGTAGTGTTTCCAGAACAGAGGCATGGTGGTGGGCTAGAGTTGAGGCCTTCATTTTACGGGGGTCGTGATGGATGCACTCCAGCATGGTCTGAACTTCAAAAGCCGCCCTGCCCTTTGGGCTGGCCTCATCGTTTTGCTGCTGGGCTTGCTCGCCACCGCCTGCGACTCGCAGCGCATTGCCGAACTGGAAGAAGGCATTGCCACCGAGGCCGACGTGCGGGCCAAGTTTGGCGAGCCCACCGCCGTGTACAACGAAGAAGGCGGCGCACGCACCTTGGAATACACGCGCCAGCCCCAAGGTCACCGCAACTACATGATCACCATAGGCAGCGACGGCAAAATGAGCGCGCTGCGCCAAGTGCTCACCGCCACCAACTTTGCCAAAGTCACCACCGACTTCGACAAAGCCCAGGTGCGCCGCCTGCTGGGCCAACCCGCCAAAACCATGGTTTACCCCCTGAAACCCAATGAAGAACATTGGGACTGGCGTTACATGGACGGCACGCAAAGCCGCTGGTTCACCGTGACCTTTGATCCCAATGGCCGCGTGCTGCGCACCGCCACGGCGTTGGATGAGCTGGATGGTGGGAGCAAGTAGTTGGCTTTGGTTGACTCTTTTATGCTTTGTAGAAAGCGTAGATGTCAAAAATTCAAGATAACTGTCACCGGAAAACACGTTAACCCTCATGAAATCCTCGCTTGCTAGCACCGAGGTTCGAACAGTCTTCGAAGTCGCCCATCGCTATGCGGTTGGTGCAGCCTCGATACACGAGTTGAATGGTGCTGTCAGCAGCGCCCTTGCGTGGGCGAATGCCTCTGGAGCCGCTCCTCAGGTGCATGAACTGCTTAACGACTGGAGTTGTATGGTCAATCGCCGTTGGAATGAGTGGGGGCTGGAGAAGCGGCCTCTCTCAGAGCAAGAATTTCAGTCCTGGCTGCGGGCACAGTTGGTTGCCCCCGCATCATGACGGCTATTGGGGCGTTCCAGCGGACGCCTGACGGTGCTACTGAATTTTTCAACGCCAGACGTCACACTTGACGTGTATTTCTTCCACATACTCAACAGATCCATCTCAACACTGCGGCACCGCCAGCAGCGCTGCGTTCAAACGCTCCAGCGCATGTGGAATCTCTGCGAACAGCTTCTGGGCGGTGCTGAAGTCGGCCACCTTGCCGCACTGCTCCAGTTGTTGCGCCAAGGCGTAGAGACGCCGTGCGGAGAGGTTGCCGGCCGAGCCCATCAGGCTGTGGCCCGCACGGACCAGGGCGGGGCCGTCTTGTGCGGTGATGGCGGCTTGCAGTTCGGCCACACGCACGCTGGCATCCGTACGGAAGGCCTCTGCAATTTCGTGCAGCAACTCGGCATCACCACCAAAACGCTCCAGGGCCTCGGCGCTGTCGAGGTCGGGTAGGTTGGCGGTATCGGGTTGGGCCGTTGCCAAATCCGCCGCAGATTGTTTGGGCGCTGGTTTGGGCGCGCTTTTGGGTTTCGGTGCGGCAGCCTTCAACACCCGCTCCATCTCCGCCGCCATCAGCGCGGTGTTGATGGGTTTGCTCACATAACCGTCCATGCCGGCGTCCAGGCAGGTTTCGCGGTCGCCTTGCATGGCGTTGGCCGTCATGGCGATGATGGGCAAGCGCCATCCACCGCCTTTCTCGCGCGCCTTTTTCTCGCGTTCACGTATGGCCACGGTGGCGTCCACCCCACCCATCACCGGCATTTGCATGTCCATCAACACCAGGTCGAAGTCTTCGCTGGCGGTGAGGTTGAGGGCTTCTTGTCCGTTGTTCGCCACCGTCACGCTGTGGCCCATTTTTTCGAGCAAGCGTATCGCCAGCTTTTGGTTCACCACATTGTCTTCGGCCAGCAGCACTTTGCAGCGCAAACGGCTTTCCACCACGGTGTGGCGGGTAACCAGTTGTGCCGGGAGCGGTGTGGCTTCTTGATCCAAAGCGGCGGGTTGTGTCACGCGTTCATGCTCGGCCAGGGTGAGCATGATGGCGTCGTAGAGCTCAGACTGCGAGACGGGTTTGGTCAAGTAGCCGCCCACGCCCAATTCTTTGCAGCGCGCCGCATCGCCGCGCTGGCCACCGGAGGTCAGCATCATCACGGTGCTGCGCATCAGGTGCGGGCGTCCCACCAGGGCCTGAGCCACATCAAAACCGGAGAGGTCGGGCATTTGACCGTCGAGCAAGATGAGGTCGTATTCATTCTGCAGGTCATTGACCAAGGCCAGCGCCTCATGGCCGTCATGGGCCACGGTGGGCTTCATGCCCCAGCGTGTGAGTGTGTCTTCCAACCAGCGCCGGTTGGTGGCGTTGTCGTCGGCCATCAAGACCTTCAAACCCGCCAAACTGTTGTGCTCCAGAGGCGCGGGCGCTGTGGTCAGTGACACCCCCACTTGCATGGTGAAGTGGAAGGTGCTGCCTTTGCCGGGTTCGCTTTCCAGCCAAATTCTTCCGCCCATGATCTCGCACAGACGGGCACAAATGGCCAAGCCCAAGCCGGTGCCTCCGTACTTGCGTGTGGTGGAGTTGTCCGCCTGTGAGAACGACTCGAACACCAGGGCTTGTTTGTCGGCGGGTATGCCAATGCCGGTGTCGCGCACCGCCACATGCAGCATGGAGCGGTCCAAATCCACGGGTTCGCTGGTAACGATCACCGCCACTTCACCCTCGGCAGTGAACTTGATGGCATTGCCCACGAGGTTGATCACCAACTGACGCAGTCGCCCCGGATCACCCGTGAGTCGATCCGCCACCTCGGGTGCCACATCGCACAACAGTTCTAGTTTTTTGTCGTGCGCCTTGACAGCCAGCGGTTTGAGGCACTCATGCAAGGTGGCGCGCACCGAGAAAGGAATGGCCTCGATGGTCATCTTGCCGGCTTCAATCTTGGAGAAATCCAGAATGTCGTTGATGATGACCAACAAGGAGTTGGCCGAGGACTTCACAAGTTGCAAGTACTCGGTTTGCTCAGGGTTGAGCGGCGTGTCCAGGGCCAACTCCGTCATGCCGATGATGCCGTTCATGGGCGTGCGAATTTCGTGGCTCATGTTGGCCAAGAAATCGCTCTTGGCGCGGCTGGCGGCTTCGGCTTCGTTTTTGGCCTGCCTCAGCTCCAATGTCATGCGCTTGAGGGAGGTGATGTCGGTGCGCAAACTCACTGTGGTGCCCTGTGCGGTGCGGGTGTCGTCGATGGTGAGCCAACGCCCGCCCACTTCCGCCTCAAACGCGTGTGAACCTTCTTGCAAGTCTTCTCGCCAGGCTTGTCGGTATACCAACCACTGGTTCTCAGGCAAGCTGCGGTCTATGCCGCTCATGCCGCTGCGGTAGTAGGCGCGCATCACGTCCATATAGGGCGTGCCGGGCTCGAATACGGCTGGGTCAATGTCGTAATAGATGTCGCGGAATTTCTGGTTGCAGATGACGAGTTTGTCTTCTTCGTCGTACATCACAAAACCCACGTCCAGGGCTTCAATCGCGTTTACCAACAAGGAGCGGGTTTTGACGATTTCTTGCTGTGCCATCTTGGCCGCGGTGTTGTCCAAAATCAGGCTGTCGTAGTACTGCAACTTGCCGTTGTCATCGAACACACCCTGCCCTTTGCCGTAGGCCCAGCGGATGCTGCCATCGGCGTGTTTGATGCGGTACTCGTGCTGGTAACTGGTACGTGCTTTATTGGCCGCAATCATGATGCGGACTACCTCGGGCAAGTCTTCCGCCACCACGATGCTGGCCAAGGTGCGTTTGCCACTGAGGAAATCGTTGGCAGGGTAACCGCACAAGGCTTCAATGCCACCCGATAAAAACAAAATGGTGGTTTCATCATTGGGCAAACAGCGGTAGACACAGCCGGGCAAGTTGACGATCATGGAGCGCAGCTTCATTTCACTTTGCACCATTTCTTCCACCGCTTCGTCGCGTTGCTCGAGCACATCGCGCATCAAATTGGCCAGGCTCATCAGGTCGTTGTCATCGTCCGTGATTTGCGGCATGTCAAAACGGGCGAGCAACTCGTTGGTGGTGTGGCGCAAGCTGCTCATGGCTTGCTTTTGGCTTTCAGCTTCCAAGCGCAAGCGGTCATTGGCCTGGGAGAGTTCTTGCGAAGACATTTCCAAGCTGCGGCTGCGCAGCGTCAAGTCGCGGTCAAACTGGGCGTAGCTCTCGCCCACCATGCCTAAAAAACGCGGCAACTGTTCGGCGAGTTCGGCTAAACGAGGATTCGTTTGACCGGCTTGCGAGAGCGCCGCAGTCAGCTCGCACAGGTCGTCCTGGCCCTGCATCGCCAAACCGCGCTTGAGTTGGCGAGCCAGGGTTTTGTTCTCGAACAAGAATTGCAGCGGCACGGCGGTGCTCCGGTGGCAATCGTTTGCGAATTCGCTCAACTTTCGCTGATGTGGGTGATGGTCATGGTTTGGTTGTGCAGGTGGCACTCCAAACCCTTGAGCAAGGGGCTGATTTCGCCGTTGGAATAAAAGCCAGTCACATGGGCTTTCTTCCCGAACACTTCGGCGACGGCTTCCACTTCTTCGTCCACACGGGAGCCCATGACCAATTTGCGGCCTACGCAGCTCACCAACAAAGACAAACTCTCCTTGCTGCTGTCGGCCCCTTCAAACGTGCGTTCGGCGGCGGTTTGTGCGCCTTCGACCAAGGAATCGGTGGAGGCGTGCATGAGTTTGAGGTGCCCGTTCTGAACGATGTCGCCCGCCAGCACCAGGCTGCCGGCTGCTTCGTCAACGGCCAAGATGGTGCGAATCAAACCCACAGCGTTCAGGTCTTCACCCAACATTTCAAAGGGGAAGAGCAAACCCGAGCCGGGCAAATCTTTGGCGTATTCGCCGAGGTAACGTTTGTAAACCGCCAGGGCCGGTTCGCCGTCTAACTCGTACAAGACGTTGCCGCTGGAGCGTGTCACCTTACGCGCCGGGCCAAAAGGCTGCCAACCGTGGAAGGTGCCGTGGCGGACTTGGGTTTGGGGGCCGTGAAAACCAACAGCCACCAACTGGCGGTTGCCCACCCCCGCATCAGACAGGGTGAAAGTTTCTTTGAAGGCGGCACCGTCACCCGCCAAACCGCCAGAGAGCGCCACGTTTTTGGGCAGCACCGTTTCAAAACCTTGAATCAGGGCGCTGCCGTTGATGTTGACACCTTGGCCCAACACCACCACGTTGTGCAAGCCTGGGCCGCTTTGTTCAAGCAGTTGCCCAGCCAACCGTGCACCGGCGGCTGCGGAGTCGTCCATGTCGCCCAGGGTGGTGGTCACCACTTTGAAGTCAGGGTGGTCAAAGTGCATGGCACTGACCACTACCTCGCCATCGCTCACACCATCGTCGGCGATTTCACCCGCCGTGGTGCAACCCATCAAAGCAGCACCGGGAAAGGCCGCTTTCAAGCCAGCATGAAAACCATCGGCCGTGAACGGTGCCACCGACCCAAAAACAAACACCAGTTGAGGCTGGATGCTGGCCAGTTCAGCCAGGTTGCTGGCGTTGGGCGCGGCGCGCAAATTGGTTTGGCGAATTTTCATGCTGTTTCCTTGGATTGAAGAAGGTAAGGGGGCAAGGCGCGATGCAGGGCTGCGTCTTGCGGATCGTCTCGGTAGCGCGCTCGAATTTCCAGCACGTCAAGCCAACTGCTCAGGAATGCTCTGACGCAAGCCGGATCAAAGTGGGTGCCGGCGTTCTCTTCGATGTACTGGCGCGCTTTGTCCAAGGGCCAGCCTTCTTTGTAGGGACGCTCGGAGTTGAGCGCGTCAAACACATCGGCCACCGCCACGATGCGGCCCACCAGCGGAATTGCCTCGCCCTTGAGCCCAGCGGGGTATCCGGTGCCATCGAATTTTTCGTGGTGGCTGTGGGCGATGATGGCTGCCAGTTGCAAACAGGGCGAGGGGCTGTCGCAAAGAATCTCATACCCAATGGTGGCGTGCTGGCGCATGATGGTCATTTCATCGTCAGTCAAACGCCCCGGTTTGAGCAGGATGTGGTCGGGCGTGCCTACCTTGCCCACGTCGTGCATGGGAGCGGCGTGGAACAACATGTTCAACTCAGCTTCGGGCAGGCCCAGCTTGGCACCGATGAGGCGCGAGTAATGCGCCATGCGCAGCACATGGGCACCGGTTTCGGGGTCGCGGTATTCGGCCGCTTTAGACAAGCGAAAAATCGTGTCCAGCTCGCGGTTGCTGATTTCGGCTGTGGCTTTGGCCACTTCTTGAGACAACCAAGCAGCGCGGTCAGACAGGGCTTTTTGGCTCTTGCGCAGCGCCAGCATGTTGCGCGAGCGTGCCAAAAACTCCACCCGATCCACCGGCTTGGTGAGGAAGTCGTTCACCCCTTGATTCAGGGCGTTGTGGCGCAGTTCGGTCTCATGGCTGGCTGTGATCATGAGCACCGGCACCTCGGCACAGCCGGTGATGGCCCGGAATGCGCGCAGGAAGTCCAGACCATTCATGGCGGGCATCATGTAGTCCACCAACACCAGATCGGGCTCTTGGGTGGTGCACCACTGAAGCGCCAGGGACGGATCGGTGAATTCAACACACTCGCAATCGGGCAAGTGCCGCACCATGGCACGCAGCACCGCAATATTGACCGTGTTGTCGTCGATGACCACTACCTTCATGACCGTGCTCCATGACCGAACCAAGCCGCATGGGTTGCGCACCTGGATTCGGCGTCAAGGTTGACACTGGAGGCCTCATCCGGCCTTCAGTACACGGGTTATCGGTTCAGTGGTGGGGTACTTGAGTCAGCACCCGCGCATTGCCCCGCGTCAAGGCTCAACACGCCTGACGTGCTGGGCACCATCCAAGAAACGATGGGGCTGACCCACGATCCAGCGCGCCAAGTCGTCCAGGCGCGCTGAACTGACTTCAGCAGCAGGCAAGGTGGCCCACACGGTGTCGAAGTCATCCAGGTTCATCAGCTTGAAAGTGAGCAAACCTTCATCATGCCGGGGTACGAGGCGAACGCTGGCCAAAAAGAGGGCAGGCAAGCGGTAACGCATGTTCAGCAACTTGCCGCCATTCGGATCTCGTTCGGCTTGCACTTCCACCTTGGCCCCACTTTGGCGCAAGCGGGGTTCGAGTTTTTCAATATCGGGGGGGAAGTCTTTGACCAACTCCAGCTCGCCGCCACCGTACAACTCCCAGTGCATCACCACATGGTCATAAACCTCAATGGCTTGGGCTTTGCTTCCTTTCTCGATACGCCTTGCATCGACGTGGAAGTTGGTTTGGGACAGACCCCGAAAAACCGTTTGTTTGTCGAGCGCGTGGCGGCCGCTGGACGCAGGCCGCAGCACATTGAGTTGCTGCGCCAAGGTGTGGAAGTAAGCAAGCGCTTCTTTGCAAGCACCCTCTACCAGTTGGGTGTTGCGCGCGATCAAACTAGCGTTGCCGTGCTGTTCGGCGGCCGAGGCCTGGGCTTGGTTTTTGAGGGTGTTGAGAAAACTCATGTTTCGCTAAAGCTCATGCTTGAACAAGTTGGATGTTTGGCTGAATTATCGCCAGCGCGGCTTGCGCTGTGGCCCCCAACTCAAGGGGAAGTCAGTGTCAAATCGTCCAGCAACGGCACCAGGGCCACCAACATCAGCAGCGCCGCCAAGGGCACAGTGGCCGCAAAACCAATGCCCTGAAATACCCAGGCGCCCATCACACTGCCTAAAAAGAACATAGCAAGCAGCGTGGCCAACACCGCCAGACGCTCTCGGTTGGCCAGCACGGGAGGCGCAGATGCGCTCGCGCCATCGCGGTTCCAATAGAGCAGTCGGCCCAGTTCAATGCCCAAATCCGTCACCACACCGGTCATGTGGGTGGTGCGAATTTCAGCATTGGAGATTTTGGTGACGATGGCGTTTTGCAAACCCATGATGAAACACAGGAGCAGCACCGTGCCTGGAACCAACCACTCCGTCCACCGGTGCAAATTGGCCCCCATGAGCCCGAACAAGAGCAGCAACACGGCTTCGAGCATCAAGGGCAGCGCATATTCACCGTGCATGGCCCGACGGCGTGCCCAGTGGATGAGCAAGGTGGTGGTCACCGCCCCAGCCATGAAGGCCAGCAAAGACACCAGAGCAGCCATGGCGAGCCCAGGTGCGCCCAGCACCAGATGATCGGCAACGGACGAAATGATGCCCGTCATGTGCGAGGTGTACTGCTGCACGGCGAGAAAACCACCCGCATTCACCGCGCCAGCCACAAAGGCCAACAACCCACCCAATTGACGATTGGCCCGCACCGTGCGCTGCCGGCCTGTGAGTTGGCGCAGCATCTGAGCAGGCATGGCTAGCAAGAGACGTTGGTACGGGCTAGGCTCAACGGATTCGCATGCCGGGCTGTGCGCCCGGCCAGGGTTCCAAGATGTAGATACCGGGGCTGGCTTTTTCATCGCCATGGCTGGCAGCAAGAACCATGCCTTCACTCAGGCCAAACTTCATTTTGCGGGGTGCCAGGTTGGCAACCAGCACGGTGAGTTTGCCTACGAGTTGCTCAGGTTGGTAGGCGCTTTTGATGCCGCTGAAGACGTTTCTTGTTTTGCCTTCGCCCACGTCCAGCGTAAGGCGCAGCAATTTATCTGAGCCTTCGACGTGTTCGCAATTGACGATCCTGGCAACGCGCAAATCGACCTTGGCGAAATCGTCGATCTTGATTTCTTCAGCCAAAGGTTCGCGGCCGGGCACCATCGCTGGTGCAGCGGGCGGTTCAAACAAGGCTTCCAGCAGCTTGGGGTCGACGCGTTGCATCAGGTGTTTGTAGTCGCCGATCACGTGACTTCCGATGGCGCGCTTGGCGTCCGAAAATTTCTGCGGCGGCAACTGCAAAAAGCTTTCAACCTGGGTCGCCAGTTGCGGCAACACGGGCTTCAAATAAATCGTCAGCAAACGGAAGGCTTCAATGCACACGCTGCACACATCGTGCAAAGCCGCATCTTGGCCTTCTTGTTTGGCGAGTTCCCAGGGCTTGTGCTGGTCCACATACTCGTTCACTTTGTCAGCCAGCAGCATGATGTCGCGCAGGGCTTTGCCAAAGTCGCGTGCTTCGTAGTGCTGCTCAACCTCGGGCTGTGCGGCGCGCAGGGCATCTAACAGGGTGCGGCCTTCCACGCCCAAGTCGCTGGACAAACGTCCGCCAAAACGTTTGCTCAAAAAACCCGCTGCGCGACTGGCGATGTTGATGTATTTGCCCACCAAATCGCTATTGACTCGGGCGATGAAGTCCTCGGGGTTGAACTCCACATCGTCCACCTTGCTGCTGAGTTTGGCGGCGATGTAGTAACGCAGCCACTCGGGGTTGAGCCCCAGCTCCAGGTATTTCAAAGGCGAAATACCGGTGCCCCGGCTCTTGCTCATTTTGTCGCCGCCCACGGTGATGAAACCATGCACATTCACTTGGTCTGGCGTTTTGCGGCCACTGAAATGAAGCATGGCGGGCCAGAACAAGGTGTGGAAGTAGCTGATGTCTTTGCCAATGAAGTGGATTTGTTCGGTGGCGGGGTCGGCCATGAAGGCGTCGAAATCCTGGCCTGTTTTGGTGAAGTAGTTCTTCAGCGAGGCCAGGTAACCAATCGGCGCATCGAGCCAGACGTAAAAGTATTTGCCTGGTGCGTCGGGAATTTCGATACCGAAATAAGGCGCGTCGCGGCTGATGTCCCAGTCGCTCAAGTTTGTTTTGCCGTTCTCATCCACGCTGAACCACTCTTTGATTTTGTTCAGCACCTCGGTTTGCAAGCGGCCAGGGGTGCTGGTCCACTGCTGCAAAAACTCAACGCAGCGAGCATCCGACAGCGTGAAGAAATGGTGGTCACTGCTTTTCATCACCGGTGTGGCACCGGTGAGCGTGGAGTAGGGATTCTTCAAATCGGTGGGCGCATAGACTGCGCTGCAGACTTCGCAACTGTCGCCATACTGGTCTTTGGCGCCGCATTTGGGGCATTCGCCTTTGATAAAACGATCAGGCAAAAACATGCCTTTGACCGGGTCGTAAAACTGCTCGACAGAGCGGATGCTGATCAAGCCCTTTTCACGCAGCGTGCGATACACCGTTTGCACAAGTTCATGGTTTTCCGGGCCGTCGGTGGAATGCCAGTTGTCGAACCCGATGTGAAATCCGTCAAGATACTGCCGACGCCCGGCAGAGATTTCGGCCACAAACTGCTGCGGTGTTTTGCTTGCTTTCTCCGCAGCAATCATGATGGCCGCACCGTGCGCATCGTCCGCACACACAAAGTGCACCGTGTGCCCCTGCATCCTTTGAAAACGCACCCAGATGTCGGCCTGGATGTACTCCATCATGTGGCCCACATGGAAAGGCGCGTTGGCGTAAGGCAGGGCGGTGGTGACGAAAAGCTGGCGTGGCATGGGGTTCTCGGGCAACGGTCAATCAGGGTCTGAATTCTAGGCGTCGGTATCAGGGACACAGCATAGGGACATAGCCCCTGCGCTAGACTGCGCCGCCCCTGGATTTCAACCTGCCTGCTTTATGTCCACCCTCGACACCCTGCTGCTAGACGCCTTAAAGGCCGTGCGTGACCCCCACACCGGCACCGATTTCGTCAGCCACAAACAAATCAAAAATCTGCGGGTGCAAGCCGGGCGGGCCGAGTTCGAGCTGCATTTGGGTTACCCCGCGCGCAGTCAAGTCGCGGCGATCGAACAAGCATTGAAAGACGCGGCCCTCACGGTGTCCGGCATCACCGACGTGGCCGTCACCATCAACACCCAGGTAGTGGCCCATGCAGTACAGCGCGGGGTGCAACTGCTACCCAATGTGAAAAACATCATCGCGGTGGCCTCGGGCAAAGGGGGGGTGGGCAAGAGCACCACCGCCGTCAACCTCGCCTTGGCCTTGGCCGCCGAAGGTGCTTCGGTCGGCTTGCTCGACGCGGACATTTATGGCCCGAGCCAACCCACCATGATGGGCCTCCCCGGCTCGCGCCCCGACTCGGCGGACGGCAAAACCATGGAGCCGCTGGAAAACTATGGCGTGCAGGTGATTTCAATTGGCTTTTTAGTCGAACCAGACACCGCCATGATTTGGCGCGGCCCCATGGCCACCCAGGCGTTGGAACAGTTGCTGCGGCAAACCAACTGGCGCGCCCTGGACTATTTGATCGTGGACATGCCGCCCGGCACCGGCGACATTCAGCTCACCCTGGCCCAGCGTGTGCCGCTGACCGGCGCGGTCATCGTGACCACACCGCAAGACATTGCCCTCTTGGATGCCAAGAAAGGCATCAAAATGTTTGAAAAAGTGGGCGTGCCCATTCTGGGCGTGGTGGAAAACATGGCGGTGTATTGCTGCCCCAACTGCGGCCACACCGAACATATTTTTGGTCAAGACGGCGGCAAAAAAATGGCAGCCGAGCAGGGCATGAACTACCTCGGGGCCCTGCCCTTGACCATGAGCATTCGGGTACAAGCCGATGGCGGAAAACCCACGGTGGTGGCCGAACCGGACGGCGAGGTAGCTGGGCTTTACAAAACTGTGGCGCGTAAGGTGGCCGCGACCGTGGCCCAGCAGAGCAAAGACTTTTCGGCGAAGTTTCCGACCATCACGGTGTCAAAGAACACCTGAAGGCTTTTGGCTGACGCTCAAACCGCCGCTCAAACCGCCATGTCACGTACAAAGGTCGGGCCGGCGCGGCGCACAATCTCGGCGGAAAGCTGCGAATTCCACCCACGCGCAAACAAGGCCTCGGCAGTGATGAACAGGGGCCCCACCAGCAGCCCTCTGAGGTCGTCCATGAAGGCTGGCTTTTTGCCTTCGTACCAATGGCCAATGAACTGGATCGCCCAGCCCACCGCAAACACCATGGCACCCCAAGAGAGAATGTTTTCAATGGCCTGACCTTGGGTCAGTTGATGAGCCAAGCACACGAGTGAACCCACCAGCAGGGCAGTCGAACCGCCCAAAACCCAACCCGCACGCAGCAAGTACCAAAGAGCCGTCAAGGCAAAAACGCCCCAGGCCGGCGTCCACGCCCAACCTGCCAACACTACCGTGGGCTGGGCCAAAAGCAGGCTAACGCCCAACACTATCAGCGGCACACCCACAAAATGGGTGGCGATGTTGCGTTGGTCGCGGTGGTAAAGCGCGTACTGACTAAGCAATTGAGCCGCTGGGTGCATGGCATCTCCTGAAACCGTCATCGAACTGTCGCACAAAACCGGATCGGTTGGCGACTGGACGATCCCTAGAATACGCCCACTTTTTCAGGGAATGACCTCCATGAGCATCAAAAGCGACAAGTGGATACGCCGCATGGCCGAGCAGCACGGCATGATCGAACCGTTCGAGCCCGGCCAGGTGCGCGCTGCCGCCGACGGGCAAAGAATCGTCAGCTACGGAACCTCCAGCTACGGCTACGACATTCGCTGCGCGCCTGAATTCAAGGTATTCACCAACATCTACAGCACGGTGGTGGATCCGAAAAACTTCGACGAACGCAGTTTTGTCGATATGGAGTCCGACGTTTGCATCATCCCGCCCAACAGTTTCGCCTTGGCGCGCACCGTGGAGTACTTCCGCATTCCGCGCAATGTGCTGACTATTTGCCTGGGCAAAAGTACCTACGCGCGCTGCGGCATCATCGTCAACGTGACCCCATTTGAACCCGAATGGGAAGGGTATGTGACGCTGGAATTCAGCAACACCACACCACTGCCTGCCAAGATTTACGCAGGTGAAGGCTGCGCCCAAGTTCTTTTCTTTGAAAGCGACGAAGTCTGCGAGACCAGCTACAAAGACCGGGGCGGCAAGTACCAGGGGCAGCGCGGCGTGACGTTGCCAAAAACTTGAGCTCTGAACAGGCGGTGCCGTCCGCAAGCCCCCCCTACGCCACAGGCCACGAAAAACTGCTCTGGTTGCAAAGCCTGCGTGGGCTTGCGGCCCTCATGGTTTTGTTCTTTCACATGGGCCCGCACTGGGCGCTCGTGCCCCAACTGGAACCCCTCAGCCAACTGATGCGCTGGGGCTTTTCAGGCGTCGATGTGTTTTTCGTTCTGAGTGGATTCGTCGTTTACCGCAGCGGCGTGCGTTCGATGCCGGTACGCGGCTTTTTCAGCTTCATCAAGCAACGCTTCGCCCGCATTTATACCGGCTACTGGACGGTTTTTTTGCTTGTAACCCTGATATCCATCACCGTACTGAATCAATACCCCAAGTCAACAGAACAATTCCTTGGAAGCTTTTTTCTCTTGTACCCGAAGTTTTGGGATAACTGGATAGCCGTTGCTTGGTCGCTGACCCACGAATTGTATTTTTACTTTGTTCTTGGTTTGTTGTTATTGGTTCCCAAACACAACCAAACAAAAGCCATTGTGGCTGCCGTGCTGTATTTCACCGTTTGGAACTTGGGTTGGCTGATATTTCAAACGGAAAAAGTATTGGCAGATGCACATCCATTGAGGTTTATTTTCGGTGGCTTCATCGTTGAATTCCTTGTTGGATCTTTGATCGCCATCTTGTATGACAAGAAACCCGACCTCTTCAAAAAAAGAAACTGGGCAATACTGGCCTGCATAGCTACCATAGCACTGGGTTATTTTGTTGGGGAGCCTCTGCAAAACCCTGACGTCCGATAGTTGCGTGGTGCGTTGAAGAGACATGAAACAAATCAGCCTTGCCCAAAGCACAAGTGGATTCGAGTTGTCTGCCAAGCGCACGCGCAAGCGTGAGTTCTTGGACGAGATGAACACCGTGGTGCCTTGGGGCCAGTTGGTCGACCTAGTAGCCCCCCACGCCCCCGTGGCCAAGACCGGGCGCCCACCCTTTGCA
>JBJTHI010000104.1:0-7663 GCA_046094425.1 Burkholderiales bacterium | reverse complement strand
CAACTGCCGGATCTAGGTTCCACCCAAAGAGGCCATGCCATGACAGACACCCTCACCTGCCCCGACGCCCGCTTCAACGCCTGGGCCGACCAACTCGGGCACCGCTTCGACGGCGAACTCATCATCGGCGGAAACTACACGTCCACCATACGCCACGGCAACCAAGTGTTCGTCAGCGGCCAGGTGCCGCGTGTGGGCAGCACGGTGATGGTGGTCGGCGAAGTCGGCAGCGACGTGTCCTTGGCGCAAGCGCAAGTGGGCGCGCAAATTTGCGCCATGCGTGCGCTGGCCCTGCTCAAAACCAGCCTGGGTAGTTTGTCGAACATTCAGCAAGCCCTGCGCTTGACGGTCTACACGCGCAGCAGCCCCCACTTCACCCAACAAAGCGAAGTGGCCGACGCGGCTTCTCAGGTGCTGCACGAGGTGCTCGGTAACGCGGGCAAACACACACGCACTTCGGTGGGCGTGGCGCAACTGCCCAAAGGCGCTGCGGTGGAGTTGGACTTGGTGGTGGGAGTGGCTGCCACATCATTCAGTGACGGTTGAATTCTATTTGTAGCAAGTATCTCAATGTGAGATACTTGCTACATGACGCCTTGGTTGATCCTCACCGCCGCCCTGCCCACCTCCCCCAGTGGCCTGCGGGTACGGATTTGGCGTGCGCTCAAGGCCACGGCGTGTGCGACGCTGCGGGACGGTGTTTACCTCTTGCCTGCCAACGCCTCCACCGCCAGCGACTTGTGGGCCATTGAAGCCGAGATTCAAGCCGCAGGTGCCAGCGCCCACATGCTCACGCTGACGGCACGCGATCCAAGCCAAGAGGCGGAATTTCAAGCCTTGTTTGACCGAAGCAGTGCCTACCAGGACTTCAACCTGTCCCTCAAAGAAGCACGCCAACAGTTGCGCAGCGCCAGCGACACCACGCTGCACCACCTGTTGCGCACATTGGGGCGGTCGTTTGAATCCATACGCGCCTCCGACTTCTTTCCCAACACCACCAGCGAAAAAACCAGCAGCCACTGGTTGGCCCTGCAGAACGACATCCAGGCCAAGCTCTCACCCGAAGAACCCACCGCCGCCGTCGCGCGCATAGAAACCTTGAAAGTGGCCAACTTCCAAGGCCAAACCTGGGCGACACGCCAGCGCCCGTGGGTAGACCGGCTCGCCACCGCTTGGTTGATCACCCGTTTCATCGACGCCACGCCCCGTTTCGTTTGGTTGAAAGCGGCCAGTCGTTGCCCGAAAAATGCACTCGGTTTTGATTTCGACGGCGCACGTTTCAGCCACGTGGGCAAGCGTGTCACCTTCGAGGTGGTGGCTCATGCGTTTGGGCTGGACGCCGACCCGGCCTTGCTTCGTCTGGGCGAGCTGGTGCATTGCATCGACGTGGGTGGCCTGGAGATAGACGAAGCCCCCGGTGTGGAAACCCTGGTGCGCGGCCTGCAAACCTTGCATGCGGACGACGACGCCCTGCTCGCCGCCGCCCTGCCCCTTTTTGACAGCCTCTATGCCGCCCACACGCCGCCTTGAAAGCCCCTCCATGACCGCACCTGTTTCTGCCACCCCCACCGTGCCGTTTCGTTTGGCCTTGCTTTACTGGCTCAAGCTCGGTTTCATCAGCTTCGGTGGCCCCGCCGGTCAGATTGCCTTGATGCACGCTGAACTCGTGGAGAAGCGACGCTGGATTTCCGAGCAGCGTTTTTTGCACGCCCTGAATTACTGCATGGTGCTGCCCGGCCCGGAGGCGCAACAGCTTGCCACCTACATCGGCTGGCTCATGCACCGCACCTGGGGTGGCATCGCAGCAGGCGTGTTGTTTGTGCTGCCCTCGCTATTTATCTTGATCGGCCTGGCCTGGGTTTACATGGCTTATGGACAGGTGCCTGCGGTGGCCGGGGTGCTCTACGGCATCAAACCGGCCGTGACCGCCATCGTGGTGCAGGCGGCTTACCGCATAGGCTCACGCACCTTGAAGAACACCTGGACTTGGAGCATCGCCGTGGCCGCTTTTGTGGCCATCTTTGCGCTGAACTGGCCCTTCCCTTTGATCGTGTTGCTGGCGGGCATCGCTGGATATGTAGGGGGGCGTTTGGCACCCGCCAAGTTCACGCTCGGTGGTGGCCACGGCGCCAGCAAGAAGAAAGGCGACAGCGCGGCATCCACCCCGCCCTCCGTCATCGACGACCACACCCCCACGCCAGCCCACGCGCTGTTTCGTTGGAGCCGGGTTACCCGCGTATTGGCCTTTTGCCTGGGCCTGTGGTTGACCGTCATGTTGGCTTTGGTGTGGCACTTCGGCTGGGACGCCACCCTCACCCAAATGGCCTGGTTCTTCACCAAGGCCGCACTGCTGACGTTTGGTGGTGCGTATGCCGTGCTGCCCTATGTTTTTCAAGGTGCGGTGGAACACCACCAATGGCTCACGGCAGCACAAATGATGGATGGCCTGGCTTTGGGTGAAACCACGCCGGGCCCACTCATCATGGTGGTGTCTTTCGTTGGTTTTGTAGGCGGCTGGACCAAGGCTCTTTTCGGGGGCGACTCGCTCTTTCTGGCCGGTGCTGTTGCGGCCAGCGTGGTGACCTTCTTCACCTTTTTGCCGTCCTTCTTGTTCATTTTTTTGGGCGGGCCTTTCATTGAGTCCACCCACGGCAAATTGCAGTTCACCGCGCCACTCACCGGCATCACCGCTGCGGTGGTGGGTGTCATCGTCAACCTGGCTTTGTTTTTTGCTTACCACGTGCTGTGGCCCACGGGCTTTTCTGGAACCTTCGAGTGGCCGGCCGTGCTGATTGGTGCCCTGGCCGCATTGGCTCTGTTTCACTTCAAGGTGGGCGTGATCAGCGTGATCTTGGGGGCTGGCCTTTTGGGTTGGGCATGGCAACTGTTGAAAGGCCTCTCATGAATGCATCCGGCATCACCGTCAACGAATTGCAGCAGGCGCTGCAATCGGCCCATCCACCGCGCTTGATCGACGTGCGACGCGCCGCTGTCTTTGAACAAGCCACATCACTCATCACCGGGGCCCACTGGAACGACCCTGCCTTGGTAGATACCTGGGGCACCTCCCTGCCCAACTCAGGTGCCGTGGTTGTTTACTGCGTGCACGGCCACGAAGTGAGCCGCAACTGCGCCAGCAGCCTGCAGACTTTGGGTCTGGATGTTCGCTTTCTTGAAGGTGGCATAGAAGCCTGGGGCTTGGCCGGTGGTGGGCTCGCTCCCAAACGCTGATTCAGCTTTGCAACCCTTTGCGCGCCGTGCACCGGGCCCGCGCGGCGTATCAGTTCGCCAGCTTGGCGACCGAGGCACCACGACGCACAGCTTCTCGCTGCACAGCGTAGTAGGCGTCAATGTTTTCCGGCGAGGGCAGCAGGACAGCAACACTTTTCACCCCGACCAGCAACTTGCCCAGCTCTGCATCACTGAGCATGGCAAGACGTGCCTCTTGCACACCCATCTGGACTGAGGCGTTGCGCTGTTCAAACTCGCGCTGGGTTTCGTTCGCGTGCGTCCAAGTCGCGCAGAACAGCAGCGTCACAACAGTCAAGAGCTTTTTCATGGCGTGATCTCCCTAGGGGCGACGAAATAGGTGGTGTAACAAGTTGTATCCAGTTTGCGCTTACTCAGCTCGGGTGACAAGCGACACAGTTCACGGCACAGCCCAGTCTTGAAGGGCAAGCCATCACACGCCTGCTGGCAGCGTGAAGCAGATCACGGCGCAGCGCCTGAGCTGACTGCGAAGCAATCAGGTGAAAATGGCAATGCACACTCTGAGGAAACACATGTCTGCCGCGCCCGCCTTTTTCGCCCCAGCCCGTTTTGACGACCCTGCCCTGGCGCTGGCCCAGGTACAGACGATTTACCAATCCAGCGTGGATCATCTGCGCGCCGCCTTGCAGCGCTTTGTAGCCGGTGAAGCACCCGCGGAACACGTGCGTGCTTGTTACCCCTTTGTGCGGGTGCGCACAGACACCGTGGCTCGCGCGGACTCACGTTTGAGTTATGGCTTTGTGGCCGGGCCCGGCACCTATGAGACCACCCTGACCCGACCCGGCTTGTTTGCCAACTACTACCACGAGCAGTTCAAACTGCTGCTGCGAAACCACCAAGTGGCGCTGGAAATCGGCACCAGTTCGCAGCCTATTCCGGTGCACTTCTCACTCGGCGAACACGACCACCTGGAAGGCTCGCTCGACGCCGCACGCCGCCTCTTGATGCGTGACCAGTTCGACTTGCCCGACCTCGGCGCGATGGACGATGGCATTGCCAACGGCACATTCGAGCCACGCCGCGGCGAAGCACAACCTTTGGCTCTGTTTACGGCAGCGCGCGTGGACTACTCACTGCACCGACTGCGCCACTACACCGGCACAGCACCCGAACATTTCCAGAACTTTGTGCTCTTCACCAACTACCAGTTTTACATTGACGAGTTTGTACGCCAGGGCCATGAACACATGGCTCAAGCGGACGGCCAATACAGCGCGTTCGTCGAGCCCGGCAATGTGATCACGCACCGCGCAGGCTCGGCACCGCAAGCAGACGACAACAGTGGCACGCCACCCCCACGTTTGCCACAAATGCCTGCCTACCACTTGGTGCGAGAAGATGGCGCTGGCATCACCATGGTGAACATTGGTGTGGGCCCGGCCAATGCTAAAACCATCACCGACCACATCGCCGTGTTGCGGCCCCACGCCTGGATCATGCTGGGCCACTGTGCAGGCCTGCGTAACTCGCAAGCCCTGGGCGACTACGTGCTGGCCCATGGTTATGTGCGTGAAGATCATGTTCTGGACGAAGACCTGCCCTTGTGGGTGCCCATCCCACCGCTGGCCGAAGTGCAAGTCGCACTGGAAGCCGCTGTAGCAGAAGTCACCCAGTTGCAAGGCTACGAACTCAAACGCATCATGCGCACCGGCACCGTGGCCAGCACCGACAACCGCAACTGGGAGTTATTGCCTTTTCGCAATGCACAGAGCACCCCAGAGCGCCGCTTCAGCCAGAGCCGCGCCATTGCGCTGGACATGGAAAGCGCCACCATCGCTGCCAATGGCTTCCGTTTCCGAGTGCCTTACGGCACGTTGTTATGTGTCAGTGACAAGCCTTTGCATGGCGAGATCAAACTGCCCGGCATGGCCAACCACTTCTACCGCGAACGGGTCGACCAGCATCTGCGCATCGGCATTCGAGCGATCGAGTTGCTGCGCGATGCGGGCAGCAGCCAGTTGCACAGCCGTAAGCTGCGGAGCTTTGCAGAGGTAGCGTTTCAGTAGAGTGGAACCGCGGCGCTATCGCGGCTGGCCAGTGTTGTCCAAAATTCGCACCTGGCCATACCAGGCTCGCGCACGCGAGCGGGTGTTGTCGCTGTCAGTCATCAAGGCCACGGCCACCAAGGCCCCGGGCTCCTCACCAAACACCAAGCGGTAGTCCGCCGCTATATCGCGCATATGGGTGCGCCAGGTTTTGGCATGCGTTGGGCCAGAGTCCAGCACCAGCTTTCGGATACGGTCTGTACCGCTGCCAGCTGGAATCACCGTTCCGGCTTGCGCGTGGTTGTCCCACACATACATCAAGGTGGCATAGGGCAAGTATTCCCCGGTGAGTGACTTCGACAAATCGGACAGCATGCGATTTTTAGGGGAAAACTTGCTGCGGTCTCCGTCGAACGCCAGCACCACACGCACCGGCGCATCTTCTACGCCGCGCTGCGTCAGATCGGCCTTGTCCAACAGGCTCTGAACGCGCCATGAAAATTCGACTGAACCAAGTTGATGGGCCTCTACCCGCACCGCGCGGCGAAACAAACTCACCCCCGCGTCCGCATCGGCCTGCACCACGGGACTGCCATCCAGTTCGGTGACTTTGTAGCGGGTGGGCCGCTTACCAGGTAGGGTTTTGTGCGTCCAATCGTGGAAAGAGTTCGGCGCAACGGCCGAGTCTTGCGGTTCCGTTTTTTCGGTAGGCAAATTGGTGGCGCAGCCACAAAGCACAGCCACCGCGACCAGCCAAAACCAACCGCGCCAGCTACCACCCTGATGCATAAACCGCCGTGCAGCCATATCAACACACCTGCAGTCACTCTGAGAAGCAAGAAACTTCGTACATGTTTTCGGTTTTTACGGGGGCAACTGGAGCCCATCAGAAAGAAAGCCCTGCCGAAGCAGGGCTTTGATCGGCAAGAGGGTGAATTAAAACCGATGCCGCAAACCCAGCGCCAGGCTCGTGGAGTCCCGGCCTGCTGTTTCTGTGACGCCTCCCAAGAAACCGGCTTGGCCTGGTGCGGCCTGTCCCAAACCCGAGTTGTTGAAGCGCGTCAAAACGGCATTGACATCGGTACGTTTAGAGAGCGCGTAGGTATAGGCCACACCGTATGACGCAGTGTCCGCATTTGACGGGCGTTTGTCGTTGTACTGGGTATAGGCTACAGAGATTGTATTGGGCCCCATCACGCGACGGTAACCCACATGCAGCAGTTGACCGTCTAGCTTCAACGCATTGATGAAGGCGCTTTGCACTGGGCCACCAACCGCCGTGTTTCCTGTTTGTGCATTCAGTGTTGCTGCAATCGTCGAGAGGTCAGAGGGGTTCTTGTCCTTGATACTGGCAGCCATGACATTGAACGCGCCACTACCCACATTGACCGAAGCGCCGCCTATGAATGTCGTCAGAGACTTGGCACCCAACTCGTTGTTGCGTGTGTTGTAGGCCAAACCAGCCGAGAAGCCAGAGCTTTTGTACATGGCCATGGCACCCCAAAAGCGTCCTTTGGAATTCGAGCCAGGAATTTCACCCATGCTGTACATCAACGAACCGGTGATGCCATCTTTTTGGATGCGATAGGCCAGGGAATTGGAATGACGGATGTCGATCGTGGGAGGGAAGGATCCGACCTGGCCCGCGGCCAAACTCGACTCTGTTTTCATGATGTCGAAGTTGGCGTTCAATTCATAGGCCGGTGTGTACATGCGGCCAGCCAAGATACCACCCACGGGCGTCACCAATCCCACATAGGCTTGGCGATCAAACAAACGATTGGGAAGGTTCACACCCGCTGAAGCATTGGCAATGCTGGCACCAACCGCAGTCACAAAGGGCTGCATGCTGGCTGGCAAACCCATCAGAGTCGCCACGCTGACACGGTCTGGCAATTGCGTACCCGACAGAGGGCGGTTGCTCGTGCCTCCGGTGTCAATTTCCACGCGGCTTTCCAAAGTGAACAGGGCACGCCAGCCACCACCCAAATCTTCATTGCCCCTGAGCCCCCAGCGGGTTCCTTCCATGATGCCGCTGGCCAAAAAACTCGCAGACCCCCCCCGCAAACCGCTGACCCGCATCACCCCGGCATCGGCGATACCGTACAACTCAACCGTCGGTGAACCCGTTTGCGAAAAGGCAGCACTCGAAACGGTCAGCGCAACAAACCCTAGAGTTAGCTTAGTTTTCATAGGAGGCCTCCAAGTGAACGATCGTTCTATTTTGCATGCTGCGTCTGGCGGGCAGATGACGCTGTTGCACATTTTCCACGCTCAGTTTCCCTTAACTGCGATGCAACATGGAAGAGCGAAATCGGCATAGGGGGCCTCCATTATCGGAGGCACCCCTGCCACACCACCTGGCATGCGGGTCCGCACCAGGCGGTTCGAGAGTTTGAGGTCATGAC
>JBJTHI010000103.1:0-10982 GCA_046094425.1 Burkholderiales bacterium | reverse complement strand
GAACACCGCTCAAAGCCGCCGCTTAGCGCCACAGCCCAGCCGCTGCGGCGCTCCCACCACGCAAACTGTTCTGAAGATAGCTCAAGAAAGTCGCGCCGGCAACGTCATCATGCAGGGCAAAGACCCCATGGTTGTTTTGAGAACTGAATACAGCCGAGGCGGGCGCAACTCCGCCACCGTGCGTATGAAGCTCAAGAGTTTGCTGAACAACTCGGGCACCGAAGTCGTCTTCAAAGCCGACGACAAAATGGATCAGATCATTCTGGACAAAAAAGAGTGCACCTATTCTTACTTCGCCGACCCCATGTACGCCTTCATGGACGCGGACTACAACCAGTTTGAAGTCGAAGCCGAAAACATGGGCGACGCCATCCAGTATCTGGAAGACAACATGCCCGTGGAAGTGGTTTTCTATGAAGGCAAAGCCATTTCGGTGGAGCTGCCCACGAGTTTGGTGCGTGAGGTCACCTACACCGAACCCGCCGTCAAAGGCGACACATCGGGCAAAGTGATGAAGCCAGCCAAGTTGGCCACGGGATTTGAAATCTCGGTGCCCCTGTTTGTGGAAACCGGCGACAAAATCGAGATCGACACCCGCACCCACGAGTACCGCAAGCGCGTTTAAGGCGGCCCATACGACCTCCCCAGAAGGGCACCCTGCGGTGCCCTTTTTTGTTTTACGGATTCGGCCCTGCGAAGCACCAACTTCCGTTCGGGTTGAGCTTGTCGAAACCCAGGTTGTACGCGCCACCCTTCGACAAGCTCAGGGCGAACGGTTAAAACTTCATCGGGCTGCCGCGATAGCACGCGTTTTCGACAAATCAACATCGTGAACACCCGCCCCATCATCGCCGCTAAAAAAATAGAGTCCCTGCCCATCGGCGCGGCCTGGGGTGCGGGAGTACAACATCTGCAAACTCGCTGGCAAAGCGAAACGCTTTCACGTTGCACCGTACTACAGACTCAGTTCGGTTGCGGTGAGTTGTTTTTGGCGCTTTGGCAGGCTTGGCGACAACTGCCCGAGCCACGCGGCAGGCTGGACGTGATTGCGCTGTGCAGCCACCCACCGCAGCGCCAGGCCCTGCCTGCAGCGCAGGCTTACGACGCCCCTGTGGCCTTGGTTCAGGCCCTGCATGCCCAGTGGCCACCGCTCACACCCAATGTGCATAGCCTGGTGTTTGAAGCGGGCCGGGTGCGTTTGTTATTGGCGTTGGGTGAACCTTGGCATGTGTTACCCGAACTGGTCGCGCCCATAGACGCTTTTTTTCTTGGTGACGAAGCAGGCGCGCCCGACATTCCATGGCATGCGTCTGTCTACAAGGGGCTAGCTCGTTTAGCGGTACCCGGCGCCACGGTTGCACTGCGTAGCAGCAACGCCTCACACCACCCTGGTTTGCGCAGTGCGGGGTTTGAATTGCACCCACGAGACAACGCCTGGCAAGCTCACTTTGCACCACACCCTACCCAACGCACTGTGCCTATGGGTCGCCATGCCCCTGGGAAACGCAGTGGCGAGAAACATGCCGTCATCGTCGGGGGAGGTTTGGCCGGTTGCGCCAGCGCTTGGGCTTTGGCGCGCCTGGGTTGGCGTTGCACGGTGGTAGACGAACAAGCCACTGTCGCTATGGGCGCTTCAGGCAACCGCGCCGGTTTGTTCCACGGTGTGGTGCATGGGAGTGACGGCAGCCATGCGCGCTGGGGCCGCGCCGCTGCACTGCGTTGCACCCAGGCGCTGCAAGAGGCGATAGAACAATACGCGCAGCAGCAACACGGCATTGCGGATGCCAAAGTGCTGGGCGAAATGCGCGGCTTGCTGCGCCTGCAAGACAGCGACGGCGACGCGACACAAATGGCCGCGGTGCTGCAAGCTGCCGGTTTGCCAGCAGACTACGTACAAGCCTTTGGTGCAGCACAAGCCAGCCTGGCCAGCGGCCTGGGCGAACAGGCGCTGCAACAAGCCGCCTGGTTCTACCCACGGGGTGGTTGGTTGCGCCCTGCCCTGCTGTGCCAGCATTGGCTGCAAACGTCTCAGGCCGTGTTCTTGGGCTCGCGCCGCGTTGCTCGCTTGCAGCCAGACGGCGATGAATGGCTGCTCTTGGATGCTCAAGGCCAGTGCGTCGCACACGCACCACAGGTGGTACTGGCCAACGCACAGCAAGCGTCCACCTTGTTGGCAACCACCGGACACGCGCAGAGCTGGCCGCTGTTGTCGCTACGCGGTCAGGTGAGTGAAGTGCCACTGGCCAGCAGCCCATTCCCGTTGCGCCTGCCCTTGGCAGGCAGCGGCTATTGCCTGCCGGTGGTGAATGGCAAGCTGCTGTTCGGAGCAACAAATGACGCGGACGATGATGACCCCCATCTGAGGCCAGCAGACCATGACAGCAACTTGAACCAACTCGTCAAACTGTTGGGTGCGGCCATGCCCAATCTGCTGCGAACCAGCTCAGAGGCCTCTTGGACAGGTCGCGTAGGTTGGCGCTGCACAGCAGTGGATCGCCTGCCCTTGGTGGGGCCGGTGTTGAAAAGCGATGCCAGCACCATGCTCACCGCCCCACTGCGGCAACTGCCGCGCGTGACGGGTCTGCATGTATGTACCGCTTTGGGTTCGCGGGGCATTACTTGGGCAGCCTTGGCCGGTGAGGTGGTGGCCAGTTATGTCAGCGGTGCAGCCATGCCGGTGGAATCGAGTTTGCTTGACGCCATCGACCCGGTGCGGTTTGCTGCTAGAGAGACACGCAAGGCAAGTTAATCGCCATCGCCACCCACCGCGCCAGCACCCTCACCACCGCCATCAGCCGTGTTGGATGCATCGTCAGGCTCCGCTGCCTCACCGCCCTCGCCGCCCTCAGATTTGCGTGCGGCCTTGTCCTTTAACTTCTCTTCCTTCTTTTTTTTCTTGGCCAACTCACGTTGGCGCTTTTCAAAAGAGTAATTCGGTTTGGCCATTCGCCATCCATCCTTGGTAAAAATTGCGGGATCTGTTCAAACCCGAGGTTACGCGGTTTTTAGGCGCTTGGAGAAGAAAAACTCAAGGTTTTTACGCCCTGGGGCGTGCCCAGCAAACACAAGCTGGCACGGTGGCGAGCAAACAAACCCACGGTCACCACGCCGGGCCACTGGTTCACTTCGGTTTCCAGGGCCAGTGGGTCGTGTATGCGCAAACCACGCACATCCAAGATGTGGCAGCCATTGTCCGTCACCACACCGGCGCGCAAGCTGGCTTGCCCACCCAGTGCAGTGAACCGCCGCGCGACCTGAGCAGCAGCCATGGGAATCACCTCGACAGGCAAGGGGAAGGTGCCGAGCACATCGACGAGCTTCGATTCGTCGGCAATGCAGACAAAACGCTCGGCCAAGTCGGCGACGATTTTTTCGCGGGTGAGTGCTGCACCACCACCCTTCACCATGTGCCCCCCGTGGTTAATCTCATCGGCCCCGTCGATGTAAACCGGAAAACGCTCCACCGCATTGCTGTCCAACACCGGGATACCGTGCGCGCGCAACCTTTCAGTGCTTTTTTCGCTGCTGGACACTGCGCCTTGAATTTGGTCTTTCATGGCCGCCAGCGCGTCGATGAAACAGTTCACGGTAGAACCCGTGCCAACGCCCACGATGGAGCCCGGCACCACATAGGCCAGGGCCGCTTGGCCCACCAGGGCTTTGAGTTGATCTTGGTTCATGGGGTGCAGTTTGGGGTGTTTGAGACAATGGCCAACATTATCCAAGACGCTTGGCCCACGCCCAGACTTCATGCCTTTACTTCCCTACGCCCTCACCCGCCCCTTCCTCTTTGGCCTGGATCCCGAAGCCGCGCACGACCTCACCCTGGGCGCCCTGGCCCGCATTCAACACACACCACTGATTTGTGCCGTGGCCCAAACCCGGGTGGATGACCCGGTGACTGTGGCCGGTTTGAATTTCCCCAACCGCATTGGTTTGGCTGCGGGCCTCGATAAAAACGGCCGCTGCATTGACGGCTTGGGGGCCATGGGTTTTGGGTTTATTGAAGTGGGCACCGTCACCCCCAAGGCCCAAAGCGGCAACCCCAAACCGCGCATGTTTCGCCTGATTGAAGCCAACGCCCTCATCAATCGCTTGGGTTTCAACAACGAGGGGCTGGAGAGTTTTCTGCGCAACGTCAAACAAGCCCGGTTTCGCCAAAAGGGCGGGATTCTCGGACTGAACATTGGCAAAAACGCTAGCACCCCCATTGAACGCGCGGCAGACGACTATCTTCTTTGCCTGGACGGTGTTTACCCCCACGCCGACTATGTGACGGTCAACATCAGCAGCCCCAACACGAAAAATTTGCGCGAGCTGCAAAGTGATGCAGCGCTGGACGCGCTGCTCGGTACCATTCAAACAAGGCGCATGCTGCTTGCCAAAGAGCACGGCAAACAGGTGCCCATCTTTGTGAAAATTGCACCCGACCTGGATGAGACCCAAGTACAAGTCATCGCCCGCACCATACAAAACAACGGCATGGACGGCGTGATCGCCACCAACACCACCATTGCCCGCGACCAAGTGGCGCATTTGCCGCATGGCAACGAAGCCGGTGGTTTATCCGGCGCGCCCGTGCTGGCTGCCTCCAACCGCGTCATCGCCCAACTGCGTGCGGCGCTGGGCTCCAAGGTGCCCATCATCGGCGTCGGGGGTGTGATGAGTGGTGAAGATGCGGTTGCCAAACGCAAGGCAGGGGCTGACTTGGTGCAGATATACACTGGCTTCATTTACAAGGGGCCAGGGTTGGTGACTGAAGTGGCAAGAGCGCTGAAAACCGCAGCGTAAAACCCCATTCAAAGCCACCACCAAGCCCCCCAGGCTGCCCCCACCATCAGCAGCAACCCAGGCACCAAGGACAGCGCGAAAGGTCGCCCCCCGGCAGACGTCGCAGCCACGCACTTGGACAAGGTATTGGTGCTCAGAGCCAACAAGATGGGCACTGCAGCACCACTGGGCGCGATTTGACCAGCCGCCACCAACTGGGCCACGGCCACAGCGGGAGCATGGGTGTCTGCCAAACCACTGATGGCGGTGGCGCTGGCCAAACCGGCATCGCCCCAGGTTTGGCTCAGTGCGGCAGACAACAACGACACCAAAGCCAATACACCGGCCAGCGTGAGCGCGGTTTTTAAACTGAAAGCCGAACCAATCTCGGGCAAGGCCGACTCCTTTGCAGCCTCGCTTTGGCGGTTGCGCCACAAGCGCCAAGCCGCCAGCAGCAAGGCCAAAAGCCCCGCAGCGAACAGTGAGGGCGCGAGGAACAACAAGGTGGGGCGGTGCGTCCAAGCCAGCACCGCGGCCAACTGAACCACCGTGCCCACCGTGGACAACATCGCGGCGGCCACCGCCGAGGGCAAACATGCCGCGTCCCGTTTTGCACCGCGTTTTGCACGACCGCCCATAGCCGCAATGGTGGCGGTGCTGGAGACAAAACCGCCCATCAACCCTGCCACCGGCAGGCCCCAGCGTGGGCCGAGCACACGCAAAGCCACATGGCCCAAAGCCGCGATGGTCAACATCAACACCACCACGCCCCACAAGGCACGCGGGTTCCAGGCTTGCCAGGGACCCATGGTGCGGTCGGGCATCAAGGGCCACACCACCAAACTCATGGCTGCCAGCAACAACAAGTGGTGCAGCTCCTCTTCGGTCAGCACACCCCGCACCCAACGGTGCAAGGGTTGACGTGCGGCGAGCAGCACGGCCACCGTAACGCCCACAGCCGCCGCCGTGGCTGGATCGCGTTTGGCCCAGGCACCGAGCAGCAAGGTGATGAGCAGTGCCACCTCGGTCGTCAAACCGGGATCGCCGCGCGAACCACGCCAGTAAGCCAAGGCGACTAAAGCAGCCACGCCGCAAAACGCCACCACCAACACGCCCTCATCCAAGGTGGCTGACACCGCGCCGAGCAGGGCCACCACGGCAAAGGTGCGCAAACCGGCAGCCGCACGCGTGGGGCCTTGGCCTTTGCGGCGCTCTCTCTCCGCGCCGATGAGCAGCCCGATGCCCAGGGCCACAGCCAGTGGCAACCAGGCGGATTCGCTCAGAGGGTTCATGCGGCCATCGTAAACCCGTGGCCGTGGGCTCACAACGGCGTTGGTCTATTGCTGCGGCAGAGTTTTGTGCATCACGAAGACATTCACCAACCCCAGGCGGTGGTGTTGAAACGCTTGGGGCACCACGCCCACCACTTGAAAGCCGTGTTTCTTCCACAAGCGCACCGCACCCTCATTGCTGGACACGACAAAGTTAAATTGCATGGCCGTGAAGCCCATGGCCAGGGCTTGCTGCTGCGAGTGTTCGCACATGGCTGACGCAACCCCTTGCCCTTGGGCTTGAACCGCCGTGGCATAACCGCAGTTGCTCACATGGGCACCCAGTCCGGGCTGATTGGGTTTGATGAAATAGGTACCGAGGATGCGGCCACTGGCGTCGCAGGCCACAAAGGTGGCAGCGGGCAGCTTGATCCAAATATCACGCATCTCGTCTTCACTGATACCAGGCGCAAATACATAGGTTTCGCCTGCGCGAATAATGGGCTCCAGCACGGCCCAAACCCCGTGCCAATCGGTAGGATTGAAGGCGCGGATGGTGAGATCGAGCAGTGGCTTGGCGGTGGTGTCGGTGCGGGTCATCGCCCCAGTTTGCCAGAGTCGCCGTCCTAGTCCTCGTAAGTCGCAGCCCGCGTGTCCAACCGCAGCAACGCCTGCGTCAATTCCCGCAAAGTGTTCTGCAGCGGTGCAAAACCAGCATTGCGCTCTAACGTGACTTCATCCATGTAAAGCCGTTTGTTGATCTCCAGTTGAATCGAGTGCTGCTGCTCAAACGGCTTGCCATGTTTGCGCACAATCTCTACGCCTTTGTAGGGATGGTTCACGCTCACAGTGTGGCCCCGGCTGTTCAGGAAACGTTCTATCCAGTGGGTCAGGCCTGGGTCGGCACTGGTGCCGTCGCGGTCGCCGAGCACGAAGTCGGCATGCACCAGCCAGGGGTGGTCGGTGGAATAGGCCTGGGCCACAGCGGGCATGGAGTGGCAGTTGATGTGAATCACAAACCCGCGCCGCTCTCGAGCTGAGTGCACCGCTTGGTCCAGCGCCAGGTGGTAGGGAAACCAACAACGGTCTATGCGCTGCTGCACTTCTTCCACAGTGAGTTGGCGGTCGTAAATAGGCGTGCCGTCGTCCAGCATGCGCCACACCAGCCCTTTGCCCAAACGCACTTTGGCACCCCCGCTCACCGGCCCCGGCCAAGGGGCATTGAGCAGGGTTTCGTCTATCTCGTCCACGGCGCGGTTCACGTCGACGTAACTGCGCGGGAAACGGGCGTGCACAAGGGAAGCCCCCATGCCAGGGGCAAAACCCCAGAGTTCTTCCACATAGGTGTCTTCTGCGCCGCGTAGCGCACGCTGCTGGCAACTGTGGCCGAAGTCTTCAGGATAGGTCGTGCCGCTGTGGGGGGAGTCCAGCACCAAAGCGGTAGTGCCCAGCGCCACATCGACGCCCTCATGTTGAGTGATCGAATTCATGCTTGTTCTAGAAAATCAAAGTAGACGGCAGGTGTGCGACACGCGATCAATCCACGATGCGCCCATCGCGCCCGATGAAGGTAATGTCTACGAAACGTGAGCCATGGTGTTTCTTGGGGCCAAAACGCACGGCGTAACCGCCCAGGTCGAACTCACTCATGCGATCCAGCGTTTGAATCAGCGTTTCTCGGCTGGGGTTGCTGCCCGCACGGCGCAGCGCCTCGACCATCACTTTGGCAGCCATCATGCCTTCTAAACCGATGTAGTCGGGTTTTGCCTGCGGGTTGAACTTGGCCAGCACCTGGCGGTACTCCACCACCACGAGTTTGTTCTTGTGCGGGTTGGGCGCGGTTTGGCTGATGGAAATGCCGGCGGCCTGCGGGCCCAGCTCTGTGACCAACTGCTGCACACCGATGAGGCTGCGGGCGTAATACTGAGTTTTACCCGTGCGCACTTTGTCAAACTCGCGCACAAACGCCACGGCATCGCTACCCGATGCGCCAATGATGAGGGCTTGCAACTCAACACCCTTGAGTGCGTCGATGGCAGCAGCGGGATCTTTGGAGTTGGCTTTCATGCTGCCTATGGCTTGCAGCGTTAAACCAGCAGCCGTCATGCGTGCCTGGGTTTCCGCCAGCAGTTCTGTGCCCGAGACGCTGTCGTAGTGCAGCAGGCCAATGCGGGTGAGACCGATGGTGCGCAGGTGTTGAACAATTTGCCCCAGCTCATCCGAAAAGCTGGCCCGTGTGGTGAAGACATGGGGCGAGTGTTTGGCATACAACTCTTCATAGCCGGTGTAGGGCGCAAACATAGGCACCGCCGCTGCCTCGGCCATGGGAATGGTGGCTTTGACGGTGTTGGTCCAGGTGTAGCCAAACAAAGCCAGCACTTTGTCTTTGTTCAGCAGTTGTTCGGTGTTGGCCTTGGCTTTGTCAACCACATAAGCGTCGTCCAAACTCAAGAGGCGAATCTTGCTGCCCGCCACGCCGCCTTTGGCGTTGACGTGCTCAAAATAGGCCAAAGCCCCGTCGCGGTAAGACGTGGCTTGCGAGGCAAAGCTGCCTGTGAATGAGGCCGACTGGCCGAGCACGATTTCGCGTTCGGTGACACCCGGGTTGTTTTGCGCCCAGGAGGCAGCGGACAACAAGGCCAAGGCGGTGGCGGCAACGCGCTTGCTTAACTTCAATAAGTTGGTCATGACTGCTCCAGAAAAGCTAGCGCCCAACCCGGGCTGAAAGTGCCTCGGGTTGTCGTCAACCAAAGCGGAAAAATTGACCCGACGTGAAGCTGGGCCTGGCCCGCTCAGTCGAGCTGAATCTTGGCGAAACGTGCAGTGCGCTGCATGTGGTCAATCTCTTTGCGGATTTGCACGCCGAACTGCCGAGGTGAAGTCAGGGTGGATGGGTAGAGGCCCTGAGCTGCCAGCTTTTCTTTCATGCCTGGTGCTCTCAAAGCGTTGACCACCCCCGCATGAATGCGATTGACGACCTCTTCAGGCGTACCCGCCGGTGCTACCAAACCAAACCACGAAGGCAGGTTGTTGCTGTCGTTGCCCATATCACTGAACGTTGGCACATTGGGCAACACATCCAGCTTCTCAGGCCAAGACACCGCCAGTGCATGCACGCGGCCCGACTTGATGTGGGGCAAGGCAGGAGCCACTTGGTCGAAATAAGCATGCACTTGGCCCGCGATCAAATCGGTGATGGCGGGCGCTGCACCCCGGTAGGGAATGTGCAGCATGAAGGTATTGGTAGAGGCCTTAAAAATCTCACCCCACATATGGCCGATGGTGCCGTTGCCCGGTGAGGCGTAGGTGTATTTGGCGGGGTTCTCGTTGAGCAACTTCAAGAACGAGGCGTAGTCTTTCACACCCAGCTTGTCAGACACGATGAGCACACCCGGGGCTTTCACGAGTTCCGCCACGGGCACAAAACTTTTGTCCGCGTCATAAGCCAAGGTTTTGTACACGGCGGGGTTCACGCCGTGGGTGGACAAGGTCGCCACACCCAGGGTCAAGCCATCGGGGGTCGCGCGGGCCACTTCTACCATGCCGATGGAGCCACCGGCCCCCGCTTTGTTTTCCACAATGACAGGCTGGCCGAGTTCTTTGGCCAGTTGCTCGCCCACCGCACGCGCGGTGATATCGGTGGCACCGCCAGGTGGGAAGGGCACGATCAAACGAATGGGTTTGGCTTGCGCCCAAGCCATGCTGGGAAGTGCAGCCGTGGCGGCCAAGGCGGAGGCTGCTTTGAACAGGTGGCGACGTTGCATGGTGGAGTTCTCTAGGGTGAGGTTGAGAAGTGACGATGGCCTCATCTTGCTTGCGTAGCCTCACTTCAACAAGCGAAAATCCGGCAAGAGAACATTCCAATTAAGACTGAAGTACTCCCATGACCAAACGCCTGCACCCTCCCACCCAACTGCTGCGTGCGTTTGTCACCACGGCCCAACTGGGAACGATTTCCGCTGCGGCGGATGCGCTGCACGTCACCCAAAGTGCAGTCAGCAAACAGGTGCAAGAACTGGAGCATTGGTTGGGAATTGCCTTGTTCGTCCGGGTGCGAAAGCGTCTGCAACTCACGCCGCCGGGGCAGCGTTATTTACTGGCCGTGCAGCCGCTACTGACCCAATTAGAAGCCGCCACGCTGGACGTGATGAGCACACCGGCGGATGGCGGTGTGTTGCATTTGTCCGTGCTGCCCACTTTCGGCGCGAAGTGGTTGATTCCGCGCCTGCCTGCGTTTCAAGCGGCCCATCCGAAAGTGCTGCTGCAATTCGTGCCCTATGTGCAGGGCTATGACTTCACGCGGCCTGACCTGGATTGTGCGATTCGTTATGGGGAAGGCGCTTGGCCCGGTGCCGTCTCGGACTATGTCATCGGCCGCGACATGACCTTGATCGCCCCCAAACGCAAATCGGGTGACGCGCCCTTGAAGCGACCCGCCGACATCGTGCACCACCGCCTCTTGCAGCATGTCAGCGTGCCCAATGCCTGGGTGCAGTGGTGCCAGCAGCACCAGGTGGCGGGCGTGAACCCGCACAGCGGCATTCAGCTCGACCAGTACGCGGCCATCATCCGCGCCGTGGCCGCTGGCATGGGTTTGGCCTTGGTGCCCACCTGTTTGATTGAGGAAGAGTTGGCGCGTGGTGAAGTGGTGTCGCCTCGGTGGAGTGCCACACACCAAGAACAAGCTCAGGCGGGCTATTTTTTGTGTTACCCCGAGAACAAGGCTCACCTCGAACCTTTGGTGATTTGGCGACAGTGGTTACAGGCACAGGCCCAGCATTCAGATACTGACCGCAAACTGACGTGTAATCAGATCGGAACTCTCGGTCGCGGGCCAACAGCGCCCAGACAATGCGGGCATTCTTGTTGGCCAGCGCCACCGCTGCAACATTGATGTTTCGTCGCTCAAGCAGCTTGCCCAACCAGCCTGCTGCGATCTGG
>JBJTHI010000102.1:0-14386 GCA_046094425.1 Burkholderiales bacterium | reverse complement strand
TGTTCATCTCGTCCAAGAACTCACGCTTGCGCGTGCGCTTGGCAGACAACTCGAATCCACTTGTGCTTTGGGCAAGGCTGATTTGTTTCATGTCTCTTCAACGCACCACGCAACTATCGGACGTCAGGGTTTTGCAGAGGTTCCTTAGAAAGTTTCAATTGGTGAAGCCAGTTTGTGCCGTGCTTTGAATCAACGCAATTACGTTGCAGGTAATTGCCCGTATGACAGCCTGTGATTGAATGTGACTATGCAAACCCATTCATCACCCAGCCTTCCAGTCACATTGCAAACGGCACGCAAATCCAAGCGCTTGAGCCAGCTTGAACTTGCGCTGCGCATCGGGGTGAGCCAGCGGCATGTGAGTTTTGTAGAAAGCGGCCGCGCTCAACCCAGCCGTGAGCTGCTGCTTGCTTGGCTGAGTGAACTGCAAGCGCCCTTGGCCGTGCGCAATGTGGCTTTGCAGCAAGCGGGGTTTGCGCCTGTGTACCGAGGCAGCGAACTGGGCGATGCCGTACTCGCCCCCATTCGCGAGGCGCTGGGGCGTTTGCTGCTTGCCCACGACCCCATGCCCGCCATGGTGATGGACGCCGCATGGAACGTCTTGCACATGAACCGAGGCGCGCGGTGGTTGTCCATCACGCTGATGCCTTGGATCGCACAGCTGCCACCGGATCAACCCATCAATTTGCTCGACGCCATGCTGCACCCCGAAGGCATGACGCGGCACATGACCAACCTGGAAGAAGTCGCGCCTGCCATGCTCGCGCATCTGCGCGATGACGCCAGCGTGGTGCCCGAACTCCTTCCCCGCGTGGAGCGCTTCGCCGCACAACTACAGCAGCGCCTCGGGAAAAAACCACTCGCCCCTTGGCCACGCCAAATGGCCCCCGTCCTCACGACCCGTTTCGCCACCCCGCTTGGGGAACTGGCGTTTTTCAGCATGTTTTCCACGTTTGGCACACCGCAAGACATCACGCTCGCATCGCTGCGGGTAGAGCATGTGTTCGCAGCAGATGAGGTCACGCGGCAAGTGGTGATTGCCAATGTGGTTTGACAAGGATCGACCGCGACTGGCCTCGCATGCCGTTTGCTGGCAGATCTCTATTCACTCAAACTTCCCCTATGAACAAAACCCCGCTCTTTCGCAAAGTCAATACCAAAGCACGCGGTGTTCGCCACGACCATGGAGGCGACTACAGGCATGTCAGGAACAGCAAGCAACAGGCCAACTCCGAGGTGCAGCGGCTGCCCATGAGTGCCAAGGTAAAGCGCGGGCTGGACTACACGCCACTGTTCAAGTTTCTGCTGTCCAAAGTCGGCCAACCCTGGAACGAGGTCTATTCGGAGGCCGTCGCCCGGCTCGATAGCCCCACCCCCATCTACTGGATGGTCGCCCTCACCGAGACCGAACGGCAGGACTGCGTGCGTTTGAATTTTTATCTGGTCGAGCATCACAAGTGCCTGGCCAGGCTCATGCGCTGATGGAGGATGCGCAACACACCGACGCTGTCCGCTTCGATACGGTAGACGATGACATGCGAGCCAATCAGGCTGGCGCGGTGTGTGGGCGGCAAGTCCTCTCGGCTGCGGCCTGTCTGCGGGTTGCTGGAGATGGTTTGCAGAGCCGCATCCAACTTGTCACGGTAGATCAGCAGTTGTTTGGGGCCCCAGGTCTCACCTGTATAGCGCAGGATGTCGATGAAGTCTTGTCGGGCCCTGGGGGATAGCTTAAGCGGTAAGGGCTTAGGGAAGGACATCGGGGTGCATAGGCTGGCCGCTGTGCAGATCACGCAAGGCAATTTCCGTCATGTCCTTCAGCGTGGTTGCGGTGTAGGCGATGCCCTCGCCCTGGTCGAGTTGGTCGTTACCCACCTGAATAGCCGCTTTCCAGGCGGCTATGCGTATGTCCTCGGCCTGCATGCGTTGCAGTGCGTCGCGAATGACTTCGGTGGCGTTGCCGTAGACACCGGCTTCCACCTTGCTTTTAACGAAACCTTCCATTTCGGGTGAAAGATTGACACGCATGCTCATAGGCAACCCTCGAGTTAACTACGCCTCAGGATATCCATGCCATGGATATAAATCAAGCGAACCCCGACCGTCGGAGATCCCTGGGCTGCCACAGCTGCAAATCAAAAAAGCCTCCCCACATTCAACAATGTCAACACCCCCAGCACCGCAAAAATCAAGGCAGCCATGCCGTGCACCAGGCGCATCGACACACGCCGCGCAATTTGGTCGCCCATGAAAACAGCAGGCACATTGGCCAGCATCATGCCGAGTGTGGTGCCCAGCACCACAGGGAAAAGGTCGTGGTAGCGAGCGGCCAGGGCCACGGTAGCGATTTGGGTTTTGTCGCCCATCTCGGCCAGAAAGAAGGCCAGCACTGTGGTGCCGAACACGCCCCAGCGCAGCTTTTCAGGGTGGTCGCTGTCATCAATCTTGTCGGGAATGAGCATCCACACGGCCACTCCCAGAAAGGATCCACCCACTACCCAGCGCAGCAGTTGTGGGCCGAGGGCCTGTGCCACCCAATCGCCTACCCAGGCGGCAGCGGCATGGTTGGCCAAGGTGGCCACGAGGATGCCCAGGATGATGGGCAGGGGCTTGCGAAAACGTGCGGCCAAGATGATGGCGAGCAACTGGGTTTTGTCGCCCATTTCGCCCAAGGCGACGACACCCGTCGAAACAAGAAAGGCTTCCATACCAACTCCAAAGGGCCGCAACAAACCAAAGACCACAGCGCTCTCCCGGCCCAATCCGGAGAGCGATGCGGTCAAAGGTCTTGCCAGGCCTGGTACTGCGTTTGACTGAAACGCAGTACCGGAAGCTGTTTGCGCCATGACTAAGGGGTGTTGAACCCACGGTCAAGTGTGTTGACGCAGACCCTTGCATGATTGAGATGCAAGGCGGCTACTCCCCAATGACGAGAGCATATTCATTGTAAGAGCTGAAGCTGTCACACCTGTCATAGCCAAAGCTAGCGCTTCCCGCTGACATACTCCGGCACATGGTCACCTTGCACACCTTGCCGCCCAAACCACAGGCTGAATCCAGTTCCCCGAGCAAAGAGCGCTCTGAATCAAAGCGGGACTTGCCACTGCGGGTGGGTGTCAGTGCAATCGAAGGTCAGGGTGCTTTTTCTGTGGAGGCCATCGCGGCCCGGAGAAAAATCGGCGAAATCCGAGGCGAGCCCGTGAGCCAGCGTGAGGCGTTTGCGCGAGCGCGTGTGGCGCGTCAGCAAAGTGGCCATGTCTTCATGATTGCGGTGTCTGACAAACGCGCCATCGACGCCACGGCATCGACCGACCCACTGCGTTTTGCCAACCACGCTTGCGAGCCCAACATGGTGCTGAAGATTCAACAAGGCCGTGCCGAGTTCTATGCCTTGCGAGATATCGCGGCAGGCGAGGAACTCACAGCCGACTATGGTGCCACCCACCACGCGGGTAAGCTCGCCTGCCGCTGTGGTGCGGCGCGTTGCCGTGGCTGGTTGTAGCGAATAGGTTGCCGTTAGCGCGCTGCCGGTAACGCGTTCAGCGGAATTTTCAGGTAGTGCACGCCGTCGCTATCCGCCGGCGGCAACTGACCCGCGCGCACATTGACTTGCAATGAGGGCAGGATCAGAGTGGGAACCTCCAGTGTGGCGTCGCGGGCTTGGCGCATCGTGACAAAAGCGGCTTCATCCATACCATCGTGCACATGAATGTTGTGGGCGCGCTGCGAGGCCACACTGGTCAACCACTGCGGCGCTCGGTCTGTGGGCGGGTAGTCGTGGCAAACATAGAGTGAGGTGGCGGCTGGCATGGCCAAGATGCGCTGAATGGAGCGGTAGAGCTGGTGCGCGTCACCGCCAGGAAAGTCGGCGCGTGCCGTGCCCACGTCGGGCATGAAGAGGGTGTCGCCAACAAAAACAATCTGGTCTGGTGCTTGCCCCACCACATAGGCCATGTCGGCTGGCGTATGCCCCGGCACCCACAGGGCTTGTGCGGGCAGGTTGCCGATTTGGAAGTGTTCGCCGTCTTGAAATAGGTGGTCGAACTGGCGGCCGTCGGGCACAAACTCGCGCTCCAGGTTGTAGAGTTTTTTGAACACCGCTTGCACCTGGCGGATGTGTTCACCGATAGCAATGCGTCCGCCCACGCGCGCCTTCAACACCGCCGCGCCTGAGAGGTGGTCGGCGTGGGCATGGGTTTCCAAAATCCATTGCACTTGCAGCGCATGCGTGGACAAATAAGCCTCTACCTGGTCGAGGGAGGTGGTGCTGGTGCGGCCCGATTTGAAGTTGTAGTCCAGCACCGGGTCGATCACTGCCGCTTGCCGTGTGGTGGCGTCCCACACCACGTAACTCACTGTCCAAGTGATGGGGTCGTAAAAAGCCTGGACTTGCGCTGCCGAGGATGAGTTGAGGGCTGACATGGAATGGCTCCAAAAGGGGAGTTCAACGAAAACATTTTATTGAATCATATTATGTTTGTTGGCATAATGTTTGCGTTCGATCAAAACAAACGCAGGCATGTTTGGAGAAACATGCGCAAAGTCACCGCTTCTTTACCTCAGCCCCACAACATGCGCCAAGCCGCTGGCCAGGCCGTGGGTGTGTTGAAGCTACTGGCCAACGAAGACAGGTTGCTTCTTTTGTGCCAGTTGTCGCATGCAGAAATGTGTGTGAGTGAGCTGGAGCAACAACTTGACATCCGCCAGCCCACGCTGTCGCAGCAGTTGGGCGTGTTGCGTGGTGAAGGCGTAGTGGCCACGCGGCGTGAGGGAAAAAACATTTACTACAGCATTGCAGATCATTCGTTGCTGGAGATCTTGAAGGTGCTGGATCGTCTGTACTGCCCGAAATAAAAAGGACGCCGAATGAACATCGCTTGGGATACCTTCACGCCGTGGTCGGCCTTGGGGGGCGGGTTGTTGATTGGCCTGGCCGCTGCGCTTTTTGTCGTGCTCAATGGCCGCGTGGCGGGCATCAGCGGCATCGTGGGGGGTGTGTTGCGGCCGCAGCGGGGCGACATCGCCTGGCGGCTGGCGTTCGTCGGTGGCTTGGTACTGGCACCGTTGTTCTGGGCCTTGTTCCAGCCGCTGGCAGCGCCGCGGATTGACGCTGATCTGCCCCTCTTGATCGTGGCCGGCTTGTTGGTCGGGCTGGGCACACGCTATGGCGCGGGTTGCACCAGTGGGCATGGCGTGTGCGGCCTGTCGCGCCTGTCGCCGCGCTCGGTGGTGGCGACTTTGTCCTTCATGGGCGCCGGGTTTGCCACCGTAGGCTGGCTGCGGCATGTGGTTTAGGGGGTGAACAAATGCATGTTCTTGTCTCTGGTTTGGTAGGTTTGATCTTTGGCCTGGGCCTCATCATTTCCGGCATGGCCAACCCGGCCAAGGTGCTGGGCTTTCTTGACCTGGCGGGGGCCTGGGATCCTTCGTTGGCCCTGGTCATGGTGGGGGCCATTGCCGTGGGCGCGCTGGGCTTTGCTTTGGCGCGCCGCCGCCCCACCTCGTGGCTGGGCTTGGTGATGAATGTGCCGAGCAGCCGCACTATCGACCGTCGTTTGGTGGCGGGCAGTTTGGCGTTTGGTGTGGGTTGGGGTCTGGCGGGGTTTTGTCCGGGGCCTGCCCTGGTGGCGTTGGGCATGGGGCAAAGCAAAGCGGTGGCGTTCGTGCTGGCCATGTTGGCTGGCATGGTTTTGTTTGAACTGTTCGAGGCGGCGCGTTTGCGCAGCCGCGACGGAGCCCAACCATGAACGCCTGGTGGGCCGTGGTTGCCACTCTGCTCATCTTGGTGGCCTATGAACTGCTGCTGGCGTGGCTGGAGCGCCACCGCCCCCAGCACTTGGCGCGCACCGTCAACGCGCGTTTGCGTGAAGACTGGTTCGCCGCCGTGTCAGCGCAAGTGGGCAGCGAGGTGCTGGCGGTGCAAACCCTGCGCAACTCGGTGATGTCGGCCACCATGATTGCCACCACCGCGGCGCTGGGCCTGATGGGCACGGTGACGTTGGCTGCGCCCATTCTGCGTGAGCAAATGAGTGCTTGGGCGGCGGGGCAGGGCATGCCCTCGTTCAGCGTGCAACTGGCCTTGGAGTTGGTATTGATCGGGCTGCTGTTTGGTGCCCTGGTGGCTTCCACCATGGCGGTGCGTTTTTACAACCACGCTGGTTTTGTTTGTTCCATTCCAGTCGGTAGCAGGGCGCGGCACGAGTGGACGGATGCCGGACGCGCCTACGTGCGCCGTGCCGGTTTGCTCTACAGCTGGGGGCTGCGACATTTGATCCTCGTGGTGCCGATTTTGGTGGCCTTGTTGCACACCGCCGCAGGCCCCGTGGCCGCGCTCTTGGTGGTGGGCGTGTTGTGGCAGTTTGACCGCCACAAAGCCCCCAGCGCATGAATACTTTTTGACCTGCATCAGTGCATGTCTAACCAAGGGCGGCTCCAATTCAAACAGGCGATTCACCTGATGAACAGGAGTGAACATCATGAATGCCAACGTGGGCGGTATTGATCGCATTTTGCGTGTGTTGGTGGGGCTTGTTTTGCTGGCTTTGACCTTGACGGGGCAAATCGGTGTGTGGGGCTGGATTGGGCTGGTGCCCTTGGCCACGGGCCTGTTTGGTTTTTGCCCCGCCTATCGTTTGTTGGGGCTGAACACTTGCCCGATGAAACGCTGAGGCCTGGCGCGGCCCAAATGCGCATAGCCTCAGCCGCCTGAGGGAATTGGGCAGGGTTAGGATGGGCAGTATGGAAACGCTGCGTGATCCTCAGGAGTTCTAGCCCATGCCCAACACCAGAACGAGCCATGCCGTGCGCCTGGAGTTCGCACCCGGCGCTTTGGTGCATTCCAATTTATCTGGTGCCGCTTTCACTGGCGAATGGTTGTGGGTGGCAGGCGATGAAGCCTGTGGTTTGGATCGCTTGCGGCGCTTGAAACCCGTGGGCAAAGAGGCTATGCGCTTCGGGGAGGTGCGCGACTTTCCGCTGGCCGAGTTGCTGGACTTACCTGGCGAGGCTGACGAAGAGGCCGACTTGGAAGGCATGGCGGTGGCCGATGGCTTCCTTTGGGTGGTGGGCTCGCACGGCCTCAAACGCAAAAACGCCAAACCCGAGCGCGACCATGCCGAGAACGCCAAACGTCTGTCCAAAGTGGCGCTGGATGGCAACCGGCGTTTGTTGGCTTGTTTGCCGATTGAGCCAGACGCCCAGGGCGAGCCCTGTTTGGTGCGCCAGGCCCAGGACGGTCGCCGCGCACTGCGCTTGAAAGGCGATGCACACGACAACCAACTCACCCGCACGCTGGCCGACGACCCGCACTTTGGCCCCTACATGGCCATTCCCGGCAAAGACAACGGCTTTGACGTGGAGGGCTTGGCGGTAGATGGCAAGCGCCTGTTGCTGGGTTTGCGCGGCCCGGTGCTGCGCGGCTGGTCGGCGTTGCTGGAAATAGCGATTGAAACCCGTGGCGATCAGTTGCGCTTGGCACCTCTGGACGACAGCGGTTTGCTCATTCGCAAGCATTTTTTGCAGCTCGACGGCCTGGGTGTGCGCGACCTGCATTTCTCGGGTGACGATCTCTACATCCTGGCTGGCCCCACCATGGTGCTCAACGGCGACATCCGTGTTTTCAAATGGCCGGCTGCCAAACCCTTGCTGACCGCCAACCGCGAGGCGGTGCGGTTTGAATCGAGCTTGACCGAGTCGGTCTCGCTGCCACACGGGCGCGGCACCAACCGCGCCGAAGCCTTGTGCGATTTGCCTGCGGACATGGCAGGCAACAAGCCCCGTTGGCTGGTGCTGTACGACGCCCCCGGCCCTGACCGCAAGGATGGCGAATACACCGTGTTTGGTGATTTGCTGCGCCACGATTGAGCCACAGCACCGCAACGCGCCATGCAGGAATGGGCCTCAATCGACCCCGCCGCGCCACTGCAGTTCGTCATCAACGGCGCGGCCGGCAGCGAAGGTGCAGACGGCAAACGTGCCGTCATTGAAGCTGCGCTGCAAGGTGCTGGAAGAACGGGCGATCTGTTGTATTGCGCCCCTCATGAATTGCCCCGGGTGGCGCGTGAGGCAGCGAGCCAGGCCCAAGCTGTACGAACGGCGGTGGTGGCGGTGGGGGGCGATGGCACCCTCAACACGGTGGCACAAGCCGCCCATGCCGCAGGCTGCCCCATGGGGGTAGTGCCCCAGGGCACCTTCAACTACTTTGCGCGCACCCACGGTATTCCCGCCGACCCCGCGCAAGCCGCGCAGAAGTTGCTCACGTGGTCGCCCTGGCCCGTGCAAGTGGCGGCCATCAACGACCGCGTTTTTTTGGTCAACGCCAGCTTGGGGCTTTACCCCGACTTGCTCGAAGACCGCGAAGCCTACAAAGCACGCTTTGGCCGCAGCCGCGAGGTGGCGTTGCTGGCCGCTTGCTTCACCTTGTTGCGTGCGCAACGTCGTTTGAGTTTGCACATTGAACTGGGCGCCTCAGCGCGCGATGTGCAGACGCTGACTTTGTTTGTGGGCAACAACCGTTTGCAATTGCAGCAATTGGGCGTAGCCCTCGAAAGTCCACTGGACTGCGGCCCGGCGGGTGGCCGTATCACTGCGGTGATGCTTAAACCCATTGGCACCCTGTCCATGCTCAGGTTGCTGCTGCACGGTGCCATGGGCACGCTCGGCGAAGCGCAGAGCGTGGAGCGTTTCGAGTTCGAGCACATGGTGGTCAAACCCACCCGTTTGCCCGGCAGGCGCGATGTGAAGGTGGCCTTTGACGGCGAGGTGACACGCTTGCGCCCGCCCTTGGACTTCCGCGTGCTGACCCAGCCGCTGTATTTGCTCATGCCGCCGCCAGACACACGCGGGTTGCCCGGATGAGTGTGATCCTTCACATCTCCGACCCGCACTTTGGTACCGAACAAGCACCGGTAGTGCAAGCGCTGATTGACCTGGCCCAGCAGCAAAGGCCTCATTGGGTGGTGCTCTCGGGCGACATCACCCAGCGCGCACGGCCTGCCCAGTTTGAGGCCGCGCGTGCGTTCGTGGCGCGGCTGGGCGCGCCTGTGTTGGCGATTGCAGGCAACCATGACATTCCGCTGTTCAACCTGTGGCAGCGCCTGCGAAGACCTTATGCCCACCACGTGGCGGCCTTTGGCGCGGACTTGGAGCCTGTTCACTCTGGCCCCGACTTGATGCTGCTGGGCGTGAACACCACGCGGGCGTGGCGGCATAAAAACGGCGAGGTGTCGCGCGCTCAAATCCATCGCGTGGCGCAACAGCTTGCCAGCGCCACCCCCGCCCAACTGCGCGTGGTGGTGGTGCATCAGCCCGTGGCGGTGACGCTGGCTGCCGATGTGCCCAACTTGCTGCGCGGCAGCGCCAGCGCGCTATCGAGTTGGGCAGCAGCAGGTGCCGACTTGGTGCTGGGCGGCCACATACACCTGCCCTATGTGATGGCCCTGCCCGGCCATGCCCGGCCCATGTGGGCGGTGCAGGCCGGCACCTCGGTCTCGCGGCGGGTGCGCCCTGGGGTGCCCAACTCAGTCAACCTGCTGAGTTGGGGCGTGCACGCTGCGCCGGGCCGCTGTGTGATTGAACAATGGGATTTTTCGGCAGCCGAGTCAGCCTTTTTTTGCGCCAACACCACCGAGCTCATGCCTCACAGGAGCTGAGAGGCAGAACATCCCCTTCAAAACAAACGCACGATTCCCATGCCCACCACGCTGATGACCACGCTGCTGGTCAAGGGGATGAACCACTCGCGTCCAAATAAGCGGAAGCGAAAGTCACCCGGCAATCGTCCCAAACCAATCTTGGTCAACCACGTGCTCAAGCGGCTGAACAGGATGAGGGCGAGGACGACGACGATTAACCAGCGCAGCATGGTGAGCCCGATGAAGAGAGGGTGGAGTTCACAACGTATGCGTCCGATCACCCTCTACGAACCCCAGGGGATTTTGGTTGAACCCGGCCTCACATCCTTTGGCCAGCCCTAGTACTTTGAACAGCTCGCCCATCTCGTGTTCGGTGAGCAGTTTTTGGGCGTTGGCGCGTTGCTTCAAGTCGGCGTTTTCCAGGTCTTGCATCACACCGCAGTTCATTAAAAACCGTGCCTGGCTGGTGTAACCCAGCACGTCGAGGCCCGCGTTTTGCGCGGTCAGTGCGATGCCTGTGAAGTTCACATGGGCGGTGATGTCTTTTTCACCCGGATCCTCCAAGGGGTTGGCGTCTGCCAGGTGAGCACGGTGGCACATCAGCGTGCCGCCCGTGCGCTCTAGGTGGTAGTACTCGGCCTGCGGGAAACCGTAGTCGATGAAAAATGCCGCGCCACGGGTCAACCTTTCGGCCAGCGAGGCCATGAAGCCTTCAGCTTGGGCGTGAATTTCGGTGATCGTGCCAGGCGCAAAGGGAACATCAACGGGGGGGCGCAAAGCGGTGGGGCGGTCGCTCCATGCGAAACCATGTCTGCCGTCCAACACCACGCCCCGCTCCAACCACTGCTGCCCATCAAAGTGCAGCAACTGCACCGGCATGGCATCCAGCACCTCGTTGCCTATCACCACGCCCTCGAATTGCTCAGGCCAGGTGTCCAACCAGCGCACTTTGTTTTCATAGGGCGCGAGCACGGCGCGTTGCTGCTGCCGCAAACTGCCGGAGAGCTCGATGATGGTGTACTGCTCCACCTGCTCGCCCAGCGCCTCCAGCAACTGCAAGGCCAAAGCACCGGAACCGGCACCAAACTCCCAAACCTCGCTACTGCCACAAGCCGCCAAGGCTTGTTGCACTTGCCGCGCCAGGCAGCGGCCAAAGAGGGGCGACAATTCAGGGGCCGTCACAAAGTCGCTGCCCGAGGACGGCAAGTGGCCGAACTTTCTGCTCTCCCGGCTGTAATACCCCAGGCCGGGCGCATACAAGGCCAAGGCCATGTAGCGGTCAAAGGGCAACCAGCCGCCTTGGGCTTGAATTTGTTTGGCGATCAAACGCTCTAAAGGGTTTGAGGGGCTGGGGCTGGCAGGCAATGTTGAATCCATGAGCATGACGGCATCTTACGCGGCTAGCTTTGGGGCGCATCCTTCTGCTTGGCAGTGGATGAGGGCCACGTCGTGCATCACCGGTCTTTGCACCGCCCAGCCCCTCGTTGTGGCAAGCTATGACCTTGAATCCGGAGAAAACACCATGTCCGTCCCTGTAGAACTTCTCGCACAGCAGGTGCTGCAGTTGGCGCCAGCAGAACGGGCGCGTCTGCTCAACCAAATCATTGGCAGCTTGGACGCGGATCGTGAAAGAGACGCACGCTGGAACGCCCTGGCGGCGCAGCGCGATGCGCAAGCGGATGCGGATCCCTCGCTGCTCGTGCCTGGCCCAGAAGCATTGGCCCGCATCCGGGCGAGCCTCGGGTGAGTTACAGCCTTCACCGCGGCGCGGAGCTTGACTTGCTGGAGGCAGCGCGCTTCTACCAGCGAGAAGGCGGCGCAAAACTGGCCGCCCGCTTCTTGACAGAGTTTGATCCAGACCACGGTGAATCACGTCGCTAACCTTCACATCCCGACCGCTCGCCCCGTGGCCCTGGTCACGGGTGCCGCACGCCGTTTGGGCCGCGAGATCGCGCTCGACTTGGCTCGCCACGACTTTGACCTGGCCGTGCATTGCCGCCAGTCGCGTGTTGAAGCCGACCACACGGTGGCTGAAATCAAAACTTTAGGTGGGCAGGCCGAGGTGTTCGTGGCCGATTTGTCTGATGAAGCCGCTTGCCGCGCTTTGGTGCCTGCCGTGGTGGCGCGCTTCAAGCGCCTGGACGCCGTCGTCAACAACGCCTCCACCTTTGAGTACGACGCACCCAGCAGCTTCAGTTATGCGGCCCTGGACTTGCACCTGCGCGCCAACACCGGCCCGGCGGTGATCTTGGCGCAGGCTTTGTTTGAGCACCTCCAAGGCTGTGCCGAAGTGGGCTGCGTGGTGAACTTGGTGGATCAAAAGTTGTGGAACCTAAACCCCGACTATTTCTCTTACACCCTTTCCAAAGCGGCACTGGAAGCGGCCACGGTGATGTTGGCGCAAGCTCTGGCCCCGCAGGTGCGGGTGTGTGGGGTGGCACCGGGTGTGACCTTGGTGTCGGGCCCCATGAGTGCGGCGGAATTTGAAAAAGCCCATGCCCTCACGCCGCTGAATCGTTCATCCACGCCGCAAGACATAGCCCGCACCGTGCGTTTCCTGATTGAATCCCCAGCCATCACCGGCACCACCCTCCTGGTGGACGGCGGACAACACTTGATGGCCCAGGGCCGTGATGTGATGTTTCTCGCCAACCCGAACAAAGTTGTATCCAAGGAACTCTGACATGCAAAGCCTACTCAGCCACAAAAGTTTGATGGACTGCCGCAGGCTTTTCCTGCGCGACTACGAGGTGTGGATCAACATTGGCGTACACGACTTTGAAAAACGCGGCGAGCAGCGGGTGCTGATCAATGTGGATCTTTACATTCCGCTGGCCCTGTCCACGCCCAAAGAAGACGAACTCGACGAGGTGGTGGACTACGATTTCATCCGCCGCAGCATCGCGCAACGTGTCAGCACGGGCCACATCCACCTGCAAGAAACCCTGTGCGACGACGTGCTGCGCCTGATGCTGGCCCACCCCCGGGTGCGTGCGGCCCAGGTGTCTACCGAAAAGCCCGATGTCTATCCCGACTGCGACGCTGTGGGCTGTGAAGTGTTTGGAATGAAGGAGTTGTGATGGGTGCGCTGAACGAACAAGAGAAGGCCGCAGTGGTTCAAGTCGAGCAGAGCAAAGCGGCTGACAAGGCTGCTTTTGAAGCCAACAAACTCAGCAAACGCCTGCACCGCCAGGTGGGCCAAGCCATCGTGGACTTCAACATGATTGAAGAAGGCGACAAGGTGATGGTCTGCGTGTCCGGCGGCAAAGACAGCTACGCCTTGCTCGACATCTTGCTTGGTTTAAAAAAGCGCGCGCCGATTCACTTTGATTTGATCGCGGTGAACTTGGACCAAAAACAACCCGGCTTCCCCGAGCATGTGCTACCCGACTATCTTCAAGCGCTGGGCGTGCCCTTTCACATTGAAAACCAAGACACCTATTCCATCGTGAAGCGGGTGATCCCTGAAGGCAAAACCATGTGCAGCCTGTGTTCGCGGCTGCGGCGTGGCATTTTGTATCGCGTGGCTGGCGAACTCGGGGCCACCAAAATTGCCCTGGGCCACCACCGCGAAGACATTCTCCAAACCTGGTTCATGAATATGTTTTTCGGCGCCAAGATGAAAGGCATGCCGGCCAAACTGATGAGTGACGATGGCCAACACATCGTCATCCGCCCGCTAGCCTATGTGGCTGAAACCGATTTAGAAGCCTGGGCCGCGCACAAACAGTTCCCCATCATTCCCTGCACCCTGTGCGGCAGCCAAGAAAATTTGCAACGGGTGCAAACCAAAAAAATGCTGCGGCAGTGGGACAAACAGTTTCCAGGCCGGGTGGACAACTTGTTCAAAGCCATGAGCAACATCGTGCCCTCTCACATGATGGATCGGAACCTCTTTCCCTTTGCCACACTCCAAGCCACCGGTGTGCCCGATGCGAACGGGGATCGCGCGTTTGATGAAGACGAAAGTTGCGCTGCGCCCACCATTACATCCACCGATTCATCACCCCTTGTTTTTCAGCCCCACGGAGCCTTGTCATGAACCGCCGCCTCTCCCTCTTTGCTTTGTCTGCGGGAGCACTGTTGTTAACCGGCTGTGCCTCCTTCAACACCCTGCGCAGCGAGGTCAGCACCTTCGGCCCTTGGCCCGACGGCCGCAAACCCAGCACCTATGCTTTTGACCGTTTGCCGTCGCAGGAAGTGCGCGCTGAAAATCAGCGTGCGCTGGAAGACGCTGCACGGCCTGCGGTGGAACGTGCGGGCTTCAAAGCCGTGGAAGCAGGCCAGAAACCCGATGCGCTGATTCAACTGGGGGCCAGAATTTCAGCAGCCCAGCGCTCGCCTTTTGACGACCCCTTTTACTGGCACCCCGCGCTGCAACACCACTTCCGCTACCGCGCACCCCGTGCTGGGTTTTATTGGGTTCATGCCTGGGATCCTTCCCTGGCAAACAGCCAGGTGGATCGTGAGGTCACGCTCTTGATCCGCGACGCCGCCAGCAGCAAGGTGCTTTATGAAACGCGCGCCACCAACTTTGGCTACGCCGCTGCCAGCAGCACCTGGTTGCCCACCATGTTCAATGCCGCACTGAGCGAGTTTCCGCGCAGTCTGTCGGCGACCAAGGTCGTAGAAACGCCTTTGGTGAAATAGCTATGGGACTGCGCGCGTTTGCGACGACGCATTGGCGCGGTGTTGCACTGTTTTTCTTTCCTCAGTGCGGCATTGAACATGGTGGGCAACCAGGTGCTGCTGGCAGC
>JBJTHI010000101.1:0-1992 GCA_046094425.1 Burkholderiales bacterium | reverse complement strand
GACCCACTGCATCACCTCTTGCATGCGTGCGGTGGCTTCGGGTGTCGGCGGAGCACGGTAGCTGGACTTCTCATCGCCTGACAGCGACGCCCACTGCTCACGAACGATGCGTGGCCAGACGCTGAAGTAGCCTTGCACACGAACGGGTGGCAGGGTGCGGGCGGTTTTAGCGGCTTCTTCAAACCGCGAGGCCACGGCCTCCGGGGTCCAGGTGTCGGTTGAGCTTTGGTTGGCTTTATCCATGGCGTTTTCCTCCCTCACTGCGGCGTCGATCACCGTAGAGCCGTTCACCAATGCGCCGGATGAATTCGCGCTCCACGAAATCCAACCGCTCGTCGCGTTCATTCACGACGAGGATGTGTTCCTTGCGCCAGCCTTGTCGCTTGACGGCTTCGGTGTCCATCGGGGTAGGCTGGGCGCGGCCCAGGGGGCTCGGCGTTAGCGAGTACAGCGACACTGAATGTCGGGCCACGGTCGTATGCTGTTTGAGCTTCATACGTGCTCTCCCGTTTGTTCCATGGCCACGCAAAGCAACGCCAGTGCATCGGCCTCGTTGTCGTCCGCAGGTGCATGGCCCTTGGCCCGCATGGCTGCGATCACGTCCTCCTTGCTCGCATTGCCTTTGCCCGTGGCGTGCTTCTTGATCGTGCCCACCGGCACACCTTGGTAGGGAATCTGGTGGTGCTCACACCATGCGGTCAGCGTGGCCAGAAATCCGCCATAGGCGTGCGCAGCGTCCGTGGAGGCATGTCGCCTCACCTCTTCGAAATAAATCGCCTGTAGGCCGCCTTGTGCGGGTTGCAGTGCGGTGTCAGCCTGGCAGGCCTTGAGTTCCGTCAACCATCGTTTGAAACGCAGGTAGCGCATGCCGCCGCCTTCAAACCGTTGTGGTTTGAAGACTTGTGTGCCGCTGGTGATTGAGCCATCGGTCTGTATCAGTGCCCAGCCTGTGTTGGTGCCCAGGTCCAGTGCCAGGATCGATGGCTGGGGTTGGTCGTTGCCGAATGGTTCGGCCTTCATTCTCGAATTCATGTGTGTTGCTTTCATTTCAATTTTTTGGGCGGTGTGGCGGATGTGGCTTAAGTTGCTCAATTTCCGATTGAACAGCTACACCCAGGGGTAAGGCCATTAACCGGAAATTCGGTCACTTACGCCCCATGCGCCACAAATCAGTCGTCCAGATCAATCATCTGAATACGGTTTCCAGGGTTCTTCGGTGGGCTTGAGCCTCACCCCCCTAAAACCGCGCACGCCGCCGCCGAGCTTGACGCGCACGAAACCCCGCATCACCAGTTGTTCGGATAACCAGCGCGAGGAGCCTGCGTAGTAACCATTGCGTTCGGCAAACGATTTCCAGCGGGCGTAGACGCGGGCCATGGGCACCTGGGCTTGGTCGTCGCGCAGCAGATCCTCATCCTCGAATTCCTGGATCGCATCCTCGTTGTTGAAATACTCACGGGTGGCATCCAGCACCACCTTGGGCGGCATCAGCCCGTCCCGCTGCCAGGCAAGGCACCCGGCCAAGGCCCAACTCAATACCCCGTTGCGCTCTTGCAGTAGCTTCTCTGTGAGCTGCCGGTCGCGTCGCTCCGGGGGAATGGTCACCGTGAACGGAATCAGGTGCAGCCGTCGCCGCATGGCCTCGTCCACATTGCGGATGGCGGGTTTGTGGTTGCCCGCGATGACGAGCTTGAACTGCGGGCTGTACTCAAAGAAGTCCTGGCGCATGAAGCGGGCGCTGATCGGATCGCCGCCGGTGAGTGCCTTGATGCGTGACTCGTTCCAGCGCTTGCCCTGTTCGGTCTCGGTCGCCGTCACGAAACGCGCACCGCGCAGGCTGGCCAGCTCGGTGGGGTGGCGGTCGCTCGCCGAGTCCATGAAGGTTTCCATGGGCGCGTGACGGGCATAGTCGCCCAGGATGGTGGCCACCACGTTCACGAACACCGACTTGCCGTTGGCCCCTGTGCCATACAAAAAGAACAGGGCATGTTC
>JBJTHI010000100.1:0-8077 GCA_046094425.1 Burkholderiales bacterium | reverse complement strand
CGCAAAGCGCCACGAGCCCCCAGAAGGGCTTCAAACATGCGCCAAAGAGCGCACAAAACGATGAAACATCACCCTCAAATCACTGAACCAGCAGCACAGCTCACACGCGCACTCGTTTCGCGGGGTTGTTCAGCGTTTCCTGAGGCGAGGTTTGATGTGAAGCATCAAACCGACAGCCACCAAGAGTGAGGCACCCACGTCAACCCACATCACCCTGGCAACGGCCGCACCATGCGGCTGCCAGCCCGCGATCAGCACAAAGCCCAACATGCTGATCAGCACCCCCAGGCCCACCGGTGTGCGCCAACTGGGCATGCCCACGGCCAGCAGACAAGCCGTTGCCAACAAGCCAAACAGCAATGCGCGATGCTGCATCAAGATCACCAAATCTTGGCCTTCTCCCAGATGAACGCCATAGGCGCGCTCCAGCAGGGGGCGGCCGAGTAAACCGACCACAGGCAATATGTGGATCACGCCCGTTGCAACAAAGGCCAAGCGGATGGGCCATTCTGTCCAGCGATGCGCCTTCATGCTTTTTTCTTGGCGGTGATGAAGTACAGCAACGGGCCAAACGAGCCGCAGGTCATTGAGAAAACCGCCCATGGCCAGAAGGGGCGACCGTTGGCCTGGGCATCTTTTTTCATGAAGACCAAGAGCAAGCACAGGGTGATCAACAGATCCGCAAAGATCTGCCAACTGGCCGGATCGCGCGTGTAAAAAAGCAGCCATGGGATGAGGCCGCCGTGGTGCATTACGGTGTAAGCCGTCAATGTGCTGAAGGCAACGAGCACAGGGATCAAAAGAGCTTTGTTCATCAGGGTTCCTTTCCATTCAGGGTTCCGTAAAACATGACACCCCCGCACACCGTTCGGGCTGAGCTTGTCGAAGCCAGCGCCCGCCTCAGTGCAAGGCCCTTCGACAGGCTCAGGGCGAACGGGTGGGTGTTTGTCGTGAATAAGGTAAACAACAAGTGGTGAACCCTGTGCTCAAGAGGACATGGGCCGAGCAAGGATGCGAAGGTCGGGCCCCAGTAGCGTGACGCTGGTGAACTGCAAAGCAGGCGCATGGTTCAGCCCCGCCAAAGCGCCAATGCTCGCCAGCCCATGGCCTTGGCCCAAGAGTTTGGGGGCCAGGTAAATCAAAAATTCATCCACCAAACCGGCACGCACAAACGCGCCATTGAGGCCATGGCCCGCTTCCAAGTGCAACTCGTTGACGCCGCGCTGGGCCATGTCAAGCAGCATGGCATTCAAATCCACGCGGCCGGGGTGCTGCGCGTCTGGCAGCACACAAATCTCGGCACCACGGGCTTGCAGCGCGTTGTGCCGTTGCTGCTCACGTTGATTGTGGGGCGTGGTGTGGGGCGCGCTGTGGTGCGTTTTTTGAGGCAATAAGGCGGTGTAAATCAAAGGGCCGAGTGCAGGTGTGGCGAGCGATGCGGAAGGTTCAAAAAGACGCGCATCGCTTGGTGTTTCCAGTTGCGCATCAATCACCACACGCCTGGGTTGCAGCTTGGTCGGCACCAGCCGCACATCCAGGCGCGGGTTGTCGGCCAGAACAGTGCCTATGCCCGTGAGCACTGCACCGGCACGTTTGCGCCAGGTATGGCCGTCCACACGTGCGGCCTCGCTGGTGATCCACTGGCTGCGGCCATCGGGCAAGCTGCTCCGGCCATCCAGCGACAGCGCCATCTTCAGCCGCACCCAAGGCCTGCCACGCTGCATGCGCGACAAAAAACCAATGTTCAGTTCGCGTGCTTCCTCCAGCAGCGGCCCTTCAGGCCAGTCCACCACCTCGATGCCCTTCGTGCGCAAACGCGCTGCGCCTTGGCCAGCGACCAAGGGGTTGGGGTCTTGCAAGGCCATCACCACACGGCCCACGCCAGCAGCCACCAACGCATCACAACAAGGCGGCGTGCGACCGTGGTGGGCACAGGGCTCCAAACTGACGTAAACCGTGGCCCCGCGCACATCGGCACCCGAAACCTGGGCCTCACGCAGCGCCATCACCTCGGCATGGGGGCCGCCCGCTTCCTGGGTGTGGCCACGACCAATCACCCGGCCGTCTGGGTTCACGATGACGCAGCCTACCCGTGGATTGGGCTCGCTCACGCCGACCGCTTGCGCGGCCAGGGCGAGGGTCTCGCGCACGAAGCGCTCGTCGATGGAGGTGGAGTGCAAAGCAGTGCGTTCAATCACAAAATCCACCTCGAAGCAGAAAGTCACGCAGCCGGTTGGACACCTTGATGTTGACACGGGACATCGGGAGTGTTTTTCCGTCTAACTTTTCAAAGTAGGCCTTGGCCATTTTCTGATCCACAGTGTTCCGCAAATCATCAAACCGGCCATATTCATTCAGATTGGCTTGTGTGACATGGGTGTTCATCAAGGAGATCAACTTCGTTTCATCAACACCGAGACAGGCCACGATGTCTGCAATGTCTCTGTGCTTGGCCTGTGCTTTGTAGTCGGTTAAATAGTCGCGAAAGCTGCGTTGTGGGTCGATCTGCACATCACCGCGCTGGATGTCGTGCAGAAAGATTTCGGCTATTTTTTGATCCTCCTGCGACAGCGATGTGAACGAGCGGTGCAAATCGGCCAAGGTGGCTTCCTTGGCCTGTTCATCGCCGCCTTGCAAGACCTTGAGGTATTTCTCAAAGCGCGAATTCATGTAGTCGGCGTCGATTTTGCCGGTGTCTATCTCAGAAATGTGGCTGTCAATCTCGAAGGGAATGCTCTCGCCGCTGCCGCCACCACCCACACCCAGTTCTTTGTAGCGTTGCACCAGCGTCAGATATTGATGGTGGCTGATGGTGAGTTGGACTGTGGTCTTGGGGTCTTCGCCGAACTCATAGAACGCTTTGTTCCATGTAAAGCCTTGAATCTTGGCCGCTTCCAAGGTGGCGCTGAACTGGTTGAAGTGTTTGGCGAAGGCCGCGCGCGCGGTCATGTCGTCCGGCAGCTTCATAAAGTCCGAGATGCCCGCCGCGCTGAACAGAGCGGTGATTTCTGCAAAGCTGGCATTCATCCGCTCCAAGTTCATTGGCAGCCGATCAGCAAAGAGGCCAATCGGTTTGTCGCCGGAATAGAGCTTCACCGCAGCCTCCACATTGCGCTCCATGGTGTGGGGCATGCGGTAGTAGCGGATGGTGCCAAAGGGTTTGTCCGGCCCGAACAAGCGGTTGGTGCGCGAAAACGCCTGAATGATATTTTCATATGCCAGCAGCTTGTCGAGGTAGAGCGTGTTCACCCATTTGGAGTCGAAGCCGGTCAGCATCTGGTTCACCACAATCAGCAAATCGAGCTGCTTTTGTGGCTCGGCCTCAATTCGCAGGTAGGGTTTTTTGTGGGCCAGGCGGGCGGCCAGATCCTTCTTGAAGTTGGCATGCGTGCCCAGATCGAACTTCTGCCCATAGGCGGCGTTGTAGTCGGTGATGATCTCCACCAGCCCGGCTGTTTTGAGGGCGGCATTGACGCCCCCATCTTCATCGCTGATATGCGGGTCAAAGAGCGCTGTGATTCTTAAATCCGGGCACTGCACCTTCATCAAGCGGTAGTAGGTCAGGGCCTCGGAAATGCTGCTCGTTGCAAAAATGGCATGGAACTTTCCGCCTTGGCTCAGTGTGAGCCAGTTGTCCTTAATGTCTTGAACCACCGCGTTCTGGTGTTCGTCGCGGTTGTATTGGGCATGGGTCAGATGGTCTTCGATGCCCGTTTGATAAGCCCCCGACGCATCCCAGTGCCCCGCCATCGGCACTTCAAACATGTAGCGGTTGAACACCTTCTTTTTCGCCGCGTTGGCCAGCGCTTGCGCGACCGTAGCGGCTTTAGCCTTTTCCAGTGCCACGGCTTGCCGCAGATCGCGGTCGCGGTAAGTGTGTACTCGGCAGGGGTCAAAGCCCAGCACGTTCTTGTCGCGAATGCCGTCGGCAATGCTGTAGCGGTGCAACTCATCGCCGAATACATCGGTGGTGGTGTTGTCATTGCGCATGTTCTCCCTCTGAATCGGCGTGCCGCTGAAGCCGAAGAACACCGCACCTGAGAAGCTATTTTTGATGTCGGGCAGCATGTTCTCGCCAAAGGTGGAGCGATGGCATTCGTCAACGATGAACACAATGCGCTTGGCACGCATGGTGTCCAGGTCGTGCGCCTTCAGGCCGTCCTCTTCATCCTTGAGCTTGCTCATCTTCTGGATGGAAGTGACGATCAGGGTATCGGCGGGGTCGGTGCTTTTAAGTTTTTTGACCAGCACGCCCGTGTGCTCCGTGGCCTGCACCTCGTTGCTGTCTCCCGCAAAGTGGCGGTAGGCCTGCAGGGTTTGTGTGCCCAGCTCGACGCGGTCCAGCAAAAACACCACCTTGTCTGCATCCTTGGAATTGGCAATCAGTTGGGCCGACTTGAAACTCGTCATCGTCTTGCCCGAGCCCGTGGTGTGCCAGATGTAGCCGCCCAGGCGGTTCGGGTTCTTCCAATCGGTTTTGGCTACTTTGTCTGAAATGGCGTGGGCCGCGTAGTACTGGTAGCTGCGCATCACCTTGAGCACCCCGTCGGACTCGTCGGCTACCGTGTAAAAGCCAATCAACTGGTGCGCCATCGGGATGGACAGCAGGCTGGAGGTAAAACGCTTCCAGTCGTGGATAGGTTCGTTGTTGAAGTCCGCCCAATGAAAGGCGTAGTCCTTGTTGAGCTTGCCATCCGGCCCCGGGTTGGCAAAGTAAAGCGCCTCTGCGGGCTCCATGGCCACAAAAATTTGAATCAGCGACAACAGCCCTTTGAACAAGCCCTCGCCAGCGTACTTTTGAATTTGGTTATAGGCCTGGCTCACCGGCACACCGCTTTTTTTCAGCTCGATGTGGATCACCGGCATGCCGTTGATGAGCAGCAGCAGGTCACCGCGCCGGTCGTTCAGCAGCGGCGAGCCACGCGCATAACGCGGCTGCTGCACGATTTGGTAGCGGCTTTGGCCGGCAGCAATTTCGTGGCGGTCGTAAATTTTGAGGCTGATCTGCTTGCCAAAGTGCAGCGCATCCAGCGGGTTGTCGCGGGTGATGGCCACCGTTTTGCCATTGATAAACCCATTGAGCTTCAGCGGGGTGCGTAGCCCGGTGATCTGCTCCATCACTTGCTGCATCTCACCATCGGTCAGCGGCACCTCGTTGAGCCGATTGATCCCACGGTTGTTCTCAAACAGAATTTGCTTCCAGTTCGCCAACAAGTCCGCCTCGCTGGGTTGCTGGATCACCGGCGCGTCGCCCCAGCCGCGCTGGCGCAGCTCGTGGATCACGGCAGCTTCAAACTCTGATTCTTTGGCAAATGACGTCATGATTTTTCGATGCGTTTTTGCGCTGCCAAGCGCTCTTTGATTTCAATCAATGCGGTGTGCAGCTTCTCTTCCAACACCGCCTTGGGTGGCAGCTCCGTCCAATACTCCGCCACCATGATGTTGTCTTTTTGCAGGTTCATCAGCTCCACCTGCTCGGTGCCTGCTTGGGCGCACAGAATCAGGCCAATGGGCGCGGCTTCATCTGGCTGGCGTTCGTATTTGTCCAGCCAGTTGAGGTAAAGCTCCATCTGCCCTTTGTGGGCCGCTTTGAAGCGGTCAATCTTGAGTTCAACGGCCACCAGCCGCTTCAGGCGGCGGTGATAGAAGAGCAGGTCAAGGTAAAAATCCTCGCCGTCGATGATCATTCGCTTTTGCCTCTCTACAAAGGCGAACCCCTTGCCCAGCTCCAGGATGAAACGCTCCAGCTCGCCGATCAGCGCCTGCTCTAAATCGTTCTCCAGGTAGCCCTGTGGCAGGCCGAGCAAATCGAAAAAGTAGGGGTCTTTGAACGAACCGACCAGAGCGCCTGCCAGCTCAGGGGCTGCGGACAATTCCAGCTTGTTATTGGCAAGTTCTGAGCGCTCGAAGGCTTTGCGCTCAATCTGTCGGATCAGCTCGCGCTTGCTCCACAGATGATCGATGGACTGGCGGGCATAAAACTCTCGCGCTGCCTCGCTGGGCTGCATCAGCAGAACGGTGAAATGCGTCCAACTCAATTGCGACACCAGCGGTGTCACAATTTCCAGGCGAGGATACAGCTCTGAAAACTGCATCATGCGTCGCAGGTTTCTGGCCTCGAAGCTCTTGCCGTACTGCTGTACGAGGCTCTCTGACAGCGAGGCAATCACCTGCTTGCCGTAAGCCGCCCGCTCGCCGCGCAATACCTCATCATTAATGCGCTTGCCCACATGCCAATAGGTCAGCGTGAGCGCACTGTTGACCGCAGCCACCGCCTGCGACTGGCCCCGGCGGATGATCTCCCGCAAATCAGCCAACAGCAGGGCGCTGGGCGCGGACGGGTCAGCCGAGGGTGTCAGGGCGTTGCTCATAGGTAGCCCACGGCCAAAATGGCGTCCAAGTTGTAAAGCGTGACCGGACGCTGCACCTGACGGCCGCCCTCGCTTTGAACTACCGAGGATTCCTCGGTAGTTGCCTCCCGGCTGAGTTCATCGTCCTCAAAAATGTTTTTCAGGTGCAGGCCAATGTTGTCCGTGCTGACATCAAAAAGCTCCCCCATCTCGCGCTGCGTCAGCCACACGGTTTGGTCTTTGCTGCGGAGCTGAATCTGGCTTTTGCCGTCGTCCGTGGTGTAGAGGATGAGCATGGGGAAATCTGTGGATGCGGGGCGCTAAACAAACATACGCTCTAGGCAGGCGGATTTGATCTGCTGGAGCTTTTGGAGCTGGGTGGCGTGTTGGGTAATCAGCTCGTCCAGCGTGCGAAAGTAAGTGCCGATTTTTTGTTGTTCTAAAAAATCGGGCGGGAAAAAGGAAGTTAGCGTCGTGAGTGATTTTTGACTTATGCCTTTTGCTGTCCCTCCGCTCGATAAAGCAGAAAGTTTTAAATGCATAAACGGCGCTCTTAGAAGAACAGCAAAAAAATCCTCTGATAACAATTTAGGATTTACTTCAAATGCAATCGTGCGTTGGCTGAGAATATATTTCCTGTCATCTGGAACTTGAGCAACGTTTCCCATGGGTGCTTCGGTTGTAAATAAAACCTGATTCTTGTGCAGATCACATCCCTTCATCCATGCGTCGTATAGCGTGGCGTTTCCAAAATGCGCATCGACAGTAAAATCTATATAACCATTTTTCACGTTTAGGGCTGATAGAGCCAAAAAACCGCTTTGACTCCAATCGAGGCCGAGTTTTTTAGGGGTGCGTCCTCTGAAATCGATAACTTTAAAATCATCCTCTAAAATCGTTTTCTCCACCCAATCCCCGGAAAACCCTTTGAAGCGAATTTCTGGCGTGGTGGCACCGGGTTGCGGGAACATCTTTTGGAGCATCGCTTTTTTCAGCGTCACCAGCTTGTCGTGTTTGCGCTGATGCAGCCCAATAAGACTATCCAGCTCTCGGAAATATTCGCCAATTTTGGTTTGTTCAAACTTCAATATTGGTGGCGAAATCACTACTCTTTCAATTTCATTTTTATTGATTTTCTTTGGGAATGCGATATGGAGAGTTCTGCGCCATAAATCTTCTACAACCGAATTTGAAGAAATGCATTGCTTGAGAAAATACGGGTCCAAATCTTTTAATTTCAGTAAAGCCAAGCTTACATAATATGCAACCCGTTCATCAGATTCAAAAACATTCGCTGTTCCAATATCTCCAATCCTGGTCATCAAAACATCTCCCCTTTGAGGGGAAACCTTGAAATCCTCTTTGAATGCTTTTTCGGAAATAAATTTATTGGATTTCAAAGAGCGAATGTTTTCTACAGATAAAAACATGACGCCCTGTTTCGTGTAATTGGGTGTTTGATGTGTTCCGTCATAGACGTCTGCAACCTCACCCAGCTTCTTTTGTCCCCACTCCCCGTCAAACCCCTTGAAGCGAATCTGCGGCACTTTGCTGGCTGTTTGCTCCGCCATCTCAATCCCCCGCCAGCAAGGTTTTCAACTCACCGAGCCCTTTCAGGTCAAACTCATTCGCATCCAGTTCCCCAATCATTCCCGCCAGCGCGTCTTCGGTTTGCTGGATCTCGCGGGCGTTGTCGGCGTAGGTGATTTGGTACTTTTGCACCAGGG
>JBJTHI010000099.1:0-2359 GCA_046094425.1 Burkholderiales bacterium | reverse complement strand
CATCCTGGCTCGACAAGCTGCCAGGTGGTGTTTTCCAGTTGCACCGCGATGCAGACGGGCGCTGGACCTTCACCTACGTGAATGCGGAAATGCAACGTTTGCTCGGCATGTCGGCCTCTGGGCTGCGCCGCGATGTAACTGCGCTCAATGGTGCGACGCTGGCGCAGGTTGTCGCGCAACACGAAGGCGGTGTGCACGGCGGCCATGGGCCCGGGCTGGCGGCGCAGGCCCTGACCGCGCGGCATGTGCAATTCCTTGATCAAGCGTTTCACGCGCACCATGGGTTCATTGCTGCGCACCAAGGCGCGCAGTTCTTCGCCAAAGTCTCGGCCCAACCAAGCTCGTGTCCATACGGCTCGCACTGCTTGCTCAATGGGCTGTGCAACCGGGCCCTCTACCTCCACGGCGAAATCCAGGCGCGGTTGGTCACTGAGGCCGTGTCGCAAATCCAGCCTGTCGTCCAGGATGTTGATGCCGCCCACAAAGGCCAAGCGTGCATCCACTGCACATAATTTTTGATGCAAGCGCCGCATTTGCCCTGGGTGCAACCAACTCCACCAACCGTGCATGGGGCGAAACACCGCCAGTGCCACACCGCTGGGGTCGCTGGAGACTCTGCGCCGGGAAAAAAAACCTTTGTTGCTTGCACCGTGCTCCCAGCGGTCTTTCAGTTCTTGTAAGGTGGCTTTGGAGCCAAAGCCGTCTACCACCACCCGCACGCGCACGCCACGTGCGGCGGCCCGGCCTAGCGCGTCCACGATGCGCAGGGATGCTTCATCATTGTGAAAAATATAGGTGGCCAGCCAGACTTCGTTCTGGGCTTGATCGATGGCCTCGCACATTGCGGGGAACAGCTCGTCGCCTCCTTGCAGCAAGCGCACGCGGTTGCCACCGCTGAATACGGGCCTGGGCACCAAGCTCCACCAGCGATCCAGCGAAGCGGGCGAGTCGTGGGCTTCGGGGCTCATGGGTTGGATGGAGGTGCCTGCTTAGATGGGCACCAAGTCTGCCAGCAAAGGCAGGTGGTCGGACATGCGCGCCCACGCCGGGCCGCGCGGTGAAAAGCTAGAGACGCAGCGAAAGCCGCGCGTGTAAATGCGATCCAGCGAAAACACCGGTACGCGCGAGGGAAAGGTGCGCGGGGCGGCCACGCCTTCCACGCTGGCGCGCATCAAACCGAGTTCACGCATGGGCTCGTCCAGACGTTCACCCCAGTCATTGAAATCACCGGCCAGCAGCAAGGGTTCATGGGCGGGCACCTGCGCATCGATGAATCGTGCAATACGCTGTACCTGGCGCACGCGGCTGGAATGCATCAAACCCAAATGCGCGACGATGGCATGTACTTTCTGATCGGCCCACCAGACGGGTACATGCAGGAGCCCGCGCTGCTCGAAGCGGTGGTCAGACACATCATGGTGCCCTACGTCACCCATAGGCCAGCGCGACAGCAAAGCATTGCCATGCTCGCCTTGGCGTGTGATGGCATTGGTGCGGTAGGCCACCTCATACCCTTCGGGGGCCAAAAAATGCGCCTGGCCTTGGGCGGGCCAGCCGAACGAAGAGCGGTCAAAACGCCGCGCTTCGCCATGATGAAAGTGGCGCACCTCTTGCAAAAAAACCAGGTCGGCATCTAAGGCCTCAATACCCAGACCGAGGTTGTGAATTTCCAGCCGCTTGTTGACTGCAAAACCCCGTACGCCTTTGTGGATGTTGTAGGTCGCCACACGCAGGCGGTGGCCTTCGGGCAGGGTGGAGGCAGGAAAACGCATGGCGCGGGAGGGGCTTTTATACGTACCGAGGCAATTGCAAAATGGCTTCGGCATTAGACGGTGAAAAACACCGGTCAGCGGCCTCTTGCCAAGGCAACCACACAAAATTCAAGTGTTCGCGCGGTGCCAAAACGACGGGTGTGTTGGCTTGCACCAAGAGGCCAAACACGTGTTCCGTGTTGTGCGTGACACCCGGGGCATAGCGGTGCCGCCACACAGGGTAAATCTCGTACACATTGCTCAGATGCCAGTCGCGCAGTTGTGGCGAGGCGGGGTGAACAACGATGCCGGTTTCTTCGCCTACTTCACGCGCTGCGGTCTGGCGCGATGGTTCATCCAGGCTGTCCTTAGACCCCGTCACGCTTTGCCAAAAACCTGGATGGTCAGCGCGCTCTAGCAGCAGCACCTGCATGTCGGCGGTATGAATCACCACCAGCACCGACTCAGGAATCTTCGGTGGGCGGATGTTCATGGGGAGGCAGTCTTGGTCAGCGAGGTCGTTCAGCCCGCCACCACCCCCTCACCCCAACCCTCTCCCGCAAGCGGGAGAGGGAGTCTTTTGGCTCCCTCTCCACCGTACTCGGGGG
>JBJTHI010000098.1:0-3733 GCA_046094425.1 Burkholderiales bacterium | reverse complement strand
GGGCATGGACGTGCGGAGTTACGTGGCTGTATTGAACTAGGGCCTGTTAACACTAAATGGAAGCCCACGCCGTTGTGTTGCTGGCCCCGGAGCGAGGGGCGAGCGTGGCCGGTGGGCGTCGGCGCCCCACACCGTGTCCCCACCCCCCCCCGGGGGCCCCCCAGACACCGGCCCTTCGGGTGATCTCCACAAAAGCCCACCCTCCGCGTTGCAAATGCTGGCTGTGGCAAATGCCACAGCTGTGCTTTGCGCCTTGATGGTGGGCTTTTGTAGAGTCACGTGGGCTTCCTTTTAGTGTTAACAGGCCCTAATGGTGGACATGATTCTGCCAGCCAAGCGCCCGCGCAGAGGAATTCACAGGCTGCGTGCTATAAACCTCGTCGCAGGGAGACAGGCTGGCGGGTGTTCCAAAAAAATGACAAACGAGTGCCCCACGCGGTGACGGCAAGTGACTGAAGCTGAAGTAATACATTGAACTGAATGAAAAAAGGCTTCTACACCATCATGTCGGCGCAGTTTTTCAGCTCGCTGGCAGACAACGCGCTTTTTGTTGCAGCGGTTGAACTCCTCAGAACCTCGGGCCAACCCAGTTGGCAGGGCGCAGCCCTGGTGCCCATGTTCGCGCTGTTTTATGTAGTGCTCGCGCCTTTTGTGGGCGCCTTTGCAGACGCCATCCCCAAAGGCAAGGTCATGTTCTTCTCGAATTTGATCAAGGTTGTTGGCTGCCTGATGATGTTGTTTGGCGTGCACCCGTTGTTGTCTTACGCCATTGTGGGTTTGGGCGCGGCGGCTTACTCGCCAGCCAAGTACGGCATCTTGACCGAGCTCTTGCCACCGTCACAACTCGTTAAAGCCAACGGCTGGATTGAAGGCCTCACCATCGCCTCCATCATCTTGGGCGTGTTGCTCGGCGGGCAATTGGTGGGACACACCATCTCCACGCTGTTGTTGTCGATTGAAGTGCCGATGATGGACACCCACATCGACAGCGCACCCGAAGCCGCCATTGCCTCCATCATTTCTTTGTACGCACTGGCCGCCGTCTTCAACCTGCGCATTCCACGCACCAGTGCGCCGTTGCAACCAGTGGCCCAAGGTGTGGCCGGTTTGGTGCGTGACTTCGCGCAATGCAACAGCCGTCTGTGGAACGACAAACTCGGACAAATTTCCCTCGCCACCACCACCTTGTTTTGGGGTGTGTCGGGCAATTTACGCTACATCGTTTTGGCCTGGGCCGCAGCCGCATTGGGTTATGGCACCACGCAGGCCTCTTCTTTGGTGGGCGTGGTGGCCGTGGGCACAGCCTTTGGCGCGGTGATCGCGTCCATGCGCATGCGATTGGACCAAGCCACCACCGTCATCCCTTTGGGCATTGCGATGGGGCTGTTGGTGATGGGCATGAATTTCATCACCCACGTGGGCGTGGCCGCGCCGTTTCTGATTGTGCTCGGTGCCATTGGTGGCTACTTGGTCGTCCCGATGAATGCCCTGTTGCAACACCGGGGGCACAACCTCATGGGCGCGGGCCGCTCCATCGCCGTGCAAAACTTCAACGAGCAGGCCTGTATCTTGGGCTTGGGCGCGCTTTACACCGGCATGTCGCGCGTTGGGTTGTCGGCCTTTGTTGCCATCAGCGCATTCGGTCTCTTGGTGGCCGGCACCATGTGGCTCATCAAACGGTGGCATGAGCGCAACTGCATCAATCACGCCGATGAGTTGGAGCACCTGCTCAAGCTGGCCCGTAGCGACACGCATCACTGAGCGGCCGAGGTTTCCTTGCTTCTTCCCTCTTCGCGCACCGTGGCTTGGCCCGCGCTGGCCCTGGTGTTCAACGCATTGGTCTGGGGATTGTCCTGGTGGCCGTTTCGGCAAATGCAGTCCCACGGCTTGCACCCCTTGTGGGCCACGGTGCTGGTATTTGCCTTGTGCACCATCGTCATCACCTGTTGGCGACCGCGAGCCGTTCAAGAGGTGCTGCGCACACCCGCGCTGTGGGTGCTGGTGCTGGCGGCCGGAACCACCAATGCGGCCTTCAATTGGGCAGTATCCATTGGGGACGTGGTGCGTGTGGTGCTGCTGTTTTATTTGATGCCACTGTGGACGGTGCTGCTGGCACGCTGGATTTTGGGTGAACCACTGACTGTGCGTGCTGCACTGCAAGTGCTGCTGGCCCTCACCGGTGCAGCCACCGTGTTGTGGCCCCAGGCGTTGCCGGAGGCCCCCTGGTGGCAATACTTGCCGCTGCCGCGCAATTTGGCTGAGGCCCTGGGGGTGCTCGGTGGTTTCACCTTTGCGCTGAATAATGTGATGCTGCGCAAAGAGGCGAGCCGCAGCGAAGCCGCACGCGGCTGGGCGATGTTTTTTGGTGGCGTGTTGGTGGCGGGCGTGTTGGCAGCCTTGTTGACCTGGCTGGGCACCGTGTCTGCACCACCCTCGCTGAGTTCAGCTTGGATGGGGTATGCGCTGGTTCTCACGCTGCTGTTCTTGGCCAGCAACATGGCTTTGCAATACGGTGCCGCGCGTTTACCGGCCCATGTGACGGCGGTGGTGATGCTCAGTGAAGTGGTGTTTGCGTCGGCTTCGGCTGCGCTGCTTGGAGCCGGTGAGCTCACGCCGCGTGTACTGATGGGGGGCGGTTTGATCGTTGCGGCGGCGTTGCTGGCGACGTTGTCGTCGTCACCCCAATCCGCTTAGGCGTAGCATGTGCGTGCTGTCTCAACCAGGAGTTGCCCATGTCCGCCAAAAGCATTGCAGACTTTGAAGCCATCGACATCAAAGGCAAAAAAGTCTCACTCGCCCAATACCAAGGCCAAGTGCTGCTGATTGTGAATACCGCAAGCGCCTGCGGCTTCACGCCGCAGTTTGCCGGGCTCGAACAACTGTGGCAGTCGCACCAAAAAAAAGGCTTGGTGGTGCTGGGTTTTCCCAGCAACGAGTTTGGTGAACAAGACCCGGGCAGCAACGACCAAATTGCGTCGTTTTGCCAAATGAACTACGGCGTGAGTTTCCCCATGATGGCCAAAGTACAGGTCAACGGCCAAGCCGCCCATCCCCTGTGGCAGTGGCTCACCATGGAAGCGCCGGGCTTGCTGGGAAGCAAGTCGGTGAAATGGAATTTCACCAAGTTTTTGGTTGGCCGCGACGGTCAAGTGCTACGGCGGTATGCGCCCACGGACACCCCCGAGTCCATCACCGCAGACATCGAAAAAGCCCTGGCCACGTCCGGCGGCTGACTGCTCCTTCCAGCACCCCGTAAATACCCTCAAGCACTAGATCTAGTGCTTGAAGGCTTGATTGTGCACAGATATAGTGTGTTAAAAACATCCCAAACAAACAAAATAAGTTTTGTTGGAGATGGCCTGAAAACAGGCTGTGGTTGACCAGGTGGTGGGTAGCGGCTGAGGGGCCGGTGACTCATGCAGGCGGGTGTGCGCTCGGCACCTGCTGATTGAAGGCACAAGGAGGTTCTGCAATGCAGCGTGTTTTCGAATCCAGTGTGGTAACAATGCCCTCGGCTTTGATGGCCTCGCCCGGGTGGTCAATTTCAACGCTCCAACCACCGCCAGCCGTCGACCACACCTTGATGCGCGTTTTCATGGTGACCGAAAACGGTCAGCAACGCCCCTTGGACATGGAGCACCTGCGCGGCCTCATCCAGTCCGCCTGCGCCGACCTGGGGGCTGACGTACAAGCCGAGCCCATCCTCGCAGAGACTCAGCGCAATTTGTACGAC
>JBJTHI010000097.1:0-17879 GCA_046094425.1 Burkholderiales bacterium | reverse complement strand
CTCGCCGAAGCACAGTACAGGTTCAATCGCCGCTTCAATCTCAGCTCCATCTTGCCCCGCCTCTTGCGGGCCGCTTGCCTCACTACCCCTCGCAACGCCAGGTTCATTCGTGCAGCTGAGGTTTGTCGCTAATCAGGTGAGAAATTCAGCGTAGTCGCGGTAGTAGTCGAACTCGTCATAGCGGTTGGACGCGAGAACCATACACACGGCACCTGACGAAAAATTGTCTATCTCGCGCCAAATCATCGGACAGATATACAGGCCGTAGTAAGAACGGCTCAGGTGGATACGACGGCGCTGGAGACCGTCATCAATCAGTACGTCAAAGCTACCCGACATAGCCACGATCAGTTGGTGAAGTCCCTTGTGGGCGTGTCCGCCGCGCTCGGAGCCGCCCGGTACGTCATACAAGTAATACACCCGCTCGATTTGGAAGGGCACATGCACACCACCCTCAATGAAGGTCAGGTTTCCACGCGGATCGTGGATCTTTGGCAAATCAATCAAGCGGCAGGTATCGACCGTCATCGGGGCTACTCATTTAGAAACGAGGACTTGCGAGCAATGATGCGCACAAGTATTCTGGCTCAGAATCAGGACTGCTCAAAATGTTGGCAGGGTGCGCTTTGGCTATGTGCTCAAACCCAAAATTGCACTGGGGACTCACTAGGCCGCACTGCATGTTCCACTTCACCCAAACCACCCCTGCAAAAACCACCCCGCCGCATCCCCTTCTCGTGCATGCCGCAGCCGGTACACCCACACCAAAGCGCCGCTGGGTTGACGGGCGATGAAGTAGTCGCGTTCGCACAGCAAGCCGTCCCACCAGCCGCTCTCGATGCGTTCGGGGCCACACAGCAGTTGCAGGGTTTGGCCGTCTAAGCACGGGCGGTGGTTGCGTTCTTTCAGGGCTTGCGGCGGGCTCCGCAACCACACCGGGCGAGCGGCGGCAGGGGCGGTTTGTTGCACCTGCTGGCTGCGCTCGGCCCGCAAGTGGGAGATCGTGGCTTGGGCGCTGTGGCTTGGGCTGGCGCACTCGGGCCTGTGGTCGGCCACGGCGGTGAGGCGGCGCACATGCTCCGTGCCGAGGCGGGCTTGCAAGCGTTCGATGAGTTGCACCAAGCCTTCACTTTCACTTTGCGGCGTGGGAAAGAGGGATTCATTGGGCGGCGCGTTTTGCACCCAGTCGGCGCATTCAAGGTGAATTTCCAATGTGGGTGCTGGCAGCTGCAAGCGCGCCAGATGCTCGCGCAGCAAGGATTGCAGGTGTGTCAGCTCGGCGCTGGCTTGGGTCAGGGCGATGCGCAAGTGGGTGCTGGCGGGCGTGTGGTCTGCATCACCACGGGTGCGGCGTTGTTCGTGCTTCAGCCGCAAGCTGAAACAAGCCACACGGCCTTGGCGTGCGCGGGCCCAGGCCAGCAGTTGCTCCAGCAACACGGTGGCGGCGGGCAAGAGTTGGTCTGTGGTGTCGGCACGTGTCCACAACTCCAGTTGGGCGTGGAAGGTTTCGGGCAAGACCAGGGGCAGGCGTGGGTCGGCGCGGTTGCCGAGGAGGCGATCGATTTCATCGAGCAAGGCTTCACCAAAACGCCGGGTCAACCCGGCACGCGGCAGACGGCACAAAGCGCCCAGGGTGTGCAGGCCCATGCTGAGCAAGGTGTCTTCATGGCCTGCGGTGCTGGCCAGCAAGGTCAGCGGGGCCTCGTGCAGTTGGCGTTGGAGATCGGTGAGATTGCCGCAGCGAATCGGGGTGGTGTGGTTGGGCTGAGCGGCACAAGCTGACCACCGCGCCAGCAAGGCCGCGCCTTGCGGTGTGGGTGCCAAGGCCAGGTGCATGCGGTGAGGCAACCGCCCCAGAGCCGCCTGCAAACCTTGCAGCAAGGCCGCTTCACCGCCAAAGCAGCGCAAACTGGCCTGCACTTCCAAGAGAACGGTGTGTGCCGGGTGGCTGGCCAGGTGCACCATGGGCGTGAACACCAAGGCGGCATGGGCCACGCAGAGCAAGGCTTGGGCGTCGCGTTTTTCGTCTGGCTGCCCCAGCAGCAGATCAGGTGCCAAGGCCAGCGCAGTGGCGCGCTTCAAATCGGGTTGCACACCCAAAGCCTGGGCTTGGGCATTGACATGCAGCACCCGCTTGGCATCCATCAAGGCCAGCGGTGCACTCAAAGTGAACGGCAAGGTGGCCGCCCAGGATTCGAGCGACAACAGGGGGAGGTGGATGGCGATCCACAGCATGGGGGGTGCAGGCTTTACAAAAACAACACGAGGCGGGGTTCAAACCAAATCTTGATTCGCCAACATTCCTCAACCCTCCTCCGTTCGCCATGACCCTTCGATGGGGCTCAGGACAAGACCTGTCGAAGGGGCGCGCGGAGCAACAAACGCAGGCTTCGACAGGCTCAGCCCGAACGGAGGTGAGGGTGGCTGAGGCTTGTCGCCAATCAAGCCAAATTGACAAACGCAGCCGGTCGCAGCAAAGGCAGGTCTTGCGGGGTCTCTGGGATAGAACGCCCATCGTTCGCCAGCACCGACGGCAAGTTCAGCAACAGCGGTTGCAGGCGCGGTGGGCCTTTGCGTTTGAACAGTTGAATGGACAGTTGCTCAGCACCCGGTTGATGTGCCGACGCAAGCTGTGCAGCGTGTGACACTTGCCAAGCTGCCACAGGCTTCAACCCCAAACGCAGCGGGGCCGCACTGGGCTGCATGTGCTGTTGAGCATCTGCCCCCCACCAAGGGCGCAGCATGAAGGCCGGGCCATCGTGGTGTTGTGCGGCCAGTTGCAAACGGCGCAGGTACTCTGGCCGCAGGCCCGCAGGCAACCATGCCACCACCGCCCCCACATGGCCACTTTTGAGCACTTGCTCCAAGGCCCAAAGGCTGTTGGAGTGAGCGCCTTTTTTCTGACCCCCTGCCGACGCTGGTTGCGCAGCAGGCGTAGCCACAGCCTCGCGGGTTTGAATCAACAACAACTGCGACACATCCAGCCCCATTTGAGCCAAAGCCAAAGCCGACAAGGCCGCAGGCGGATCAAACAACATCACCACCCGCCCCGCTTGCTGCGTAGCCACCAAACTCGGTGCCAGGAGGCGCACCTCACCCATGCCCATTTGCGCCCACAACAACTCACTCAAGGCCCGGCGCGGCCAACCGCCGCCCGGCAACTCGGCATCCAGCGGTGCAAAACCCGTGGGCAGCCCACGCTCGCTGCTGCGACCCAGTTGATGCCCCAGCCACAAGCTGGGGTGCACCGCCACGGCGCTGGTGGCTTTGCGAGCCGCAGGGCGCAACAAAGCGGCGGAGCCAGGCGCTTTGTGGTGCATGGTGGTCAAGGCCAACAAATAAACTGCACGGAAGAAAGAAGCGCTGCGCGCTGCTCATTCCGGCTGATGGCACACCGCTTCAATGTTGTTCCCCTCGGGGTCGAGGACAAAAGCACCGTAGTAGTGAGCGTGGTAATGAGGGCGCAGCCCGGGGGGGCCGTTGTCCTTTCCACCGGCAGCGATGGCTGCGCGATAAAAAGCATCCACTTGCGCGCGACTTTCAGCCCGCCATGCCAGGTGACAGCCCACCGTCGCGGGCGGCCCACCGTAGGGAGAGGGGCCATCAATGAACCACACATCGGCCTTTTTGCCGTCAGGTTCCGAAGGGTCAGGGTGGGCCAAGCCCAAAATGTTCGCGCCGTGCTGCCCTTCATAGGCCACGCTGTAGCCCAGTGGCGCAAGCGTGGCGCTGTAGAAAGCTTTGGCACGGTGGATATCGGCCACGCGGAAAGTCATGTGGTCAAGCATGATGAATCACTCCTGAGTTGGGTGGGGTGCGCGCCCTGCATAAGGGCAGACAAGGGCTGCTGACGCGCACTGGTTTTGACAAGAGCATGTACTGTATGTTTATACAGTATTTTGCGCAAGCTGTTTTGCAAACCACTTCGGGCCTCACCCAGGCTTGGGGCAAGATGCACCCCATGCCGCCTCTTTCCAAACCACCCACCACCCCACCCTGCCCTTGCCGCACCGAACAAGGCCCCGCACTGGCTTATGCCGACTGCTGCGGCCGCTACCACGCCGGGCCGCTGGCCTTACAAGCCTCCAACGCGCAAGCCCTGATGCGCTCGCGTTACAGCGCCTTCGTCTTGAAGCTGCCCGACTACCTGCTCGCCACCTGGCACCCCAGCACCCGCCCGCCGTCGCTTGACCTGAACGATGCCGGCCTGAAGTGGTTGGGGCTGGCGGTGAAAAGGTTTGAAGTTCAAGACGCCACCCACGCCACCGTGGAATTCATCGCCCGCAGCAAACAAGGTGGGCGCGCGCATCGGCTGCATGAGGTGAGCCGCTTTGTGTGGGAGGAGGGGCGGTGGTTTTATTTGGAGGGGGATGGGGGGTGAGGTGAGCATCACACCCCATCGACCAGCCAGCCGGGCATAAAATTGAACTCTTCATTGGAGGCCCACAATGACTGACACTGTTGCTGAACTTGTCGCGCGTGGTAAGGCACTTTCACCACAAGAAAGAATCCAATTGGTCGAGTTGCTACGCGAAACACTGGACGAGCCGGTAGATGTGGGCGTTGAAGAGGCTTGGCGCCTCGAACTTCGCAGTCGCGTTGCTGCCTACGAGCGGGGTGAAGCAACGTTGCACGACGCTGATGAAGTGATCGCAGAAGCGACTCGACTCACGCGGTGAAAGCCCTGCGCCTAGATTCAGCAGCTCGCGCGGAGCTTCTGCACGAATCACAGTATCTGGAACAAGCCCGCCCAGGGCATGGAAAGAGGTTTGTTGCCGAGGTCAAGTCAATCTTTGCGCAAATCAAACGCAACCCCTTGGCAGGAAAACCAGACGAGGAAGGATGCCGTCGGCTTCGGATCACCGGGTTCCCGTTTTCAGTGGTCTTTCGGGAAGAACCCAACGAGACGGTCGTGTACGCCATTCGGCCAGATAAAAAACAGCCTGGGTATTGGCGTGCGCGAGTAGGGTGACGCCACATCGAATGCACGGGCCGCACCGAACACCGCCGTCACACCTCACCAATTGCCATGGCCAGCAAGACTTTCTACAACCCTGAGAACGCACCTACCCCGACTGATTGGCTAGAGTTGCCCGAGCAGGAGCGAATCCGTGTGGTCTCCACGTTTCACATGGCGCGTCGCCTGAAATCAGGCAACGCAAAGGCGCACGCCGCCATACACGTCATTGTCGAGAACCAAATCGCCATGGGCTTCGGCCCCACCCTGCGCGCAATGACGCGACTACAGGCTCAAGGCCTATCTAGACACGAATCGTTGCACGCCGTCGGCTCAGTTGTTTCCAGCCATATTTATGCAGCAACACGTCAACACGCGGAGTCCGACTCGCACACCATACAGGCGGCAATGAACGCCGCCATTGAGCGCCTTGACTTGGAGTCGTGGCGTAGAGAATATGGTGGGTAGGGACTCCGACTCAGGGTACCGAGTACCTCCTCTAAATCCCACAGACACTAACATTTGAGCCCCCAGCGCGGCAGCACAACATCCGCTTCCCCCATCCAGGGGCACCCCTCAAACCCACCCCAACTCCCACCTCCTGGGGTCGCGTGAATTGATCACGGTTTTTACAGTCGCTTCCAGTTCATCAACGACAGGAAGCCAGCCGTGAGATCACACACCGCACGTTCAAAAAGACAGCACGGGTTCACCTTGATCGAGGGCTTGATCACCGTGGCCGTGAGCACCATCTTGGCCACCACCGCAGTGCCATCAATGGCGCGTTGGCTGGATCAGCAGCGGTTGCGAGGCGCGGCCCAGCAGTTACTCGGCGATTTGCAATTCATTCGCAGCGAGGCCGTGGCGCGGCAGCAGGGTTTGCGTTTGACGGTGTTGCCTTGGGCGGGGGGCTCTTGTTATGTGCTGCACAGTGGCAGCGCGAATGCCTGCACCTGTGGCCCGGTTGACAACACGCCCGCCGTGTGCAGCGGCGGTGCGACTGAGGTAAAAACCGTGCGCTGGACGGCGCAGGACAAAGCGGCCTTGCAATCGTCCGCCAACTCGTTGCGGTTTGACCCTTGGGACGGCACCAGCACGCCCACGGCGACATTGAACATCAGCAACCCACAAGGCCAGCAACTGCGCCACGTGGTGAATGTGATGGGACGCGTGCGCACCTGCTCACCCGGCGGCAGCGTGCCAGGCCATGTGGTTTGCTGAAAGGGAACGTCCATGCTCTCCCTCAGCACCCCAACCGCGCGCGGCTTCACCTTGATTGAGCTGTTGTGCGCCATGGCGGTGAGTGCCATCTTGGCGGCTTTGAGTTTGCCGTCCTTCCACAGCGTGATTCTGAAAACGCGCCGCGTGGATGGCCTCGCCACCATCATGCAATTGCAACTGATGCAAGAGCGCCACCGCGCCGACCACATGACCTACGGCACGCTAGCGGCGTTGCAGCATCCTGCAATCACCAGCAGCGGCCATTACAGCGTCAGTCTGCACAGCGTGAATGCAAGCGGCTACCAGGTGTTGTTGCAGGCGCAAGGCACACAACAAGCGGATGCGCGTTGCCGCTATTTGCAATTGCAGGTTCAGGGTTTGAACCAGGTGAAATCGTCCGGCCCCACAGCCGCCTTGAACAACACTGCCTTGGAGAACCGCGCATGCTGGTCGCTCTGAATCGCAGATCATGCAAAGGCGTCTCCCTGGTGGAGTTGATGGTGGGAATGGCCCTGGGCCTCTTCATCGTGGCCACGGCTTTGTTCTTGCTCACCGAGCACTTGCGCGAAAACCGCAGCCTGCTGCTGCAAGCCCGCTTGCAGCAAGACTTGCGCGTGACGCTGGACTTGATGAGCCGCCACTTGCAACGCGCCGGGCATTGGGGTACGCCGCAGGCGGCCATTTGGCAGGCAGACGGGCAGGCCAATCTGCCACCTCAAACCAACCCCTACACAGCGTGGGCAACCAACACCACCAGCGTTCTGTTCCATGCCTCGCGCGATGCGCAAGAAAACCAGCAAATCGACAGCAACGAAACCCTCGGCTTTCGCCTGCAACAGGGTGTGCTGCAAATGCGCTTGGGTGCCGCTGGTTGGCAAGCCTTGACCGACCCTGAGGTGATGCAAATCACTCAACTACAAATTCAACCGCAAGTGCATGAGCAAACCTTGGCCGACCTGTGTCACCGGCCTTGCCCGCCTGCATCCAACACCTGCCCGCCGCGCCAACAGGTGCGCAGCCTGCACATCAACATACACGCCAGCGCCACACACGAGGCCCAAGTGCACCGCAGCCTGCAAACCCAAGTGCGTCTTCGTCATGACGCCGTCATTGGGAGTTGTCCCGCATGAAACTGCATTCTTCACTTGCATCACAACGCGGTGCAGCGGCGCTGGTGGTGACCCTGCTGCTGTTTTTTGTATTGACTTTGGTGCTGGCCTTTGCCAACCGCCACTTGGTGTTTGAACAGCGCACGGCGACCAACCAAGTGCGTGCGGCAGTGGCCTTCGAGGCCGCACAAGCGGGTGTGGAATGGGGCTTGGCCATGCTGAACAGCAAAGAGCGCATCAACAGCGACTGTTTACCGGACAACCGCAGCAGCGCAACACTTTGGCGCGAACTCCACCTGCACTACAACGCGAGCACTCGTTTGCAGCACAGCACTGTGGGCCTCACCGCCGCGTGCTTGCGTGACGGCAGTCAGTGGCGATGCCATTGCCCATCGCAAGGCGCTGCGGCTGTCGCGCTTGTTCAAAACGCGACACCAAACGACGAACCTGTGCAAGGCTTCGTGGTGCAGTTGCTGGAGACCACCACCCCAGGTCAAATCCATCTGCACGCCAAAGGTTGCCAAAGTGCAGGGCCAGACTGTTGGGACATGAACAGCGAAGCACCTGCTGGTCAAGCGCACGCCCACCAGCAGGTGCATCTGGCTTTGGTCGGCGGCTTGCGCACACCGCCCGCTGCACCGCTGACGGCGCGTGGCAACATCAGCGGCCAAACACTAGGCGCACACCACCTGGACGCCGCTTCGGGCGGTGTCGCCCTGCATGCGGGTGGCAGCATTCAAATCAGCGCGCCGCAACTCTCTTCGGTGGCAGGCGGCAGCACCAGCCAAGCCATCGCCGCCTTGGATGCCGATTTGGCGAGTTTGGCACCACACGCTTTGTTCACTGCGGTATGGGGCATGGGGCAGGCGCGCTGGGCCGCACAAACCAGCGTTCAGCACCTGAGCTGCGGACACGGCGTCCATTGCAGCGCCGCGTTGTTAAACGCCATTGCACAACGCGGCAACCGTTTGATTTGGGTGGCCGGTGACATGCTGCTTGACGCGGGCAGCAACCCGCTGCCACTGGGCAGCCTGAGTCAGCCGGTGTTGCTCGCGGTGCAAGGCCAACTCGTGCTGCGTGGTGCCGTACAAATTGTGGGGGCTGTGTATGCCAACGAATTGCACTGGCAACAAGCCAGCAGCAATGCGTGGTTGCAAGGTGCTGCATGGTCTGCGGGCGATGTGTTGACAAGCGGCGCCCCGCAGTTCGTGTGGAACAGCACCGTGCTGGATCGGCTGCGTTGGAACACCGGAAGCTGGGCTGCGTTGCCGGGCGGTTGGAGCGACCAAGCACCATGAATACGCCACGCAAGCGCCAACGCGGCATGTCCTTGATTGAAGCCTTGGTGGCCTTTTTGGTGGTCACCATCGGCATGCTCGGCTTGATGCGTAGCCAAGAGGGCCTGCGCTGGAGTAGCGAACTGGCACGCCATCGTGGTGAGGCACTGCGTCTGGCGCAACAGGCGCTGGAAGAACAACGTGCGTTTGTGGCCCCCAACGCCAACCTGGTGAGCGCACCTGGCTTGCCGCACTATGCGGCGATTCAAAGTGGCAACACCGCCGCAACAGGTGCCAAAACAAGCAGCAACAACACCAGCTACCAAGTGCAGCGCCATGTAGATGACAACACCCTCTTGGCCTACAAAACCAGCCACATCGAGGTGGGTTGGACAGACCGCAAAGGCCAAACCCAAAGCCTGCATCTGCACACCCTCATTGCGGGCCAAGACCCTGGCTTGGCCGCAGCGCTGAGTCAACCCACTCGCGCCCACCCCTTATGGGGCGTAGGGGGTCGCTCGCCCTTCATTCCGTCCAGGGCCCACGATTTGGGCGATGGCCGCAGCAGCTTCAAACCCAGCAGCACCAGCACCTTGGTTTGGTTGTTTGACAACCGCAGCGGTCGCGTCACCGCCATTTGCACCGGTCTGCCTGCCACCTTGCAACAACAGCAAGTGAACAGTACCCAGCTCACGCAGTGCAGTGCGGTGAATGCCTTGTTGCTCAGTGGCTTGGTGCGTTTTTCTTTGGCGCAACCACCCACAGCACAAGCGGCCAATGACATGCCACTGCCGCTGTCTGTGGGTTTGAGCTTGAGCACTGCGCCCACTGCCGCGCCGCCAATTTGCGAGAGCGAAGCCGTCAAGGTGGTACTGCTCAATGGCAGCACTGCATGGGTGGCCTTGAACGCCAATGCGGGGATAGATACCGGTGAGCGGTTCGTCAGCTACTACTGCTTGGTGGATTTGCCGGCTGCCAATGGCAACACACACGTGAGCACGCCCTGGTCAGGCCACAGCCACATCAACCCACAAGGTTGGACGGTAGGCGTCAACTTAGGCCAGTACCGAGTCTGCCGCTACAGCAGCGACACCAATGGCAGCGGCAGCATAGACCGCAACGAAGAGCACCCGGCCCGCTACACCTCGGTGAGCACCCCACTGAACCACCAGCATTTTTTGGTGGTGCGTGGGGAGCAGAGTTGCCCGGGGTCAACGCTGGTGAACGCCAGCGGCAGCTCGTTAGCGACGGTGGATTGGGGGACGGTGCAGCATCAGCCGTAACAGCCATTCAGATCGCATCAATCGCCGTTGACCTCGGCCTCCTTGCTGTCAAGCAATTGCCGCTCCAACTCCCCTTCCAAACCTCGCAACGATCCCATGAAGCTTTCTAGCGACACCGCGGGTGCCACACGCATCGCGGGCAGTGAGATGGTGGTGGCGTAAAGCTGCTCGAACCAGCGGCTCTCACTTTGGTGGTGGTTGTAGCCCACATAGGCCGTCACCGCCGCAAAAACCAAAGCCGTGGAGGTGGCCAGGTGCCAGCGGCGTTTGGGGACGATGGCACTCAGGTGTTGCCACACCAAAGCACAACCGCCTGCGGCTTCAAGCAAAGGCACGATGCGGCTAAGGCTGGGCCACGAAAAAGCAAAACTGGCTTGATTCAGCACAGGCACCAGCAGCATCAATCCGACGACCCAAGGCAGGGCAATGCGCAGATGGGTGCCAAGCGCGAACTGCCCGCGAAAAAGTTTGGAGAACAAGGCCCAAGTGGCGCACCACAACAACAAGGCAAAGGGGCCTGCCAGCACGGGAGAAAGAATCTCCAACCAAGACGTGGACGGGTTGCTTTGTGTCCACTGGTCCAACACCAAAACCGCCACGCCCACCAGGGCCAAGGCGGGTATGAATGCTACGCTTGGGCGGCGGGATGCTTGCAGCGGCTGTTCGGGAGCGAGCAACTCACCCGGCAGACGCAAACGCAATCGGGTTTGGCCCACTTGAATTTCACTGCCACTCATCAAGGCCAGTGTTTGACCGCTGCGCGCGTGCAAGGTTTTTTGTCGGCGCTTTTTAGGCAGCAAGCTCACGCCGTTGAGGGTGTCGCCCACGGCGAGTTCGATGAGGGTGTCGTCCACCGTTTCGGTAGAAGCAAGCGACTCATCCGAACGGCGACGCGGCGCGAGGCTGGCATGTTGGGCAGCGACGTGGGGGTCATCAATCAGCAAATCGTTGTCCACCGCACGGCCGATTTTTTGGGGCCAGTGGTGCACACGGTGCACGTCCAGTACTTGGCCGTGGTCGTCCAAGCGCTCAATCACCGCCAGCGTCAGCGTTTCCATCCGAAGCCTCTCAGGTAATGTTCACTCAGGGCCATCGCGTTGGTGAAAGAAACTCCGAAAGCATCGAAGCGGCCTTGCACGCCTTCGGTTTTGGCATCCACGCTCGTGACGAGCACGCTCACGGCATAGAGGCCGGGCAGTTTTTTATAGGCGCGAAAACAGGCGACACCGCGCAGCGGTAGCCCTCCTGCATCAATGAAGTTTTCGCGGCATTGCGGGGCGGTGATCACATCACCCCCTCGGCCAAAACTTTCGTTGGCAAAACTGGCGCTGTACTCGCGCGCAAAACGCACTACACCGATGCGGCGGGCGTCGTAAACCTCGTGGCGCACGCTCAAGAAGCCTACCGAAAAGCGGTCGCTCACGAAGACGGTGCTGTCGGTTTGGCAATCAGACCGCTCAAAGGCCATGCCTTTGGTCTCGGCCGATGAACTGCTGCCCCAGCAGCGCATGAAGTCGTCTTGGGGCACCGGCACCTGGTACCGCGCATGGCCGGCAGAACGCCAAGGCAAGGCCAAGAAGCGCTGCACCACGGCGTCTTGATGAGCGGCGAGCTGACGCGTGACCTCAGGCCACAAGTCACCCGTCAGCGGTTTGGCTTCGCGGCCCCGTTGCAATAAGGCTTGGGCGAATTCCGCTGGCACCAAAAAACTCACCTGTTCGCCATCGCGGCGGGTGGCCACATTCACACCCATGACGCGGCCGCTTTCGTCCAGCGCGGGGCCCCCACTCATGCCGGGGTTGAGTGAACCGGAGAAAAAAATGTGCGGGTTGACGCTGCGCTCTACCAAGCCGTTGTAGTTGCCCTCTACCACCGCAAAGCCCACGTCCAGCGGGTTGCCCAATGAGTAAATGCGCTCTCCGCGCGCCAATGCGCTTGCCGCTGGCCGGAAGGCCAAGGCACCCCGCTCGGCCAAGGTTTTTGGCATGTTCACGATGCGCACCAAGGCCAGGTCGTGGGCGATGTCAAAGGCCAGCAACTCGAGTTCACCTTGGTCGTCCGGGCCGCTTTGAGCCATGCTGTAACTCAAGCGATAACGTTTGGGTTGCAGTGCGGCCTGGCTGACCACGTGGTAGTTGGTGATGACATGCCCCTGGCTACTCACCAAAAAACCCGAACCGACACTGGCCTGGCTGCCTTGGTCTTTGAGCAAGGTGCGCACTTGCAGCAGCTTGCCGCGTGCAGATTGGTAGAGGCGCTGGGCGGAGTCGGACACAGGCACCGCAGGCGTTGCGGCGGTGCTGACATCTGGGGAGCTGGCCCCAGGTAGCGGTGCGGGTGGAGTTGGCGTTTGTGCTTGAGCCGAGGTCACCAACAGCAAGGCCAAACAGCCAGGCAACATGCAGGGAAGAACCCGCGAGAATGAGAACACCCCAACACTCCTTGGATAAGCAACGCGCAAAACATAGGCAAAGTCAGCAGTCCATTGTGGCCGCGAATTTCTGCGGGGAGAGAACTCGTTGAAGCACATGTGAAGCCGCATCACACTGCTTGCAATGGCAAAGAAGCCACCAAACTCGCATCGGAACCGGCCGCCCCAAACAACGCAGCCGCCAGCGCACGCTCTCGTGTGGCGACGGTGTTCAAAAATTCATCGGCCCCGCGCATGGCATGAAAGGTGTCGAAGCCACTTTCCAACACAGTTTGCAGTTGGTCCAAACCCGCCGCCCGCGCGGGGCCACGCATCAAACGCAGGCTTTGGCGCAACAAGGGTTTGCGCGTGAGGCGATCCAGCGCTTGGCCCAACACCAAGGTGAGGGTAATTTGTTGTTCGCGCTCTGGTGCCCGACCCACTTGTCGCCAGGCGGACGCATAACTGTTGGCGGTGAGTGCCTTGCTGGGGTGGGCCTCGCCCATCGCGGTGTCCAGCCGCTCAGACAGCGCATGCAATTCGGCCAAGGTGTGCACGGTGGCCACAATTTCTTGTGGGAAGAGTTTCACCAAGGCGGGCACCACGCGCGCGAACTGGGCATCACGCTCGGAAAAATCACGCGGGCCATACAGCTCTTCCAAAAAGAACCGAGCAGCACCGCCATAACGTGGGCTGCTCAACAAATCAGCATAGGTGTGCGAGAAACGTTGCTGCTGGTAGGCCTTGATGCGACCCACCGCTGCCTCCAAGCCCGCTACGGAGTTGCGCCGCTGGCGCTGCATATGCACCTGATGCAGGGAGTGCAAGATGGACTCGGCCGAAGGGACAAAAGCTACCGTCATGGGCAAAGTGTAGAGCCATCAGAATATGGAACGCTTGCCCGTTCAACGGCGTATTGGACAAAGCTGTTCCAATCTGGGGAAACCCATTCCGCCCTTTTTATGCTGGCTCGACTGCAACGTTTCACCACCCTGCTATTGCTTTTGACCTCCCTCCTGTGGGCCGCCTGGGCGGGGGCCAAGGGCCACCCTTATTGGGCCGCTGGCGGCGCAGTGGCTTTGCTCTTTGCTTACGCGCTTTTTTTAGCCCTGGAGTTTGTTTGGATGCACTGGCAAAACCGCCACGACCCCGCGCCACGGGCTACGGCGCGCCAGGTGGTCCTGGCTTGGTGCTCAGAAGTGCTCACCGCACCCCAGGTGTTTTGTTGGCAACAACCTTTTCGCTCTGACCGATATGCCGACAGCCCGCTGGTGAGTCTGCACGGTCAAACCGCCGTTTTATTCGTGCACGGCTTTGTATGCAACCGCGGGTTGTGGAACCCCTGGTTGCAGCGTTTGCGCGAACACGGCATACCCTTTGCAGCGGTGAATTTGGAGCCCCCCTGGTCGTCGATCGACGACTATGCGGACACGATAGATACCGCCATTGGCCGCTTGCACCATGCCACGGGGCAACCCGTGCTGGTGGTGGCACACAGCATGGGTGGCTTGGCAGTGCGCGCCTGGTTGCGTCGCTCAAACGCCGACCACTTGGTGCAGCATGTCATCACCATCGGTAGCCCCCACCAAGGCACGTGGCTGGCGCGTTTTGCGGTCACCACCAACGGTTTACAGATGCAGCAACGCAGCGATTGGCTTCAAGCGCTGGCGGCCAGCGAAACCGCTGCCCGCCGCAGCCTGTTCACTTGTTTTTTCAGCCACTGCGACAACGTTGTATTTCCTGCCTCAACCGCCTCTTTGGCAGGTGCCAAGAATATTCACCTACCAGCCTGCGCGCACATTGAAATGGCCCGTCATGAGACTATTCTTCAAGAGTTACTTCGGCGATTGGATGCAGCCAAGGCATCAAACCTGAAATGAGTCAACCAAGCGGGTGCGCTGCCGCGCCTGTCCGACCGTACACCCGCGCGCGCCGGGTTACGTTGGGTTCGTAAACCGCTGTTCATGAGAATGAAGACCATGAAACACAATTGGCTGAACAACAGCCAGGGCCAGGAAGCCAACGGAAGCGCTGCTTGGACTGATGTCGTCACCGCTGGCCACCATGTCATCAACCACGTCAGTAAATAGGCGGCGGCCATCCACAGCGATTCGCTGCGTCCCAACAGCCGCCCGGGCAAACGCAAAATGCCCGCCAGCAGAATGGCCAAAGGCAGCAATTGCAAAAGCAGGATGATGCGAGCGTCACCGCTTGGAGATGTGGCATTCGACGAGGGAATAAAGTGCCACCACAGCGCTGCAACAGCGAGGGAAGTCGCGCACGCGGGCAATGCCACACGAGCAGACCGAAATGCGCTGAAACGTTCAGCCAACCAACCCCAGCACAACAACACCGCCAGGCCGGCTTGACTGAGTTGTATGGCGAGCACAACGGCAGTGAGATGAGCGTCATTGGTCGGGCTGTTTTGCGCCGCCCACAAGCCAGCCCTCAATGTAATGAAGGCAAGAACAAGTCGCCAAGGCCAAGTCACGTCGCAGACTCTGCGTTGGCCTCGAGCCAGTAAAAACTGCGCCCACACAGCCAGCGCGGTCAGCGCGACAACGGCCCCCATAGGTACTTGAACGAAGTGAGAAGCATCTTCTTGAAACACCACCGCTTTGGGCAAACCAATGCCCCCCAGGTCCACAAGGCCGCTGCCAAGCCCAGCGAAAGCGCGAGCAACATGACCAAGGTGCAGCGGTGAAACAGGTGGTGAGGCATGAGACACCCAACGGAGGCGGCGCGCTCGGATCGAGCACGTTGGGTGGAGTGTCAACCCAGCCCCAGGGATTTCCAATCGCCCACACGGTGGCCCTCCCTTGGGGGAGACCTCAACCACAGTGACTCAAACGCCTATGGTGTGCTCGCCCGCCAGCACCTCACCCGCTTCGATCAGCGGGGCGGATTGCAGTGCGCTGTAGAAGGGTGTGAACTCTTGTTCCGTGGCCTCAAAGAGTTGCTCAAAAGACTGAATCACAAAATAGGTTGGCTGGTAACAGTCGATGCGGTAGCGGGTGCGCATGATGCGCTCCAAGTCGAAGGCAAGACGCGCGGGTTGGTTGCTGGTCACGCTGTGGCGCAGTTCTCCGCTACTTGAGAGAATCCCCGCGCCGTAAGCACGCAAGCCCGCAGGAGTTCGAATCAAACCAAATTCCACCGTGTACCAGTAAAGCCGCGCCAGCATCTCGCAGGCATGGAGCCGACTCGCCTTGAGGCCCCCTTGCCCATAGGCCTGCATGTAGTCGGCAAACACGGGGTTGAAGAGCAAGGGCACGTGTCCGAACAAATCGTGGAATACATCGGGCTCCACCACGTATTCAAATTCGCTCTCCTTGCGCAGCCAGTTCGTGACCGGGAAACGCCGTGTGGCCAATAACGAGAAAAACGCCTCTTCCGGAATCAAACCTGGCACAGCCACCACAGACCAACCGGTGGCTGGAAACAAGTGCGCATTCACGTCTTCAAAGCGCGGTATTCGCTCCGGCGTCCCGAGGAGATGAACAGCGTCTATGAACTCTTCACAAGCCAGCCCCTGCAACTGCGCACACTGGCGGGCGTGCAAACGGCGATAGAGCTGGTGTTCCGCATCGGTGTACCGCTGCCAGTGCTGCGCGCAGGTGTAGTCTGCTTGCGCACTGCTGTAATCACCCCGGGGCGGCCGCGTGCCTTGGCCGTAAGTCACCGGGGCCACGCCCTTGTTCAATCCGTCGTGGAAATCAACAGCGTGTGGTGTCATGTTGAGGGTCTCAATTAGGAAGTGGTTCGGTCAATACACCACGACGGATTTGATCCAACTCAATGCTCTCGAACAAGGCGCGGAAGTTGCCTTCACCAAATCCTTGATCGCCCTTGCGCTGAATGATCTCGAAGAAGATGGGCCCAATTACCGTTTGCGTGAAGATTTGCAAGAGCAACTCGTTGGGTGCCCCCAGGTGCGTGGCACCGTCGATCAAGATACGCTGGCGACGCAGCTCGTCCACATTCTCACCATGGCCGGGCAGCCGTCTGTTCACCAAGTCGTAGTAGGTGTCGATGGTGTCTTGAAACACCACACCTCTCTCACGCATTTGTGCGACGGTGCTGTAAATGTCGTCTGTGCCGAGAGCGATGTGTTGAATGCCTTCCCCGTGGTAAAGGTCAAGGTACTCCGCGATTTGGCTCTTGTCGTCAGAACTCTCGTTGATGGGAATGCGAATCTTCCCGCAAGGGCTGGTCATGGCCTTGCTTTTAAGACCGGTGAGTTTGCCTTCAATGTCGAAGTAACGCACTTCTTTGAAATTGAAGAGCCGCTCATAAAAGTCAGCCCACTCTTTCATACGGCCACGGTGCACGTTGTGCGTCAAGTGGTCGATGTAGGTCAGACCGTGACCGTTGGCGACGCCCGGCGCCGGTTGATCACCATGAACCAGGGGCACGAAGTCGACGTCATAAATACTGATGTTGCCAGTGGCACCGGGCGCGGCACCGCCTTTGCCCTGCCAGCGGTCTACAAAATAAATCAAACTGTCACCAATGCCTTTGATGGCGGGAATGTTCAGCTCCATCGGCCCGGTGTGGTTGTCAAAACCCCAAGCGCCGAGTTCCAGCGCACGCTCATAGGCTTGGCGCGCATCGTTCACACGAAAAGCCATGGCACAGACACTGGGGCCATGCTGGCGAGCAAAGCGCTGCGCGAACGAATTCGGTTCGGCATTGATGATGAAGTTCACCCCGCCCTGCCGGTACAAAGTGACGTTCTTGGTGCGGTGTTTGGCGATAGCTGAAAAACCCATGGTTTCAAACAGCTTGCCCAGCGCGATCGGATCGGGGGCGGCGTACTCCACAAACTCAAATCCGCCGGTTCCCATGGGGTTGTCCCAAGGCGTGAATTGCATGGCGTCTCCTGGATGATTGAGGCTTGAAATGTGGAAGCCACTGTAGCCACAGGTGAATGCAGGATTGCTGCAAGTTTTCGGAAGTTCTTGCCGAAAGCGACCGATTCCTGCAAACTTCCAGTAATGATGTACATCCAAGAGCTTGATTCAATTGATAGACGCATTCTTGCGGCGCTTCAAATGGATGGGCGTGCGACCTACGACGAGCTGGCCACCAAAGTGCAACTATCCCCATCTGCCGTGCTGCGCAGGGTGAAGCGGCTGGAAGAAACCCAGGTTATTTCACGCTACGTTGCCCTGATTGAACCCGAACGTATCGGCTTGGCGCTGACGGCCTACATCAACGTGCGGCTAGAGAAGCACTCGGAAGTGCACAAACGTAATCCGATGGATTTGTTCCGGGCCTCGGTTCAAACTTGGCCGGAGGTGGTCGAGTGCGCGGCACTGACCGGCGAGATGGACTACTTGTTGCGCGTGGTGGTGCACGACATGGCGCATTACTCGCGCTTCATCATGGAATGTTTGCTCAAACACCCCAGCGTGGAAGACTGCAAAACAAGTTTTGTGCTGGATCGCGTCAAAAACACCACGGCTCTGCCGTTGATACCTTAAATCTCTCCCCCTCAAAAGCGAATCCCCGCTCCTTGATGAGGGGGAGCGGGGATTGGGGGGTAAGTAGCCTGACGATGTCCTACTTTCACACGGGGATCCGCACTATCATCGGCGCTGAGTCGTTTCACTGTCCTGT
>JBJTHI010000096.1:0-6717 GCA_046094425.1 Burkholderiales bacterium | reverse complement strand
TGGCCCGGCCCTGGTGCACGTCCATGATTGATCACCACCACGGGAAAGGGGCCTGGGCCAGTGGGTTTGAACAACGTCATCTCAAGCGAGGGTTCGGACACACCACCGGCGGGAATCATGACCACTTGTTCGCCTAATCGGGAATCAAGCTCTTGCGCACAGGCTACTCCCAAGAGGGTTACCCATACAAACAGTGCACGCAGCAACATCGTCATTCTCTGGACTCTTTCTTGGACGGGATCGAACGATGCACCATCTCGCATTTGAGACAAACGCGGGCAACATCGCTTGTTTGCTTAAGAAAGAAATTGACGGATTTCAATGTGGCCATGGTGATCGTTGCTCTGCAAACTGCAAGGCCATTCAAAGCCCGATTGATTTCAAAAATTCATCAACACGCGCCTGCCACACGTCGCGGCCACGGGCGAAGAAAGTGTGGCCGTCGTCACCGTGAGGCGGGAACTGCACGAATTCGCCGCGTCCGCCTGTACTTTGAAATGCAGCGAACCATTCACGCGGCTCGGTGGGCCCCATGAATAAATCGTTCTCGGCGTAAATCCACAAGGTGGGGATGCGTACCTTTTCACCAAAGCCTGCAAACACGCGCTTCATGACATGGGCATCACAGGGCTGGCCGGGTCGGGTTTTGGGGTTGCCTCCCGCACCACCAGCAAAGTTAATAGCGGCCACCACACCGGCTGGGTTCTTCGCAGCCAGAGCAACAGAGAGTGCACCGCCGCGCGATTGACCTGCCACTACGATGCGATCGGGATTCACGTCGGTACGCTGCCGCATCCAGGTCAGCACCTGAAGACTGACTTGAGCTGCCACCTCAAAGCCCGATTCAAACTGACTCTTGCCACACGCGCCCGTGTCTTCAACGTCTTCACCGCCAGACACGCCATAACCTATGCGGGTGGGCACGGCCACGATGAAGCCGCGCTGCACAAAATAAGCCGCAGCGTCGCTGTAACGGGCACGGCCCAATGCAGCCCGGCCTTGTGCATCGGTGGCCCTGCCGTGGTTCAGTAACAGCAAGGGTCGCGGCGCGCTGCCCCAACCTTTGAACACGGTGACCACGATTTCTTGCCGAGCGGTTTTGCCATAAGCATCCACCACCTCGACCGGGATGCGATGAATGTCTTCAAAGGGCTTGGGCTGCGCCCAAGCAAGCACAGGGCAGATGACCAACAGCGCGGCCACACACCACTTCCATGCGGTGAGCTTGACTCGGCAAGTGCCCCAGTCAACGACGATCATGACAACCCTTCTTAGCCGCAGCGGTGGAGCGCGACCCAGGCTTCTCGCCCTCACGCTTCAGAGTTTCGCGGTATGCCGCTTGGCGCGCGATCAACTTTAACCCCGCATCAACAGTTTCTTTTTTTGTTTTGAAGGGGCCTGAACGCATAGCGACTTCAAGCAAAGAATCGTCCATATCGATGTTGATTCGCGTCATAGGCGGTGTGCTCACTGATTCTCGAGATACGCCGTCAATTACATCCTGAAAATCCCAAATCGCGTATCGGCCATCGGTGCGTTCAAAGAGGCGCTCAAACCCAAAGCCAAAACGCGGCGCGTGTCAGCCGGGTCTATCACCCCGTCGTCCCACAAACGGGCGCTTGCGTAATACGGATGCCCCTGGGTTTCGTACTGCTCGCGTATGGGGGCTTTGAAGGCTTCTTCTTCCTGGGTGCTCCATTGGCCGCCTTTGCTTTCAATGCCATCGCGTTTCACGGTGGCCAGCACGCTGGCGGCTTGTTCGCCGCCCATGACGCTGATGCGGGCGTTGGGCCACATCCATAAAAATCGCGGGCCATAAGCGCGGCCGCACATGCCGTAGTTGCCCGCACCAAAGCTGCCGCCAATGATGACGGTGAACTTCGGCACCGCCGCGCAAGCCACAGCGGTGACCATCTTGGCCCCAGCGCGGGCAATGCCTTCGTTCTCTACCTTGCGGCCCACCATGAAGCCGGTGATGTTTTGCAAGAACACGAGCGGAATCTTGCGCTGGCAGCACAATTCAATGAAGTGCGCGCCTTTGTTGGCGCTCTCGGTGAATAAAATGCCGTTGTTGGCGATGATGCCCACCGGCATGCCTTCAATGTGGGCGAAGCCGCACACCAAGGTGCTGCCATAACGCGCTTTGAATTCATCAAACTCGGAAGCGTCCACGATGCGGGCAATCACCTCGCGCACATCAAAGGGCTTGCGGGTTTGGTTGCCCTGTGCGTCCAGCGGAATCACGCCGTGCAACTCGGTCTCATCGAACGCGGGCGGGCGCGGTGGCTTCAAGGCCAGGCCTACTTCTTTGCGCCGGTTCAAACCCGCCACGGCGGCACGCGCCAGCGCCAATGCATGGGTGTCGTCATTGGCCAGGTGGTCGGCCACGCCGGAGAGCCGGGTGTGGACATCACCACCACCCAAATCCTCCGATGTGACGACTTCGCCAGTGGCCGCTTTCACCAAGGGCGGGCCACCGAGAAAAATCGTGCCTTGTTCTTTGACGATGATGGTCTCGTCGCTCATGGCGGGCACATAAGCACCGCCTGCGGTACACGACCCCATGACCACCGCAATTTGCGCAATGCCCGCCGCGCTCATGTTCGCTTGGTTGAAGAAGATGCGGCCGAAGTGGTCGCGGTCAGGAAACACTTCGTCTTGATTGGGCAGGTTGGCACCGCCGCTGTCCACCAAATAAATGCAGGGCAGATTGTTCTCCTGCGCAATCTCTTGCGCGCGCAGGTGTTTTTTCACGGTGAGCGGAAAGTAGGTGCCGCCCTTGACGGTGGCGTCGTTGCACACCACCATGCACTCCACCCCGCTGACGCGACCGATGCCCGCAATCACGCCTGCACCAGGCGCTGAATCGCTGCCGTCTTTGTCCGGGTACATGCCCAGCGCCGCCAAAGGGGCCACTTCCAAAAAAGGCGTGTCGGGATCCAGCAGCATTTCCACCCGGTCGCGGGGCAGCAACTTACCGCGCGCCACATGTTTGGCTCGGGCTGCATCGCCGCCGCCTAACGCAATACGCGCGAGTTTGGCGTTGAGGTCGTCCACCAAGGCTTGCATGGCAGCAGCATTGGTTTTGAAGTCGTCAGAACGTGGGCTGAGTTTGGAGGCGAGCTGGGGCATGGAGTCTCCGGGTGGGTCGCTGACTTGCGGCCTCAATTGACGTATACGTAAAGTAGATTCTAAGCGCCGGGCTGCCGGTTGCACAAGCAACACCACGATCGAACAGCGGTGACCGGTCCCTCTGCGCCGCGCGAAGCCTCACTTGTCCAGTCGGGTACACCTAGCTAACTGACGCCACACGAAAGCGGTAGAAACCTCCTTGAAGATTTGTAGTGACTGGCGTTGAATCCAATCCTTGTCCATGCCCCAAATCCAAAGGAGACCAATTTCATGAACCTTCTCTCAGCCCGCCGCCTCATCGCCACGGTGTTCGCCGTGACCACCAGTGCCGCCATGGCCCAGGCCTACCCCAACAAACCCATCAACTTCATCGTGCCCTTCCCGGCGGGCAGTGCCACCGACTTGACCGCGCGTGTTTTGAGCGAGCACATCAGCAAATCAGCCGGGCAAGCCATCGTGGTAGACAACAAAGCCGGGGCCAACGGCACCATAGGCACGGCTGCAGCCGCCAAAGCAGCACCCGATGGCTACAGCTTTGTGGTGGCTACCAGCACCACGCATGCAGCCAATGCCTCGCTCTACCGCAAGCTGCCTTACGACCCGATCAAAGACTTCACGCCAGTGTCGCAGTTGGCGGACATTCCCTTTGTCATGCTGGTTCACCCCTCGGTGCCTGCGGACACGGCGCAGAAGTTTGTGGCCCACGCGCAAGCCAACCCCGACAAACTCGCTTGGGGGCATGGCTCCAGCGGCAGTTTGATTCCGGGCAACGCCTTGGTCACCCACAACAAACTCAAAATGGTCGCCGTGCCCTACAAAGGCGTGCAGCCCGCGGTGGCCGATGCTTTAGGCAACCAAGTGCAACTGGTGTTTGCTGACATTGCCAATGCCATGCCTCAAGTCAAAGCGGGCAAGCTGAAAGCCTTGGCCGTCACCTCGGCAGCAGAGCATCCCCTGCTGCCGGGTGTGCAACCCTTGTCCGTCGTGGTGCCGGGGTTCGAAATGAATTCTTGGTTTGCCATGTATGCCCCAGCGGGCACACCAGCGGCCGCCGTCAACAAAATGAACGAGTGGGTGCGGGCTGCACTGAAAGACCCCACCGTGCAAAGCAAACTGACTGGGCAGGGCTTTCGCATCACCCCCAGCAGCCCCGCCGAACTTGGCGTGTTCACCGCCAAAGAAACCATCAAATGGGCCAAGGCGGTAACGGCTGCGGGCATCACACCCGAGTAAAGAACTGGCGCTTCAGATGCCCCTCGCGTTGATGCAAGAATCGCCACTGGTTCTTGCATCGTTCACGCTGGATTCACGCGGGAGGGGTTCCATGTCTCAGCACAAAATCCTGGTCGCCCAAGGCGGCGGCCCCACTGCCGTCATCAACCAGTCCCTGGCCGGCGTGGTGCTGGAGGCCAGACGCCACCACGGCATTGAGCGGGTGTATGGGGCCATGCATGGCGTGCGCGGCATCGTGAATGAAGACTTCACCGACCTCACCCAAGAAACCAGCCACAACCTGGAGTTGGTGGCGAACACGCCCTCCTCGGCGCTGGGCTCCACGCGCGACAAACCCGACCTAGCCTATTGCCAGGAGATTTTTACGGTGCTCAAAGCCCACGACATCGGCCACTTCTTCTACATCGGCGGCAACGACTCGTCAGACACCGTGCGCATCGTGAGCGACGAGGCGCACAAAGCAAACTACGCACTGCGCTGCATCCACATCCCAAAAACCATAGACAACGACCTGGTGGGCAACGACCACACACCGGGTTTCCCTTCAGCGGCGCGTTTTGTGGCGCAGGCATTTGCGGGAGCCAACCTCGACAACGCGTCTCTGCCAGGCGTGTACGTGGGCGTGGTGATGGGCCGCAACGCGGGCTTTCTCACCGCCGCCTCCGCCTTGGGCAAGAAATTCCCAGAGGACGGCCCTCACCTCATCTACCTGCCCGAACGTAATTTCTCCATCGAACAATTTCTGCGCGATGTCAAAGCCACCCATGAGCGATATGGTCGCTGTGTGGTGGCCGTCTCAGAAGGCATCCACGACGCACAAGGCCGCCCCATGCTGGCCCAGTTGAGCCAAGACCTGGAGCGCGACGCCCATGGCAATGTGCAACTCTCGGGCACCGGCGCGCTGGCGGATTTGTTGTGCGAGGAAATCAAATCCAAACTCGGCATCAAACGTGTGCGCGGTGACACCTTCGGGTATTTACAGCGCTCCTTCATCGGCTGCGTGTCCGACGTGGACCAACGCGAAGCCCGCGAAGTGGGTGAAAAAGCCGTGCAGTTCGCGCTTTGGGGAAATCAAAACGGCTCGGTCGCCATCAAACGCACTGGGTTTTATTCGGTGGACTATGAACTGCTGCCTTTGGAAGAGGTGGCGGGCAAAACCCGGGTGATGGAAGACGATTTCATCGCCGCCAGCGGCACCGATGTGACCGATGTATTTCGTATGTATTTGCGGCCGCTGCTGGGGGCTAGCATGCCCGATGCGTTCAGGCTGCGCAGGCATGCTGTGTCCAAAGTGTTGATGGTTTAGGGCCTGCGTCACCAAACGAGGCCCGCAGTTTCTTGACCGCACGCAGACTTCTCACTGTCTTCATCGGGGCTCTCTAAGCTCGTTGCGTCTGAGTGCCACACCGTGTGGCAACAGCTTTCACAGCGAGGCCCCATGATCCGCAGCACCGTTTTATTGCTTGTTTCTCTCATAACCACCCCCGTGTGGGCAGATCCACCTTTGCGAGAGCCTGGCGCCTTACTCCGGGAGGGGCCCTGGAACGGTGACATTGGCACCTACGTGACCCCAGACGCCTTCAAAAACATCAAAGCGCGGCAGTGGCCCAAACAAGGCTGGTACAGCCTGATCCTTCATCCCAGCCACATTCAAAGCGAACGCATCAACGCCGCAAAAGGAGCTACCCCGCTTTTTTTGCAAACCATCTTGGACCAGGTAGAAAACGTCGAGAACGGGAACTATGTAGACACACCGACTGCGGAACCAAGCAACAACGGCATCTACGTTGATCAACTTTATTTGCGGGTTCCTGGCACTGCGCTGCGTGAAGGAAAAATCCCGTTGCTGACGTTCAAGAGCGGTAACACCGCGTTGCAGCCCAAACTGGAATACCGCTACAAGTTAGAACTCAATGGCGTGCCATTTTCTGTTTTTGTGCGCAATGGATTCCGCGCCCCATCGGGAGCCCCTTACGGTTCCGGTACACGCTATTTCATCGAATATGGTGGGCAAACCTACCACTACAACCTGGGTGGCTATGGCTGGGAGTCCACCATCAAAGCCATTACCGATCTGGACGGGGACGGCAACCCTGATTTTGTAATCTCTGTAGGAGCAAGCAACAGCAGTCTTGAAGTTGTGTTGTTGTCCACAAAAGCCAAACCCGGCAGCAATCCACCCACAGCATCCTTGGTCGGCACCGGCTGCTAGAACCCATCAAGCCAGCGCCCGCCCAATCAATATCATCTGCACATCCGACGTGCCTTCGTAACTATGGCACACGCGCACGTCGCGGTAGATGCGCTCCACCGTGACGTCGCTCACCTACCCGTAGCCCCCGAGACTGTGAA
>JBJTHI010000095.1:0-1742 GCA_046094425.1 Burkholderiales bacterium | reverse complement strand
CCTTCGCGCTCGGCCTGGCCCAGCAAGTGGGTGGCGTAGAGGTATTCGGCCGTGCTGATGCGCAAAGACCCGCCCTTCGACAGCGAATACTTCTACGCCACCCACCTGCTCAGTCAGGCCCAGCGCGAGGGGGCCCGGGTGTTCAACTCGCCGCAGGCGTTGCGCGACCATCCCGAGAAACTCTCGATCCTGGAGTTCCCCCAGTTCATTGGCCCCACCTTGGTGACACGCGATGCCGCCGACATCCAGCGCTTTCACGCCGAACACCACGACATCATCTTGAAGCCGCTCGATGGCATGGGCGGCAAAGGCATTTTTCGCGTGGGCCCCGATGGCTTGAACCTGGGCAGCATCACCGAAACCCTGAACCAAGGCGGCGGGCAAACCGTGATGGTGCAGCGCTACTTGCCTGAAATCAGTCAAGGCGACAAACGCATTTTGGTCATAGACGGCCAGCCCGTGCCCTACTCGCTGGCCCGCATTCCGCAAGGCCTTGAGATTCGCGGCAACCTGGCCGCCGGTGGCAAAGGCGTGGCCCAGCCTTTGAGCCCGCGCGATTGGGAGATTGCCAACACCCTCGGCCCCATCCTGGCCGCGCGCGGTTTGCTGCTGGTGGGGCTGGATGTGATTGGTGAGAGTCTCACGGAAATCAACGTCACCAGTCCCACCTGCTTTCAGGAAATCACGTCGCAGGCGGGGTTTGATGTGGCGGCTGCGTTTGTGGATGCGCTGGAGAAAAAACTCGCCGCTTGAGGTGACCCCGAACTCAACCCACGTTCACCGGCACCAAGGTCATGGTGTCGTTGCCGAAAATATCAATCACCTTCACGGCCACGGTGTAGCGGCCTGGTCGGTCGTAGGTGTGCATGGCGGTGGTCAATTCCAGGTCACGGCTTTGGCGGGTTCGAAAACTCTGCCACTCGTTCTCGAAGATGTAGCCGCCCGTCCAGCGCTCCTCGAACTCGGGTAACTTCAAATCGCCCTGCGGGTGCTCGAACCCTTCCAGGTTGGCGACTCCACCGATGCCCGTGCCCACGGGCACCCTGATGATTTCTTTGCGTTGCAGGTAGTCGAAGTCCACGGCCCAGTAATCCACCCAGTCGGTCCAGTGCTTGGTGAGTCGGTCTCTCTTGACCACGCCGTCCTTGTTCTTGCTGATCTTGTAAAGCTGGCCCTGGTCGCAGATCACGTCGCTCTTGCCTTCCCTCAAGGCGGCCATTGCGGCGTCCGCTGCGCCCTGCGTGTAATACACTGAGAAATCGGCCAGTTCGATGCTCACGGCGAGCTTGTTCTTTTTGTCGTAGCGGGGCGTGGCTTCCACGAAACTGATGTCGTGGAAGACCACCTGGCCCTTGTCCACCGCCCGCTTGTCGAAGACCTCGGCGGGGATGTACTTCGGCGTCAGGTCAATGCCCTTGCTGCGGGCTTCTTCCAGCACGGCGGGGAACAATCCCATCTCAAACTCGAAGGCCAAAATGTCCACCCGCGAAGCCCCCCGCTTGCGGCACTCGGTAATGACTTCCTCGACAAACAGCCGGCCCACGGGCAGGTTGATCGGCCCGATCACCACGAGACGGCCGCCTCTGGCACCGTGGAAGAACCCGTCCTGTGCCGCTCCCTCTGCCCCCAGAGGGCTCGCCTTGTAGGCACGCAGAATCAGGTCGCGGAACTCGTTTTCTTTTTGGCTCAACGCCGCCGCCCGCTGCTCTGCGCTGAGTCGGCCACCAATGTTGAGGTAGGCC
>JBJTHI010000094.1:0-2320 GCA_046094425.1 Burkholderiales bacterium | reverse complement strand
CGTTTCGCCTTGGGCCGATGCATTGACCACCAGGAGTTTGTTGATGCTGGTGTGGGAGAGCATGTCGAGCAACTCTTTGGTGCGGGCGTCGCGCTGGGCCATGCCCGCCGTGTCGATGAGCACCATTTTTTTGCCTGAGAGCAAGTCCAGCAGGTCTTCCAGCGAAGCACGGTCGTGGGCCGTGTGAACGGGCACACCCAAAATGCGGCCATAGGCGCGCAATTGTTCATGGGCGGCTATGCGGTAAGCATCCAGCGTGATCAAACCCAGTTGAGACGCGCCATGCTGGGTGGCAAAGGCCGCCGCAATTTTTGCCGTGGTGGTGGTTTTGCCCACGCCGGTCGAACCAATCAACGCATACACACCGCCCTGCTCCTCCAGTGCGGGTTGTTGCTCGCCGGTGTGCAAATTGCGCTCCAGCACATTGGCGGCCCAGGCGGACTCGTCAGCCACCTCGCCGCTCAAACTTTCGGCCATTTTGCGGATCAGGGCGGGGGAAAAACCGCAGTCGAGCAATTTTTGAGTCAAACGAGCACGGGCGGGTTCACGCTGCAACTTCTCCATGAAGGCCAGTGCACCGAAACGCTCTTCGATCAAGCCTTTGACTTCACGCAGCTCATGCAGCATGTCGTGTTGCTCGCGGCGGTTTTGCTGTGCATGTTGTGCATCGGCCAAGGAAGGCACATGAATGTCGCTGTGCAACACGGGCGCGGGTCGCGCCGAGTTGGTTGCTTTGTAGCTGGGTACTGGCGGCTCATGAACCTCTTCTTGCAGTACGGGTGGATCGCGGCGAGCCGTTGTCGCTGTTTGCATAGCAGCACGGGGTTCGGTTTGCGCCATGCGGCTGGCCAAGGGGCCAGGCTCGGGTGGACGAACGGCTGCAGCCGCTTTGGCGCGGGCCGCCGCAGTGGCTTCTTTGAGTTCAGTTTCGCGCTTTTTCAGCATGCGCTCGCGCACATAGTCTTGGAAAGACAAGGTGCTCATGGACAGCTGCTGAACATCTTCTTCCACCGGGGCGACAGGCGCAGCTTTGACAGCATTCAAGGCCGCTTGTGTTGCCGCGTGGTTCGCCGCAGCAGCAGCCGCGTCTTGACGCTCAGGATGGCGGGACGCAACACGCGCCGCCAACCCTTGCACGGCCTGGGCCGCACGGCCCAGCGCGGAAGCGGGCTGGGCGGTAGCGGGTATGGGGCGCTGCGCGGGTGCAGGTTCGGCGACCGAGCCTATGCCCACATCCACCACACGCTCCAGTTGCGCCACGCTTTCCGGGGCCATGGCTACCACTTCAATGCCTTCGGAACAGGGTTTGGTGGAGAGGATCACGGTGTCGTCACCAAAGGCTTGTTTGGCTAAAGCCATGGCTTCGCGCGACGTGCGCGCGGTGAATCTTTTGACGTTCATGCTGTTCCCCCAATGATGGAGCCGATGCGGATGGAATGGGTGTCAGGAATTTCGCTGTGGCCCAGCACACGCAAGCGTGGCGCGGCGCGTTTGAGTAAACGGGCCATGGGGGCACGAATCATGTCGGGCACGAGCAAGCAGGCGGGCTGACCCAGGTCTTCTTGGCGTTTGGCAGATTCAGCGGCGCTGCGGCTCAAGGTGTCGGCCACACCAGGATCCAAGGCGGCACCGTGGGGGGAACTCAGGGCTTGGGCCACCAGGCGTTCCAACTCGGGCTCCAGCGCAATCACGTCCAACTCTTTCACCGGGCCATAAATTTGCTGCACGATGGCCGGGGCCAGGTGAATGCGAATGCGACGCGACAGCTCCAGCGGGTCGGTCACCGAGGCCGCATGTTCGGCCAGGCTTTCAATGATGGAACGCATATCGCGGATGTGCACACCCTCTTCCAGCAGCAGTTGGAGAACGCGTTGCAGTGCGGGAATGCCAACCATTTTGGGAACCACGTCTTCCATCAGTTTGGGTGCCAGTTTGGTCACATGGTCCACCAGTTGTTGGGTTTCAATGCGGCCCAGCAGTTTGGCCGCGTTCACTTGCATCAAGTGTGAGAGATGGGTGGCCACCACGGTCGCGCAATCAACCACGGTAAATCCGGCCATTTGGGCGCTTTCGCGCTGGCGCTCTTCTATCCACACGGCAGGCAAGCCAAAGGCGGGGTCGGTGGTGCGGGTGCCGATCAAATTAGTTTGTGCACCACCGGGATTGATGGCCAGCCACATGCCGGGGAAAGCCTCGCCCTCGCCCACCACCGCGCCGCGCAGGGTCAGGCGGTAGATGCTGGGTTTGAGCTCCAAGTTGTCGCGGATGTGAACGGGTGGCGGCAAAAAGCCCACGTCTTGGGCAAACTTTTTGCGCACGC
>JBJTHI010000093.1:0-7083 GCA_046094425.1 Burkholderiales bacterium | reverse complement strand
GCTTCGCGGGCGGTGAGTTTGAAGCTGTTTGCCAGGGCTTGAATCACCGCTTCGTCGGAGCGCTCGCGCATCACCAGCAACCATTCATCGTCACCGGTTTGTTCGTGCAGGGCCAGGATCAATCGGCGCGGCGTGTGGTGGAGCGTGAGCGTGGGTGGCAACACGCCGCTGCTCAAACGCTGAACTGCATCACGCATCCAGGCCATGGCTTCCTGCGGCAACTGGCTGGAGGCGAAGTGGCTTTGCATCAAGGTTTTCGCCAGGGGCGTTTGCCAAACCACCCGGCCGGTGTGGGCGTTGACAACCAAGGTGGCGTGGCCGAAAGCGTCGAGCGCGTTGCGGGCTTGCCGGGCTTGTCGCGCCGTGTGCAGGTGCACCTGCATGCGGGCCAGCACTTCGCGGGCGCGTATGGGTTTGGTCACATAGTCCACCCCACCCGCCGCAAAGGCGCTGACCACATGGTCGGTTTCAGTCAATCCGGTCATGAAAACAATGGGGATGTGGCTGGTGTTGGCCTCTCCTTTGAGGCGACGTGCGACTTCAAAGCCGTCCATGACGGGCATCACGGCGTCCAACAAAATGATGTCGGGTTGGGCCTGGGCCGCACGCTGCAAAGCCGCCGCACCGTGGGTAGCAACGAGCACGGTGTAACCCGCTTCGTCCAGGGCGTCGTGCAGCACCGAGAGGTTGTCGGGCACGTCGTCCACGATCAGCACCACGCCCGCCGAACTCAGGGGCAAGCCGGTGGCCCAAGGGGCGTCGCTCACCGGCGACGAGACAAGTTCAATGGGTGGGGTGTTCATGGTCTGCTTTGTGCAAGAGGCCGCTCATGGCATCCAGTTGAAAACTGCTGGCCAACTCGCGCATATGGGCAATGAAGCTGGCGGTGGCTGGGTTGGCTTTTTCGATGGCGTCAAGTTGTTGCACGATGCCGCGCAAATAACCCAGGCCTATCACTTGTTGCAAAGCCTGGCGCTGCGCTGCATCGGGCCAGACCCAAGCGGGGGGCGCGTCTTGCTGATGCGATACGGTAGCCGTGATGGAAGACGGCTCGCTGCTTGGCACTTGGTAAGCAGCGGAAGAAACATCGGCCCGCGCAGGCAGTTCTATCCACTGCAAACGCATGGCCTGGCCCAACCAATCAAGCAACTCGGCCTTGCGCACGGGTTTGACCATGAAGTCACTGCTTGGCAAGCCCACCGTGTTGTCCACCCCTTTTTCAAACGCATTGGCCGATACCACCGCCACCGGCGCGTCGCTGAGTTCCAGCTCACGCATTTGCTCTATGGTTTGCCAACCGTCCAAACCGGGCATGGCCAAGTCCATCAAGATGGCGTCAAACCTTGCTCGGCGCAGCAGCGCCAAGCAGGCAGTGCCTGAATCGGCCACCTGCACTTCCAGGCCCAAGGGGGTGAGCATGTTGCGCATCAGCTCACGATCCACCTCTTCATTGTCCACCACCAGCACCTTGCGTCTTTGCCCCACATAAGCCACACGCTGGCTCTCGGGCAGGGCCTTGGCCACCATTTCGGCACGCACCTCGGGCAAAAACAAACGAATGCGAAAAACGGTGCCGCTGCCAGCGTCTTCGTCCATGCTGGCAGCTTGGCTCGCGGGTTGGCTATTCACCGTCATTTCACCGCCCATCAAGTCGGTGAGCATTTTGGCAATGGTGAGCCCCAGGCCCGTGCCACCGCCAGGCGAACTGCCGCCACCCGAGCCCGCAGCCGAGCCGCGCGCGAAGGGTTCAAAAATTTGCGCCATCTCCTGGGGCGTGATGCCGGGGCCGGTGTCTTCAATTTCAAACACCGCCATTTCCAGGCCGTAACTCAAACGAAAAACGACCCGTCCCGTCTGCGTGAACTTCACCGCATTGCCCAGCACATTGATGAGAATTTGCCGCAGCCGCTTCTCGTCCGCACGCACCACCTCGGGCACCGCAGGCCCAAAGTCGTGAACAAAGCTGATGCCTTTGCCCACAGCCTGCAACTCGAACATGCGAGCAATTTCCAGCAAGCTTTCGCGCAAACGCATGGGCTTCACATCGAGCGAGAGCTTGCCGCTTTCAATGCGGGCAATGTCCATGGTGCCTTCAATCAGCGACAACAAATGGTCGCCGCCCCGGCGTATGACCCGCACGGCTTGTTGGCGGTGGGTTGGCATGCTGGGGTCTTCGTCGAGCAACTGGGCATAACCAATGATGCTGTTCAGCGGCGTGCGCAGCTCGTGGCTGATGGTGGTGATGTAACGGCTCTTGGCATGGTTGGCCAAGTCGGCATGGTGGCGCGCTTCTTCGGCCTGTTGTTTGGCCAACTGCAAGGCTTCATCGGTGCGGCGGTGCGATTCAACCTCGCGGCGCAACGCTTGGGTTTGTTCGTTCAGCGCCTGGGTTTGGCGGTTGCTTTCTTCTTGCGCCACTTCACGGCTTTTATGGGTGAGCACCAGCCACCAGGTGATGATGCCCGTGACCACGGCCAGGGCCGCAAAGGCCTTGGTGAAACCCAAACCCAGGGCTTGTTTCAGTGCCTGGTTCAAGCTGTCTTGCTGGGCAAACTCATGCGTCCACAGCAAATAAAAAAGCGCCGCCAAGGCGGGCAAGATGGCGCTCATCAACAGCAAGTAGCGCCCCAGTTCGGAATTCAAGCGCTGCCAAACCCAAGTCGGAAGCAGCGCTTGGGCGCTGGCCTGCCATTGGGCCGACCAATTAGCCTGCGGTTTGCACATGTCGTTGCAGCGCGCATCGAGCGAGCAGCACAAGGAACAAATGTGGCCGAGGTAGGCGGGGCAGTAGGCCATGTCTGGGCCTTCGTAGTCGCGTTCGCAGATGGTGCAACGAAGCAGTTTCACAGAAGTGCTGGCAGCTTTGTTTTGGCTTTGCGCAAGCAAGCCGGTGAAGAGGCCAACCTCTTTGCTTGGAACACCGCTTGACCGCGCCAAGTAATAACGCCCCTTGGTCGCCCAAGCAATCAAAGGCGACACAACCAAAGCCGTGACCATGGCGATCACTGCGGAAAACGCCTGCGCCTCCACCCCAAACCAACCGAGGTGGGCCACCACCGACAGCAGCGACGCCAAGCCCATCGCCCCCACGCCCACGGGGTTGATGTCGTAGAGATGAGCGCGTTTGAACTCAATGCCCTTGGGCGACCAGCCCAGGGGTTTGTTGATGACCAGGTCGGCCACCACGGCCATGATCCAACTGATGGCAATGTTGGAATAAAGCCCCAGCACCTTGCCCAAAGCCTGGAACACATTCAGCTCCATCAGCATCAAGGCAATCATGAGGTTGAACACCATCCACACCACGCGGCCCGGGTGGCTGTGGGTGAGGCGGGCAAAAAAGTTCGACCAAGCGAGCGAGCCCGCATAGGCATTGGTGACATTGATCTTGAGCTGCGACACCACCACCAAGAGCGCTGTGGCGGCAATGGCCCACGACTCACGGGGGAACAACTCACCATAGGCCAGTAAATACATTTGGTTCGGGTCCACCGCGCGCTCGGCGGGCACAGACTGCTTCAAAGCCAAATACGCCAGCAGCGCGCCGCCCAGCATCTTGAGCACCCCCGGCACCACCCAACCCGGCCCGCCTATGGCCACCGCCGCCCACCAACGATTGTTGTTTTGCGCGGTTTGTGCCGGCATGAAACGCAGGTAGTCCACCTGCTCACCCATTTGCGTGATGAGGGCCACGCCCACCGTCAAGGCCGCCCCAAACAGCAGCCCATTGAACTGGCCGCTTTGCCCGTTCTCGCCCGCATAAGCGGCCAACCCGTTCAACACACCGGGTTGTTTGTAGAAGACCACCACAAAAGGCGTGATCATGAGCACCAACCACAACAGTTGCGTCCACACCTGAAACTTGCTGATCACCGTGACGCCGTGGGTGACCAAGGGCAGCACCACCACGGCGCAAATCAGATAACCCCAGGCCGGGGGAATGCCGAACACCAATTCCAGCGCATAGGCCATGATGGCCGCTTCCAGCGCGAAAAAAATGAAGGTGAAACTCGCGTAGATCAGCGAGGTGAGGGTGGAACCCAGGTAACCAAAGCCTGCGCCCCGCGTGAGCAAGTCCATGTCTACGCCATACCGGGCCGCATAGACGCTGATGGGCCATCCGGCCAACAAAATAATCAACCCCGTGGCGAGAATGGCCCAAAAGGCATTGGTGAAACCGTAACTCACCAGCAAGGTCGCGCCCAGGGCTTCCAGCACCAAGAAGGAAGACGCGCCAAACGCCGTGTTCGCCACCCGCAACTCCGACCATTTGCGAAAACCATGGGGGGTGAAGCGCAGGGCATAGTCCTCCATGGTTTCGCGCGCCACCCAACTGTTGTAGTCGCGGCGCACCTTGACCACACGCTGCACCGCCTCGGGCGGCAAGGGCTCAGGCAAGGGCTCAGGCGTGATGCCGGGGCCCACAGGGGCGGGTTGAAAATGGGGTTCTGGCGGCGTCATGGCCCCTTGCTAGGGCAAGGGCCGTGCCACAACGGTGCAGACTACGATCTGGCACACCTTCTGCAAGGCACTTCTTCATGAATCTCGAGTTCGGTCGTCTTGGACGACCGCTCGAGCAAGTTAACAAGGACGTGCGAAGCACGATGGAACTGACCCCTCGAGTTCGGTCGGTACGACCGCTCTGGCCAATCAAACAACTTCGAGCGTAGCGAGATGGAACTGACTCCCAGAGTTCGGTCGGCATTTGCGACCGCTCGGTCAAATTAATAAGGAAGTGCGAAGCACGATGGAATTAACTCCCCGAGAAAAAGACAAGCTGCTCATCTTCACCGCCGCCCTCTTGGCCGAGAGGCGCAAGGCGCGTGGTTTGAAGCTGAACTACCCCGAGGCAGTGACCCTGATCTCAGCCGCCATCATGGAAGGCGCACGCGACGGCAAAACCGTGGCCGAACTCATGAGCGATGGCAAATTGATTCTCAGCCGCGCCGATGTGATGGAGGGTGTGGCCGAGATGATCCCCGACATTCAGGTAGAAGCCACCTTTCCCGATGGCACCAAATTGGTGACCGTGCACCAACCTATTCCATGACAGTTTTTTTTGGTGCGTCATTCCATCTCACTTCTTGACCATTGACATGCCCCCGCCCACACCCCCTATGGAGATGCCCATGCGCCCCCTGTCACCCCAAGTACAAGCCACGCTCACAGTGGCGCTGTCCCTGGTTGCAGCGCTGCTCTTGACCTTGCTGGCGAGCAGCGCTTACGCCCACACCGGGGCTGACGGTGGCGCGCACCACAGTCTGCTAGAGAGTTTTCTGCAGGGCTTCACCCACCCCTTCACCGGCCTCGACCACCTCGCCGCCATGGCAGGCGTGGGCTTGTGGACGGCGCTGGCAGCACAACAACTGGACCATCGCCTGTGGCTGGCACCGCTGAGTTTTTCAGTGATGCTGGGTGTGGGGGCTTTGCTCGGATTTGCCGGCATCGGCTTGATGGCGGTGGAACCCATGATCGCCGCCTCGGTGCTGTTGGTAGGTTTGCTCGCAGCCGTCCGAATGGAGTTGCCCAACAGCGCGGCAGCCGCCCTGGTCGGGATGTTTGCCGTTTTCCATGGCGTGGCCCATGGCCTTGAAATGGCTGCGCTGGACGGCAGCCTCCTGGTACTGGCAGGCATGACACTGGCGACCTTGCTGCTGCACGGTGCAGGCATGGGAGTGGGCGTGTTGTTGCGCCAAAAATCAGTGTGGTGGCCCCGGCTGCTCGGTGCTGGCATCGCTGCTTTCGGTGCCTCTTTACTCCTTGCGTGATATCCCTGAAAGAACAACCCCATGATTCCTGGCGAACTCTTCACCGGAGAAGGCGAGCACCCGCTCAACGCAGGCCGCCCCACCCTCACCGTGGTGGTGCAAAACAGCGGTGACCGCCCCATACAAGTCGGCTCGCATTACCACTTCGCAGAGACCAACGCCGCACTGGTGTTTGACCGCGCGGCGGCGCGCGGCAAACGCCTGAACATCACCTCAGGCACCGCCGTGCGGTTTGAGCCCGGACAGCAGCGCACGGTGGAACTGGTGGACTATGCAGGCGACCGGCAGGTGTGGGGCTTTCGCGGCTTGGTTCAAGGTGCGCTCTAACTCAACAACATCAACACGCTATGACCACCGTACACCGCCGCGCCTACGCTGAAATGTTCGGCCCCACCACAGGCGACCGCCTGCGCCTGGCCGACACCGAACTCATCATTGAAGTGGAACAGGACTACACCCTGCGTGCCGGTGGCTACGGCGAAGAAGTGAAATTCGGTGGCGGCAAAGTCATCCGCGACGGCATGGGCCAAAGCCAGCGGATCAACGGCCCTGGCCGCCACGACGCGGTGGACTGCGTCATCACCAATGCCCTCATCGTGGACCACTGGGGCATCGTCAAAGCCGACATTGGCCTGCGCGGCAGCCGCATCGTGCGCATTGGCAAAGCGGGCAACCCCGATGTGCAGCCTGGCGTGGACATCGTGATTGGCCCCGGCACCGAGGTGATTGCGGCAGAGGGAATGATCGTCACCGCTGGCGGCATCGACAGCCACATTCACTTCATTTGCCCCCAGCAAATTGAAGAAGCCTTGATGAGCGGCGTGACCACCATGCTCGGCGGCGGCACCGGCCCCGCCACCGGCACCAATGCCACCACCTGCACCCCAGGCAGCTTTCATCTGGCCCGCATGCTGCAGGCGGCTGAGGGGTTGCCGGTGAACCTGGGTTTCTACGGCAAGGGCAACGCCAGCACCCCCGAGGCGATCGAGGAGCAGGTGCGCGCCGGTGCCTGCGGCCTCAAGCTCCACGAAGACTGGGGCACCACGCCCGCCGCCATCGACTGCTGCCTGTCGGTGGCCGACCGCATGGATGTGCAGGTCTGCATCCACAGCGACACCCTCAACGAGGCCGGTTTCGTGGAGGACACGATCCGCGCCATCGGCGGCCGCACGATCCATACCTTCCACACCGAGGGGGCCGGTGGCGGCCACGCGCCGGACATCATCCGCATCTGCGGCGAGGCCAGCGTGCTGCCCAGCAGCACCAACCCCACCCGGCCCTACACCCGCAACACGCTGGAGGAACACCTGGACAT
>JBJTHI010000092.1:0-9064 GCA_046094425.1 Burkholderiales bacterium | reverse complement strand
ACCCGAGTTCGACACCAAGCGCTGTAAGTTTTTGATCTGTATAGGGCAGCCTGTCGGAATTGCCACTACAACAGGGTCAGCTGGGCATCGACGGTGGGTTTCTTGATGTTGAGCGCGGCCAGGGTTATGGACTGACGGGGGTGAACGGTGGAGACGCCGTGGATGGGTGCGCCCTTGTCGATGCTGACGGTATGCCGCTGGATGCGGCGCAGATCTGCAAGCGCCGCCTCTGGCGACAGATCGCTGCCAGCGAGCTTGAGCCGCTGGCGCATCACGCGGTACAGGATCAGCGCCATGAAGCAGATGCTGGCGTGAGCTTTGATCCGCTCGGGCAGGCGGTGAAAGACCGGGGCGATCTCGATCTCGGACTTGAGCACCTTGAAGCCGCGCTCGATGTCGGCCAGTGACTTGTAGCGATGCACCACCTCGGCCGGGGTCATGTCCTGGACGTTGGTGACCAGCATGAGCTTGCCGTCCATGAGCTGGGCCCTGGCCAGCGCGGCCTCGTCGATTTGGTAGGTGAACAGATCGGACTGAAGGTCAACCTTGATGATGCCCGCCAGATGGGCATCGCTGACCTCATGGAAGAAGCGCGCCTTGGCGCCCGAATCCGAAAGCTTGCGACCACGCTGGACCTTGCCTTCATCCTGGGCGTCGAGCTTGCCGGCCAACGCTTGAGCGCGCTGCTGTAAGGCATGGATACGCGCCAGTCGCTCCTGGGTCTGCTCGGCCGCACGCACGGGGTTGTGGGCCACCACCAGGCGATGGCCTTGCCACTGCGCCTCCTCAATGATTTCTTCCGTGGCCTGGGCCACCCGCGCACTCATGGGCGCCAGGAGATCGACAAACTCACCGTAGCGTCTCCCCGGCACCGCCAGGATGAACTCCAGCGGTCGATCGCCGGCCACGTGTAGCTTGGCCAGCGCCTCGATGTTGTCCAGCGACAGCAGCCCACGGTCGGCCACCACCACCAGGCGGCGAATGTGCGGGTAGCGCTGAAGCACCGTCTTGAGCGTAGGCTCCAGCGTCGGCGCCTCGGCCGTGTTGCCGTCGAAGACCTCGTGGTAGATCGGCATGCCATCGGCCGTTTGCACCACACCCAGCATGAACTGACGAGCGATGACGCCTTCCTTGGACATGCCGAAGTGGCGCACATCGCCGTCTTGCTGGCTGAGGCCTTCGGCGCGGATGGTGGTCAGGTCATAGAAGACCACTGAGAGGTCCTCGTCGATGAGCGGGCGTAGCAACTGGGCCACGCAGTCGTCGACGGCGCGTTGATGATCCATCAGCGCATCCATGCTGCGCAGCAGATGCTGGTGGGTGAGTTTGTCCGCATCAATGCCCGGCATGCTGACGGTCTGCAGCCAGCGCAGCACGCCCAGCTTGGACTCCGGATCGCACAGCCGGTTGAAGACCATCACGCGGATTGCATGTTCGACTGCGGTGGTGAACCGAGCGCGCCGCAATACAGCCCCCAGGCGATTCAAGCCAAGCTCATGCCACAGCGCATCAAGGGCCCAGACATCACCCAGACACAAAGCCGACTCAAAGCGCACCTGAGGATCGCCTGCGACCACCACGGGCCGCCCCTTGGCACGCAGCAGGCCGTTGAGGAGCGAATCGACCTGGCCGCCAAGCTCGTCGATGCGCCCCAGCGTGGCCACCGTGCGCTGTCGAGGCTTGCCGTGTTCATCGCGGAACGACTCGACGAGCTGCGCGTAGGTGCGTTCGCCGGATCGGGTGAGCTTAATGAACATGGCCGAAGTGTAGCCGATAACCAAATGAGTGCCAACACAATCAATTTACCCGCGTGCCACTACAGCAAAAACAACTCAACGCCTCTAACTGGTTGATTTCATTGAGACCAAAGCAGGGAAACCGCCCGGAATGGACGATTGGTGTCGAACTCGGGCGAATAGGACCATACACATTGGTAAATACCCGGGTTCGTGACGGAGTTGGCTTCCTTGTATGGAACAACACGACTATCTTCCCCCCTCCCGAAACCCGATTCCATCACGGGCAGGCAAAACATAAATAACCGAGGGACCGTTGGCATGATGAACCGTATGACGACCAAACAGTATCGACTGGCTTCTTGGCCAGAGTTATCGCCTGCTCACCACCGCACCGCGTATCGCCGCATGCTCAGTGAGATGTCTCAACGTTATGTCTCCTTGACCCAGTTGGTAAACACCAGCGGCCTGCGCAAACCCGAAGTGAAGCATTTTTTAGAAGCCTTGGAGGCTTCGGGTCGACTGCAGACTCGAAATGTTTGTGCGTTAAAGGCCTCTCGGTGGTCTGTTGTGCGTACCGTTGGCACCTGGTTTCACCGCACGCCTACACCGGCTGAACAAACCCGTTGACTGCCCCGGGACAGTTTCACCCCAACCTCGCAAAGCCCGCCCCGTGCGGGCTTTGTTACTTGGGATGAACTTCTTTGGCGTGGTTAATGGAGTATTTCGGAATATCGATGGTCAAGTCTTGATCGGCCACGATGGCCTGGCAGGACAAGCGCGAATTCGGCTCCAAACCCCAGGCCCGGTCGAGTAAATCTTCTTCAATTTCGTCCAGCTGGTTCAGGGAGGAAAAACCCTGGCGCACCACCACATGGCACGTGGTGCAGGCCGCGCTCATTTCGCAGGCATGCTCAATTTCAATGTCGTGTTCGAGCAGCGCTTCGCAAATAGACTCACCAGGCGAGGCTTGGATAGCCGCGCCCTGCGGGCAATACTCGGGATGGGGAAGGATGGTGATGGTGGGCATGGGCGATGGTCTTTCTATATGTCGTCCACACGCCGCCCGGTCAAGGCGTCGTGGATGCTGCGGTTCATGCGGGCTGCGGCGAAGGCTTCGGTGCTGTGAGCCAAAGCCTCCACCGCCGCATTGATTTGGTGGTGATCGCTACCTTGGGCCGTTTGCTCCAACGCCAGCAACTGCGCTTCCAACTGAAGCGCTTCGGCCTGCGGCAACAGGGCGCCGTCGGCCATCAACGCAGCGCGCGTGGCCAGCACCATACGCTCTGCCTCCACCTGCGCTTCACGCAAGCTGCGCGCTTGCATGTCCACCTCGGCGGTGGTGAAACTCTCGCGCAGCATGCGGGCAATGTCTTCATCATCCAGCCCATAACTCGGCTTCACGCTGACCGATGCCACCACGCCCGAGCTTTCTTCTTTCGCACTGACACTGAGCATGCCGTCTGCATCCACCTGAAACGTGACACGAATTTTGGCGGCACCGGCCACCATGGGGGGAATTCCGCGCAGCTCAAAACGTGCCAAGGAACGGCAATCGCTGACCAACTCACGCTCCCCTTGCAGCACATGGATGGCCATGGCGGTTTGGCCGTCTTTGAAGGTGGTGAAGTCTTGCGCACGGGCGGTGGGGATAGTGCTGTTGCGCGGAATGATGCGCTCCACCAAACCGCCCATGGTTTCCAGGCCGAGTGAGAGCGGAATCACGTCGAGCAGCAACAGCTCTTGCGCACCCGCATTGCCCGCCAAGGCATGGGCTTGGATGGCAGCACCCAAGGCCACGACTTCGTCTGGATTCAAGTTGGTTAAAGGCGGTTTGCCAAAGTAAGTAGCCACCGCTTGCTGCACCATGGGCATGCGGGTGGAGCCACCCACCATGACCACACCCTGCACCTCGGCTTTGTCGGTTTTTGCGTCGCGCAGCACACGGCGCACCGCAGCCATGGTGCGCTCCAACAGCGCTTGTGTCAGCAGGGCGAACTGCGTGCGGTCAATACGCACAGACAACTCGCCACCGGATAAAGGACAAGCCAAGGTCGCGTGGTCAACCGCAGAGAGTTTTTCCTTGGCCGCACGCGCCGCCACAAGCACCGCACGCTGGTCTTGCGGTGTGGTGGCCAGCAAACCAGATTGCGCCAGCGCCCAATCGGCCAACAAGCGGTCAAAGTCGTCGCCGCCCAAAGCAGAGTCACCGCCTGTAGCCACCACTTCAAACACGCCTTCACTCAGACGCAGCAGCGACACATCGAAAGTGCCGCCGCCCAAATCGTAGATCAAATACAAACCCTCAGCGCCATGCTCCAGCCCATAGGCAATGGCCGCCGCCGTGGGCTCGTTGATGAGGCGCAGCACGTTGATGCCAGCCAGCTCGGCGGCGTCTTTGGTGGCTTGGCGCTGTGCGTCGTCAAAATAAGCGGGCACCGTGATCACCGCGCCAAACAAGTCGTCGTCAAAACTATCTTCTGCGCGTTGGCGCAAAGTGGCCAAAATTTCTGCGGACACTTCCACCGGTGACTTCACGCCATCAACAGTTTGAATTTGCACCATGCCCGTGGTGTTGGCAGCCACGTCGACAAACTCATAGGGCAACTGGCCGCGTTCTGGGATGTCCTGCAAGCCTCGCCCCATAAAACGTTTAACCGACACGATGGTGTTGCGCGGGTCTACCGCAGCTTCGGCCAAGGCTTCGCTTCCGATTTGCCGACGCCCACCAGGCAAATAACGCACCGCAGAGGGGAGAATCACGTGGCCTTGCAAATCAGGCAAACACTCGGCCACGCCATTGCGCAAAGCAGCCACCAACGAGTGGGTGGTGCCTAAGTCAATGCCCACGGCCACACGGCGCTGATGCGGGTCAGGCGTGCCACCGGGTTCAGAAATTTGCAAGAGAGCCATGAGTAGATAGTGTCAAGGTTGAAGTGCGTCCAGCCGCTGCTGCACGTCGTCAGAAAAACGTTCTATGAACATCAAAGCCCGAACTTCTTGAGCTGCACGAACCGCATCACCATCTTCGTCCAGCAGCCGTTCCAGCGCCTGCAAACGGCTGGCGCGCGCAGCGGACACTTGAGCCTCTAGCTCGCTGATGGCTTGCTGCGACTGCGCCTCCTCCAGCGCCCCGCGCCAAGCCATTTGTTCCACCAAAAAGCCAGTCGGCATGGCGGTGTTGTCATGTGCGGCGATTGATACGCCGCGCAACTCACACAAATAAGCGGCCCGCGCCAGAGGATTCTTGAGCCGACCATGCGCTTCATTCACCCGCACCGACCATTGCATAGCCACGCGCTTGGCGGCGGCACCTTCGCTGGCAAAACGATCGGGGTGAACCTCAGCTTGCAAACGCCGCCACTGCACATCGATTTGCGCACGGTCTTGTCTGAACTGCTGCGGCAGGCCGAAGAGTTCAAAGTCGTTGCTATTCAAACGCATGGAACAAGTGTGGGTCAAGAAAAAGGCGCGACTATAAGCCGCGCCTTGCTAATACACCTTGGAGTTCAAACCCGGAACGATTCACCACACCCACAACGGTCTTTCTCACGCGGGTTGCGAAACTTAAATCCCTCATTCAAACCCTCGCGCACAAAATCGAGTTCGGTGCCGTCGATATAAGGCAGGCTTTTCGGATCCACCAACACCTTCACGCCCTGGTGCTCAAACACCACGTCCTCAGGCGCGAGGTCGTCTGCATATTCCAGCTTGTATGCCAAACCCGAGCAGCCGGTGGTTTTCACCCCCAGGCGCACACCCACGCCCTTGCCGCGTTTGGTCAAGTAACGCGACACATGACGCGCCGCTGCTTCGGTGAGGGTAACGGCCATGACTTACGCTGCGTTCGTGGTTTTGGTTTTGTAGTCGTTCACTGCTGCCTTGATGGCGTCTTCCGCCAAGATAGAGCAGTGAATTTTCACCGGTGGCAAAGCCAGTTCTTCCGCGATCTGCGTATTTTTGATGGTCAGCGCTTCGTCCAAAGACTTGCCCTTGATCCACTCGGTGACGAGTGAGCTCGACGCAATGGCCGAGCCGCAACCATAGGTTTTGAACTTGGCATCCTCAATCAAACCGGTTTTCGGATTCACTTTGATTTGCAACTTCATCACGTCGCCGCAGGCGGGCGCACCCACCATGCCGGTGCCGACGGTTTCATCCCCTTTGTCGAAAGAACCCACGTTTTTGGGGTTCTCATAATGTTCGACGACTTTTTCGCTGTAGGCCATGATGGATCTCCTGATTGATGTTCAGTGGGCCGTCCACTGGATGGTGCTCAAGTCCACACCGTCTTTGTACATGTCCCAAAGCGGGGACAGCTCACGTAATTTGCCCACCCGGTCTTTGAGGGTGGTCACCACATAGTCAATTTCGTCTTCGGTGGTGAAGCGGCCTATGGTCATGCGCAGCGACGAATGCGCCAGCTCATCACTGCGGCCCAAAGCGCGCAACACATAACTGGGCTCCAAACTCGCCGATGTACACGCCGAACCCGAGGACACCGCAATGCCCTTGATGCCCATGATGAGAGACTCGCCCTCCACATAGTTAAAAGACATATTCACGTTGTGCGGCACACGCTGGGTAGGGTGACCGTTCAAAAACACCTGTTCCATGCCTTGCAAGCCGGTGATCAACCGCTGCTGCAGGGCACGAATGCGCGGCAGTTCCACTGCCATTTCTTCACGCGCAATACGAAACGCTTCGGCCATACCCACAATTTGATGCGTCGGCAGCGTGCCCGAACGCATGCCGCGCTCATGGCCACCGCCGTGCATCTGCGCCTCAATGCGCACACGTGGTTTGCGCCGCACATACAGTGCACCGATACCCTTGGGCCCATAGGTTTTGTGGGAAGCCAGGCTCATCAAATCGACCGGCAAAGTCGCCATGTCGATGGCGACTTTGCCCGTGGCCTGGGCTGCATCCACATGAAAAATAATTCCACGTTCACGGCACAGGGCACCGATGGCGGGAATGTCTTGAATCACGCCAATTTCATTGTTGACGAACATGACAGACACCAAAATCGTGTCGGCCCGCAAGGCGTCTTTCAAACGGTTCAAGTCGAGCAAACCATCTTCCTGCACGTCGAGGTAAGTCACCTCGAAACCCTGGCGCTCCAATTCGCGCATGGTGTCCAGCACAGCCTTGTGCTCGGTCTTCACGGTGATGAGATGCTTGCCGCGCGTTTTGTAAAACTGCGCCGCACCTTTGATGGCCAGGTTGTTGGACTCGGTGGCGCCTGAAGTCCAGACGATTTCTCTGGGATCAGCACCAATCAAGGCCGCCACCTGTTCACGCGAACTCTCCACAATGGCCTCGGCCTCCCAGCCCCAGGCGTGGCTGCGAGAAGCTGGGTTGCCAAAGTGCTGACGCAACCAAGGAATCATGGCATCGACCACACGCTGATCCACCGGGTTCGTGGCACCGTAGTCCATGTAAATGGGGAAGTGAGGAGTCATGTCCATAAAACGCGCTCTATGTCGAAGGGAAAGGGTGAAAAGATTTACTTCGGAAAAGCGCCACCCAAAGCGAACACCGAATTGGGTGCGGTGATCTTGATGGGCTTGACGACAGGCTGGGTGGAGATGGCACGTTTGACTTGATGCGCCTCAATGGAAATGCCCTTGGCCAATTGTTCATCGACCAAATGGCGCAGCGTCACTGAGTTCAGATACTCGATCATCTTGGCATTGAGGCTTGCCCACAAATCGTGTGTCATGCAGCGGCCCGCATCTTCGCCCATGCAGTTTTCTTTGCCCGCGCAGCCCGTGGCATCCAGCGGCTCATCGACCGCCACAATGATGTCGGCCACAGAAATCTCCGCCGCCGCACGCCCCAAGGAGTAACCACCCCCAGGGCCGCGCGTGCTCTCCACCAAGGATTGGCGGCGCAACTTGCCGAACAACTGCTCAAGGTAAGAAAGCGATATGTGTTGCCTGGCACTGATTGCGGCCAAGGCCACAGGGCCGGCTTGCTCGCGCAAAGCCAGGTCAATCATCGCCGTGACAGCGAAACGCCCTTTGGTGGTCAAACGCATGGTGCTCTCCTTGACGCTTATGGTGGGGTGGTTGGATTTGCCATCACCACGACTGACATCGGCAAAACACTCCACACCCCGCACTAACCCTAGGTTCGGCAGCAAAAATCAGTCGCCAAATCTGTAGTAGTTTTGTCAAGTTTAGCAGAACTTGACTGAATCAGTCGGCTATGAGTGAGCCAAGGGCACCCGGATGATGGTGGGATTTGGTGGCAGCAAGAATCAAAGCGAGCAAGCGCTCACCTTTCAATTTCTCGAATGAAACTGAATGCCGAGGCTTGAGAAAGATTCAACAACTGGGCGATCTCGTTGACGTCATCGGGAAGCGCCGCGTTTTCCCAGCCCTGCGCGGTATGTCTAGCGAGCCGGATGGCCAACAGCACACTTTTCACGCTGGGATGGTCAGCGTGTTTGTCATCTGTGATTCGGATGAGCAACTCAGGCAAACGCCAAACTTTCATCAACGCTTGCTGAAGATCCGCCAATTCAATGTTGAGTGTGGACTGTTGAGCAACTGCCGAACGTAAGGTGGGATCGGCCAACTGAACCACCCGAATGCGCAGGGCCAAGGAAGGTGCAAACGCCCACAACAACATCTCTGCAAAATCGTGCAGCAGTGCGGCTTGGTGTATGACGGCTGCATCATGGTCCATGCGATGCACAGCAAAAGCCAACGCAAAGTTTGCAGCGCGGTGAGAACGTCGCAACACCCGCTGCAATCCATCCAGGGCCTCCGGCGTGGCTTTGAGGCGTTCTTCCAATGTGGGTTGAGGGCCAAATGCGCGAAAGAAAGGTGCGATGCCCATCATCACCAAGGCGGCAATCACCGTCTCAGTGTCGGTGACCCGACTGGCCGGGCGGTTGCTGGACGCAAAAGCCAACACCTTCAGCGTCATGAGTGGATCTGTGGAGATCACCTCGCCCAAGGTGTTGGCGTCTACATCGTCCTCGTTGGCTCGCAAAGCTTCCAGCGCCTCGGCACTGTCGGCCTGGACTGGAATCTCAGCGTCACGGAAATACGCCGTCCAGGCGCTCAAATCGCGCAAGGCTTGCGTCAGCAGAGGTTTGTTCGTCGCAGCGGCCATGAGAGGAGTTTCCACGGTTCAAGGAACTACGGACAATTCTTCGACCGGCTTAGGAAAAACTTAAATCTCTCCCCCTCAAAAGCGAATCCCCGCTCCTTGATGAGGGGGAGCGGGGATTGGGGGGTAAGTAGCCTGACGATGTCCTACTTTCACACGGGGATCCGCACTATCATCGGCGCTGAGTCGTTTCACTGTCCTGT
>JBJTHI010000091.1:0-13527 GCA_046094425.1 Burkholderiales bacterium | reverse complement strand
TGGCCAGTACGCCAGCGCTGATCAGGTGCGCAATGTCCACCTTCGCCGGTAGTGTCTTGCGGGTTCTCGCCATCATTCGCATCCATCAAAGCCTTGATGGATGCCTATTATCAGATAACTTTAACTATCTGAACAGTATTGCATCTAGCCCGGATATTTCACCAGGTCGCTTCCCTATGCCCCGCAACACCGCATGAATGCTCACTTTCATGGCTTCGACTGCCAATCCAATGTTTACCGAGCGCTACGCACCCGATTGAGCCGTGCTGCGGCATGCTGGCGGCGTTGCTCCTCCTTGCGGGCGCGAGCCCGCAGCGTCGTCACGCCTAGCCAGCGCACCGCATCACAGCCCACTCGGGCGCGTCCCTGGTGAAATATCCGGGCTAGGGTCTTCGGCTCAACGGCGTCACGAGCGCCGTTGGGCTATTTTTTTGCCGGTCTGGTGGCCGTGGAAAAAGGCCTCTTCCAAAATCGAGTAACCCGATAAGTCGCTGTGCGCAAAATGCACACGCCCATTGGAGGTTGAGTCCAATGCCGCCAGCGCGGGGCTGCTGCGCGTTCCGGGCACGGGTACGCTCATGGCATGGCCGTAACGCATCAAGTCCACACGTTCTACTTTGCGCGGCAGGTCAGGGTGGGTCGCGGCCAAATCGGCCACCACTTTGGCAGCCCAGTGGTTCCAAGGTTGTTTCAATAGTTCTTGGCGCTGCTGTTGCAGCGTCGCCGAGTTGTCGCCGCCCAGCGCCCAATAACTGGTCAGTACGGTGGGGCCCGCATGCGGGCGTGTGCTTTGGTGCATGGCGTCCACATAACCCAAGGCGGGGCTGCCTTGCCTTTGACCTTGATACACCACATTGTCCCAACTGGGCGCAGCGCCGCCCTGTGAGGCCAGCGCGGATTTCAGTTTCACATTGGCCACCAACCAGGGCGCATGCGCTGCTGCGGCGCTGGCTTCGTGCAGCGCCGAGGCCAGTGTGGGCAGGGGGTTGCGAAGCAAACGTTTCGCCACGAAAAGGGGTGTGGCCAGCACCACATGCTGGGTTGTCCACTGCTCCACCTGGGCCATGCGGTCGTTCCAAACCAGTGCCTGCACACCATGCCGCAACTCCTCCATTTGCAAGACCACGCGTGCGCTGTGGAAGCGAGTTTGCAATGGGGCGGCCAGACGATCCGTTAACCAAGCATTGCCCTGAGGCCAGGTCAGCACGGGGTGCTCGTCGTTTCTTGCTGCTTCCCCGGGCGCACGAAAACCGTGGCGGCTGGCGAAGTAGTGCAGACCCGCCCAGGCAGACACTTGGCCGGCACCCGCGCCATAGTCGTCGCGGCAGCAGTAGTCCAAATACCAGCGCAGGGCGGGGGCGTTCAGGCCTTGGCTGTCCAGCCACGAGGCAAAGGTGACGGCATCTAGCGCCTGCAGGGCGGGGCTGAAAACCGAGCGAGCCGTGGGAATGGTGAAAGCTGCGGCGGCTTGCGCCTGAACCAGTTTGGAAAACAGATGCACTTGTTTTTTCATGGCCGCTTGTTCCGCTTGCGGTAAGGCTTCAGCAGGCGGCAACAAACCCTCGAACCAATAGCCGCTGCCGGATTCCTCAGGAACAAAGACACGCTCTTGCGGGCTGTGGCACAAATGGCGTTCATCAAACACCCAGCGGCCTCGTTCAAAGCGACAGATTTGCAGTTCGTTCAACCACTGCAACAGCTCGGGATTGTTCTCGTCGGGCACGGGCAGGTAGTGGGCGCCGAGAGGGCAGGCCATGCCACCCAAGGAATGAGCACGGCTGTTGCCACCGGGGGCGTCTTCGAGTTCCAGTACGTGCACGTCGTCAACGCCTGCTTGCATCAAGGCACGGGCGCAAGCCAGGCCTGCGATGCCCGCCCCCACGATGAGCACCGAAGCGCGGTGCTGGCTGGCGGGCGCGGGCACCTGCCCCGATTTGCTGCTCGCAAAGTGCTCACGCAACCGGTGGCCGCGCTCCACGTTGGCTCCTACCCATGATCCGCTATAGGGCTGAGACTTGTCGGTGCAAGCGGACAACACCCCAGTTGCCGCCAGGCCGGTGCAGGCGGCAGCTTTCATCCAGTGGCGGCGTTCATGGTTCATGTCGTGAGTTTGGCATCATGCCGATATGAATAACCAAAACCTCTTCGTCACCCTGCGTGACGCCTTCCCTGCTGATCTGGACGCCACCGCCATCGAGCAGGCAGATGGCGAGTTGCTGCACTACACCTGGCGCGACATAGAACGTGCCACCGCCATGCTGGCGAACTGGTTGACGCAGTTGGACTTATCGCCGGACGCACGCATTGCCGTTCATTGCGACAAGTCAGTGGAAGCCTTGTTGCTTTACCTGGCCGTGCTGCGCGGGGGGTGGGTGTATGTGCCCTTGAACAACGCTTATCATGCCAGCGAGTTGGAACACTTCATTCGAGACGCACAGCCCAGCGTGGTGGTGTGCGCGAGCAAGCATTTTGGCTGGGTGAGCAAACTGGCTTTCACGAACGGTGTGCCCCATGTGTTCACGTTGAATGACGACCGCACGGGCACCTTGTTAGATCGCGCGTCGTTTCAACCCGATCAACACCTGCCTGCGATTAAAGCCAGCGCTGACTTGGCGGCCATTCTTTACACCAGCGGCACCACGGGCCGCAGCAAAGGGGCCATGCTCAGTCATGGCAATTTGCGCAGCAATGCCCTCACGTTGAAAACCCTGTGGGGGTGGCGTTGCGAGCAAGAAGGCGGTGATGTCTTGATTCACGCCCTGCCCATCTTCCATGTGCATGGGCTGTTTGTGGCCAGCCACGGCGCCCTCATCAACGGCAGCAAGATGCTGTGGCTTTCCAAGTTTGATCCCGCCTTGGTGATTAGCCTTTTGCCACGCGCCACCGTTTTCATGGGTGTGCCCACGCTCTATGTGCGGCTGCTGGAAAAATCGGCGCTCGCGCCCGAGGTTTGCGCGACCATGCGTTTGTTCATTAGCGGGTCGGCTCCCTTGTTGCCTGATACCTTTGAAGCGTTTTTTCAACGAACGGGCCAACGCATTTTGGAGCGTTACGGCATGAGTGAAACACTGATGCTCACCTCCAACCCTTATGCGCCGCAAGACGGCGAGCGACGCGCGGGCACGGTGGGGCGTGCTTTGCCTGGCGTGGAGGTGCGGGTGGTCAATGATGGAGGCTTGTCCTGTGCAGTGGGTGAGGCAGGCCATGTGCAAGTGCGTGGACCGAACGTGTTCAGTGGTTATTGGCGTCTTCCAGAAAAAACAGCAGAAGAATTCACCGCCGACGGTTGGTTCAAAACCGGTGATGTAGGCCATCTGGATACAACCGGCGTGCTGACCTTGGTGGGCCGCAGCAAAGACCTCATCATCAGCGGCGGCTTCAATGTCTACCCTGCTGAAGTGGAGGCTGCGCTGAACGTTTTGCCCGGTGTGCTGGAGAGTGCCGTGGTGGGCGTGGACCATCCCGACTTTGGCGAAGGCGTGTTGGCCGTGGTGGTGCCTCAAGCGGGAGCGGCACTGGATGGCGCAGTCTTGATGGGTTTGCTCAAAACCCAACTTGCCGCCTTCAAAGTTCCCAAACAAATCGTGGTGGTGAGTGAACTGCCGCGCAATGCGATGGGCAAGGTGCAAAAGAATTTGCTGCGGGAGCGGTACAAGACAGCGTTGTTGCGGGCGTGATTCTCACCTCACCACAAACTCCACCCGCTCATACCTCCCCTGCGCATCCAGCGCCGTCAACGCATGTGGTCCGGGCTCTGAGAGTGTCAAAGCCAGGCGTGGTTGGCCTGCTTCGCTGTGGCCCACGGTGCGGCCGTCGAGCAACCAGGTGATGGCGTCCGTGCTGCCCACGGCGCGCACTTGAACCGTCACGCTGTTGTGGCCAGGCGCAGGGCGGAGCAGGCTGCCAGCATCCAAGCCGCCGATGCGCAGGTTGCGCTGTGCACTGTGCGGACGACCGCGCTGCTCACAGTGGCTAGCCAGCGGCAAATTCTCTACTTCGCTGCGCCAAGCGCCTTCCACCCAGGGCTCTAACAAAGCGGGCCAGCGTGCATAGCTGAGTGCTTCTGTGGGCGCTTTGTTCGCGCAACCCGGGCGGGTACGTTGCGGGTTGCCGCCCGTGGTGACCCAGGCAGTCTCTACCAAACCGCCTGGCCGCACACGGTCGGGCAGAGTCGGTGGCGCGGTCTGGTGCAGCAGCCAAGCGCTGCGGCGTTCTTTGCAAAACGCGGTGGGTGTTTGCGACGCGGCCAAACCCAAGGGCCAGCAAATGGTTTGGGCGGTGACCTCAGGCGGTTGGTGGCGTGGCCCCGTGGTGGTGGCTTCTAGGGCGGCCAAGGCGGCGAGCACATCTTTCACCAGCGGAGCGGCGGTGTTGGCACCGAAGTAGCCGGGGTTGGGGGTGCCGTCGGGGCGGCCTACCCACACGCCTACCGTGTATTTGTCGGTCACGCCGATGGCCCAGGCGTCGCGGAAACCAAAGCTGGTGCCGGTTTTCCAGGCGACGCGGGTGCTGGCCTCCCGAAATGGTGCGTCGGGGCGGCCACCGTTTTCCAGAATTTCACGCACGATGAAAGCAGCGCCTTCGCTCATCAAACGGGTTTCAAGCAAGGGTGCATCCGGGGTGAGGCGCGGCTTGCCTGCCACCCCGCCTCGAGCCAGCGCGCTGTAAGCGCCCACCAGTTCTTCCAACGTGGTGCCACCACCGCCCAGGATCAAACTCAAATTCGGCTCCGCACCCATAGGCAAGCGCAGTTTCAGCCCCGCGTTGCGCAAGTGGGCGCTGAAGCGCGCGGGGCCCAGGCGCTCCAGCAAATCCACCGCAGGCACGTTGAGCGAGCGCTGCAAGGCCTCGCTCACACTCACCGGCCCAGTGAATGCCGCTTGAAAGTTGCCGGGGGCATAACCGCCAAAGTTTTGCGGTGCGTCGATGAGCAAACTCTCCGAGTGAATCAAGCCTTCGTCCAGCGCCATGGCATACAGAAAGGGTTTGAGCGTGGAGCCGGGTGAACGTGTGGCACGCACCATGTCCACATGGGCGGCGCGTGCGGGGTTGGAGAAATCAGCGCTGCCTGCGTAGCCACGCACGGCCAGGGTTTGGTTGTCCACCACCAGTGCTGCCATCGACACCGCATCGGGCAGGCGCGGCAGGCGGTCGAGCAGGATTTGCTCTAGGCGGGTTTGTACGGCAGGGCTCAGGGTGGAGGTGATGGTGGCTGCTGCTTGTTGGCTGCGTGCTTGTTCCTGCTTCAAACGCTGCGCTGCCAGCGGAGCCAGCCAGCGGGCTTTGAGTGGCGGAGCAAACACACGTTCCAACTTGGCGTCCATCACCAAGGCTTCATCCCAGACGCCGAGGGTCTGCATGCGTGTGAGCACTTTGTCGCGGGCGATTTGCGCTGCCCCGGGGGCGCGGTCTGGCCGCAATCGGGAAGGGGTTTGCGGCAATGCCACCAGCAGTGCGGCCTCGGCGTGGCTGAGGTCGCGGGCCGACTTGCCGAGGTAAGCGCGGCTGGCCATCTCCACACCTTCCACCTGACCGCCCATGGGGGCGTGGTTGAGGTAGAGGGTGAGGATCTCATCCTTGCTCAAATGCCATTCCAATTGCAGCGCGCGCGCCATTTGTTTGGCTTTGGTGAACACGCTGCGCGATGGGGCAGGAGGATCCAGTACCCGCGCCACTTGCATGGTCAGCGTGGAGCCACCCGACACCACACGGCCTTCGCTGATCCATTGCCAAGCGGCGCGACCCAAGGCCAAGGGATTCACGCCGGGGTGCCAGCGAAACCAACGGTCTTCATAAGTGAGCAGGGCTTGCAAGTAGTGGGGCGACACCTCGGCCAAGGTGATGGGATGGCGCAATGCGCCGTCGCTGCCCGCCCAGGTGCGCAAAGGCGTTCCGTCCTCGGCCAGCACGACCAAGGTGGTGGGCGCGGTGGCGTGGGGCCGTGCTTCGGGAGGCAGGGGGTAGGTGCTGTCGATGGCGAGGCACACGATGGTCGCGCCAGCGAGGGCCCATGACAGGCGTTTCAACCAAGGTGTCAGCACCTTCATTTGGCACCTACTACTTCGGACTCACCACCGCAATATCCGCCTCCCCCTTGCCCACACCGCGCAGCTCGGGCCGGTACATGTCTTCCGCAAACGCGGCGGGCACGACGAATTTGCCGGGGGTGACCACGCGCAGCAGGTAGAAGAGGTCGAGCTTGTTGCCGTCCAAGTCGGCGGCCACCACGAAACGGTCGTCGCGGTATTCCCGGTGGTGGATGCGTTTGTCTTCCATCGCTTGCGCCACATTCACTTTTTCCACCGCGAACTCGCTGGCTTGCACCCCTTGGCTCAAGTTGAGGTTTTCGATTTCCATGCCTGCAGGAATGCGATCCACTACCAGGCCGTCTTTGATGCGCTGTTTGCTGTGTACGCGCAGGCGCACGATGAGCATTTCGCCGGTTTCAAATTGGCGTTTGGCAACCGGGTCGCCGTTCACCGTCCACCATGTGCGCTCAATGCTGATCCGGTCGTCTTTGGCGACCAGCGGTTTCACGGGGTAGCCTTGAGTCGCCACTTCCACGAACAAGGCGTTCTCGCTTTGGTTGCTGAGGCTCACGCCTTTTTTGAGCGCGGCCACCGACAAGCTGCGCTGTTCTGTTTCTTTGCTACTGAGAGATTCGGCTTTGTCGGCAGTGGTCAAGGTAGCGCGCCAACCTTGGTCGTTGCCACCACCAGCGTTGCCACCCGCAGCCCTCGCGGCCAGGAAAAGCGCCAGGCGTTCTTGGGTAGAAAAATATTGGCGGTTGTTGAAATCATTCGCCAAGTCGATCATCAGGTTCTCACGCCGCGCATGGTTGACTTGGTGGCGTTGCAGCAGTGCATAAGCCAAGGCTTGGTCGCGGATGCGTGAGCCGTAGTCACCGAGCCACTCGCCCCAATAGCTGTTGTCGGCAATGGCGGGTTGTATGCCCCAGGGCAGTTTCATCGCGTCGTCCAGCGCCACTTGGCTGCGTGCCTGGTCGCCCATCAACTTCAGGGCCAGGCTGAGGTGGATCAAAGCCAGCGGTGAGCGCGCGTTTTGGCGGTGGTTGTCGTGCAGCGCGCGCAAGGTGGCCAAGGGCGCTTTCTGTTCACGGGCCAAGATGTAGCCCGCGTGCGCGGCCTCCGCAAACCGTTGATGGGCCAGTCGGATGGACTCGATTTCGCGGTAGTAGCTGAGTCGCCCGTTGGCATCGCGGCGCGGTTCTTTGGGTGGTTGGCTTTGGTAACCCGGAGCTTTTTGGAACTGCTCCAAGAGGGAGGCCATGGCACGTTGGTGCAGGTTCTCAGGCACGGCAAAACCGGCGTCTTTCGCGTCTTGCAAAAAGCCGGTGACGTAGGCACTCAGCCACGCTTCGTAGGGGTTGTTCGCCGCCCACAAACCAAAGCCGCCGTTTTGTTGCTGCATGCCGGCCAAGCGGCCAAAGGCCACGTCCAGGCGTTTGGCGCGCTCCTCGTTTGAGAGCGGCGTCATTTTGTAAGTCTTGGCACCGGCTTCGTCGATGAACACCAAGGGGTAGGCGCTGCTGGTGGTTTGTTCCAGGCAACCGTAGGGGTACATCAAAAGACCCTGCACCACATTGCGCACGTCAATGGGCGGTTTGTTGGAAACACTCACCTCGACCGTGGCCGAGCCCGCCCACAAGCCGTCGGCCAACAGCGGATCGAGCTTGAAGTTGGCCCCTGGCTCCACGCGCACACGCCGCACCTCGCGCACTTGGGGTGTGGCAGGCTGCACTTGCAAAGCGGCTGTTCGCACCACCTTTAAGGAACCCGCAGTGACGGTGAGTTTGATCGGTGCCAAGCCCTCTGCATCCAAGGCTTGGGCTTGGAAACGCAGCACGGTGCGTTCTTTGTCGGCGAGTTTGACCGGAGCTGCCGCGCCAGTAATTTTGAGCGGCGATTCAGCGTCTATCTTCACGCTCACCGTTTGCGCGCTGCCCGAGAGGTTGGTCACATCCAAGGCGATGGTGGCGCTGTCGCCAGGGGAAATGAAACGCGGCATGGACAACTCGGCCACCAAGGGCGCAGCCACTTGCATCTCAGCTTGCGTGCTGGCATAGCTGGTGGCGGTGCTGGCCACGGCCATCAAGCGCAAGGTGCCGTTGAAGTCGGGCAGCAGCAGTGGAATCGTCGCTTCACCATTGGCATCCAAGCTCACCGGGCCGCTGAATAAATCCACCAAACGAACCTTGCGCGGCATGCTTTGGGTGTCGCGCATGCCGGCGTCGCCACCGAAACGCTGCTTGGCCATATTGCCTTCCATGGCTTCGATGAGTTTGCCGTAGTGGTCGAGCAAGTCGGCGCCGTAGCGGTGTTTGCCGAAGAAGTAGTCCGTGGGGCTGGGGGTGGCGTAGTTGGTGATGTTGAGAATGCCCACATCCACCGCCGAGACGGTGACGATGGCTTGGCTGTTGGCTGGCAAGCCCTTGCCCGCCGCGTCCAAGAGTTTCACTTTCACCGGCACGGTTTGTTCGGGCACGGCTTTGGTGGGTGCGGTCAAAGCGAGTTTGAGTTTGCGGTCTTCACGTGCCAGGGGCAGGTGCACCAAACCCAAGGCCCGGGCGGGGGTGACGCGGTCGCCCTGGCTGCCGGGGCGAAAGGCCACCACGCTCACATACAAATCGTGGCGCTGCCAAGCGGCGTCCACCGGCAACTCCACCACGGTGCCGCCGGTGCGAACAGAGAGGCGTTTTTGGTAGAGCACCCGGTCGCCTTCCACGGTGAGCAAGGCTTCGCCGTCGTGCGGCGGGGTGATGGTGAGGCGGGCTTTGTCTCCACCTTTGAAGGGTGCGCCTTCCAGTTTGAGTTGTACACGGTCGGGGCGGTTGCCCACGTCGTCGGCATCTTGTGCACCCCAACCTGCGTAGAAGCGGTAGCGGCTGGTGTGACGAGTTTGGGGGTCGGTCAACTCCAAGCGGTAGCGGCCCCATTTCACCGGCAGGCTGAGTTTGCTGCGCGCATTCAGCGCCACGGTGCGTGCTTCGATCAATTCTTCTTGTTCGGTGTAGCCGCTGTGCCAACCGCGCCCGTCGTCATAACGCCAGTACCACTGGCGCTCTTCGCGGACCAAGCGCACTGCAATGTCTTTGCCGGGGCTGAACTGGCCTTGGGTGTTGACGCGGATCAGTTCAAATTCTGCGAGCCCGCCTTCTTGCGCCACGTCACGCTCGAACAGAGGGCGCACGCCCACCATTTCGGCCACGGGCCACCAGGTGCGTTCAATCGAACGCACCACGGGGCGGCCACCGGTTTCCAGCAAACTGAAGCTGGCGCGCACGGTCATGGGGGAATTGCGTTCAGCCAAATCCACGGGAATGCTGACCGTGGCTTTTCCTGCGTCGTCCAGCACTTCTTCGCTCAGGTCTTGGCGCTTGCGGCTGTTGTCGTCGGCGGCGTCACCAAAAATAAAACCAGGCCAAGTTTTGGCCACCGGAAAACGTTGGCGTTCGGTGGTCACGCTGCCGAGCAAGCGGTTGCCTGTGGCCGGGGCACCGTAGAGGTAGTCGCCTTGCACATCGACCGCCAATGGCTTCTTGCCTTGGAGCGCCACCTCGGGGGCGGTGAGCAAGACCTTCATGCGCTCAGGCAAAAACTCTTCCACCGAAAAGGCCCACTGCGCATCGGCGCGTTTGGCACCGGGGTCGGTTTTGGCTTCCAACAACCAGCGGCCTGTGGGCGCGTTGGCGGGCAAGGTGAGGTTGGCTTGAAAGTAGCCGTTGCCCTTGTCGTGCGGCCGCACGAGTTGGGTGCTGGCTTGGCTGCCATCGGGTTTTTTGAGGACGAGGGTGAGTGGGGCCGGTTGGCCGCTGCTCTGCAGGGGTTTGCCATCGGCATCACGTGCCAGCACAGACACGGTGAAATTTTCGCCGGGGCGGTAGAGGTCGCGGCCCGCATAGACGAAAAGTTTCAGGTTACGCGAAGGGTGGCCGCCAATGTCGAACTCCGACAAATCCAGCGCCGGGTCACGCAGCGCAATCACCGAAATTTCTTTGCCGCGCCGTGCCAGCAGGGCGCGGGCTTTGTCCGCGCTTTTATGATTCATTCCAGCAAACACGGCATGGCCTTCACTATCCGTTTTGGCTTGGGCCAGCACCTTGCCTGTGTCGTCGATCAAACTCACTTCAATGCTGCGCAGGGCCTCGCCTTTTTTCAGCGAGGTGGTGAACACATCGGTTTGCGCGGCGTGGCGGCGCACATGCAGGCCAATGTCGGTGACGTAAAAGTAGGTGACTTGAAAGTCCCAACCAAAACGCCCGGGCGGGTTCATCACCGCCACATACACGCCAGGCTCTTGCAGTTCTTTGATTTTTTCCACCGGCAAAAAACTCACATTGCGGCGGTTCTTGCGCTCGTCGGTGGCGAAGCGGCCCAGGTACACACTGGTGGCCATCTCACGCAGGGCGTCCAGTTGGTAGCCGGAGATGGTGCCTTTGAGTTTGCGCTGGTTGTCGTCGTAGTAGTAGTCGCCTTCGTACTCTCCCTCCGCGCTGGTGCTGCGGGGTTCACGCCGCCCACCCACTTGCTCCAAGAAACGCGGCATGGCGTCCTCGTTGATCCGCAAAAACTGCATGTCCACTTCCGGCGTGTTCACCGTGACCACGGGCAGGCCACCGTTTTGTCCCGCAGGCAGCACCACGCCTTTGCTGGCGAAGTAAAACGACTCGGGCATGGCCTCGGCTTTGACAGTGCAGTTCTGCGCCGTGGCCAGCTTCTGGCCGCTGCTGCTGGCGATATCGGCCGAGAGTTGCACGCGGTACTCGCTGTCGGGTGTGGCATTGGCCAGCATCAGCACGCGGGGGTTGTCAGCGAGCACCCAGCGGTTGCTCACCAGTTGCTCGCCTTGTTTGGTCTGCAACAACTTGCCCCAGTCCTGCGAACGGGCCAAGGGTTGCGTGAACATCAAGGCCACGGCGGGCGATCCATCGAGCAGGCGTGCTTTGCAGTCGGCCAAAGAGAAGGCCGTGGTAGTGCCGATGTCGGCGCGGTTGCTGGCACCTTCGCTATCTGTTTTCGGGCCGCAAGCCACCAACGTGAGCAATGAGAGCAGTGCAGCAGCGGTGGTTTTGGTGAACGCGGTTTTGGCGAACGAAAAGCGTGTGGTCATGGCAGGCCTGGGCTGAAAGAGTCGTGGATGTGAGTCTATCGGTCGTGCCAGTGTGTCCGGTATGCGTGAACCGGCGATGCGGCATGCGAGAAAACTGTGTGAAGCGCGTTGTAGCGCGAGTCTTACTGTTTCAACCAAGCCACCAGCAGCAACTGCGCACCGCAAGGCGATGACCAGCGTAATGCAGGTTCGACTTGGGGTGCGGCGAGGAAATCACCTTCGCGCAACACGGTGTGGCCCACGCGCACCTCACCTTTGAGCACCCAGCATTCGTGCTGAGTTTCTTCCCGGGGGCGGCTGAACTCACTGCCTGCGGCCATGTCGATGCGCAAGGTGCGGTGGGTGGGGCCGCCGTGCAAGGACAGGGTGCGCAGGCCAGGCTCTGAAGAATCCCAAGCGCCGCTGCCGCGAGTCACCAGGTGTTGCCCCAAAGCCGCTTGTTGTTTGGCCAACAAACGCTCTCTCAGGAAGGCCTCACGCGTGGCGGGCAACCCGCTCACGGCGGAGACGGTTGGTGCTGCTTTTTCGGGCGCAATGACGTCCTCGGCGGGGGTCTCCGTGGGGAAGAGGGTCTGTTGCAGCGAAGCCATCGCCGCAAAGCATATCCTAGCGATGCGTCGTCTCAGGCTTTCTGAATCAAACGCAAATCAGGTTTTTCCTTCAGTGGTCGAAAGAAACTCCAGCGCTCTTCGTTTTTTTGTTTGGCATGGTGCAAGGCTTGGTGGGCCTGCGACAACAAAGCGGCTGCGTTTTCTACACCGTCGTTGTACGCGGCAATGCCCACGGACAAACCGACGCCCACGGTGTCGCCACTGTGTAAGTTGATGGGGGTTTTGGCCGCCGCGACCATGCGCGAAACCAGCATCTCGGCTGAACTTTGGTCGCCATGGCGCATCACTACGGCGAACTCGTCGTCGTGCAGGCGGGCCAGTACATCACCCATGCGCACTTGAGGCGCGAGTTGGTTGGAGAGTTGGCGCAACACCTGTTCCTTGGCGTCAGCGCCGAAACCATCCACCACGGTTTGCAAGCCGTCCACAGCGATGCACAACACCGTGAAAGGCTCACCCGTGCGCATGGCGTGGCGCAGTTCAATGTCCAGAGCCAAATCAAATTGGCTGCGGCTGGATAAACCAGTCAGAGGATCCCGGTGTTCGGTTTGGGCCAGTTTGAGTCCGTGGGCACGGCCTTCCAAGGCTTTCACGGCCAACAGGGCCAAGTCGCTCAGGGCGTGGCGCTGTGCCATATTGAAGCTGCGGGGTTCGGTGTCCATCACGGCGACTGTGCCCAGCCCGTGGCCCAAGGCGTCAAACAGCGGTGCGGCTGCATAAAAGCGCCATTGGCTGGGGCCGGTGACAAAAGGGTTGTGCACGGCACGTGGGTCCTGCCACAGGTCTTGAATCACCAAGGGTTGGTGATGGGCCACGGGCTGGGCCAAGGTGAGGGCGCACAAGGCGTCTTGGCGGGGCAGTTCGGTGATGTTCAGGCCGATTTGCGCTTTCAACCACAAGCGTTTGTCATCCATGATGCTCACCATGGCCATGGGGGTGCCGAACAGGCGCGCTGCCACGCGGGCAATGGCTTCAAACTCGGGCTCGGGGCCAGTATCCAAAATGCACAGGTCTTGCACCGCACGCAGGCGGGCGGCTTCGTTGTCGGGGCGCGGGGTGAGGGCGGCGGAAGAGGCGGGTTTCATGGTGGGGACTCTGACGGTGGATGGTGCGGGTGAAAAATCAGTGCGTTGCCAAGGCTTGGAGGTCACGCTCCAACAGCGCGGGGTCGCCCAGGTTCAGCTCCATCAACTTGCGCAAATGGGTGATGCTGTCCAGGTCGATGCTTTTGCACTGCAAGCCGATCAAGGTGTCTTCGCTGTGCGCCACCTCGGCCAACATGCCAATGCTGGTATCCAGTTCGGCCAAGCGCAGGGTAAGTTGGCAGGGAGTGCCCACCGGCCAACGCGCGGGCTCGGTCAAATTCACCAAAGCGCCTTTGAACGACAAATCCAGCACCTTGGCCATGTGCTTGCCCTGCGCCACGGTGAGCTGGGCCGGTGCGTCAAAGCTGACGCGGGAGAACTGGCGGCGGTTGGTGGTCATGGTGGCTCCTGTCTTTCCGTCTACGCACGAGCTTGGCGTGGTTGCGACAAAAGCATCCACGGCGACTTGCAGTGAATATCGGCAAGATGGGCCTTGACCTTAGCGCCAAGTGGGGTTGCCTGACCAGGGCAGTCCGGCAATGGGTTGTCTATTCGACGTTTTTAGGGATGGTCTGAAAAACTCACCCCAAACCGTGCGGCAGAGGGTTTAAGTTTCAGATGTTGAAAGCTGGCGCAGTTTTTGGCCGAAATTCGAGCTGGCCCAGGGCTAAAAGCTCCTGTTTGGGGCTTGTTTGAAGCCC
>JBJTHI010000090.1:0-8746 GCA_046094425.1 Burkholderiales bacterium | reverse complement strand
CCTCCAGCACCGACCTGAGCGCATTGGCTTGGGTTCACGATGAACTGCGCCGTTCGCTGCGCAACACACTGGGATCGACCGCACCCACATCAGAGCCCGCCATGGCCTCGGACTCTTTGACAAAACGCCGCAATGACTTGTGCGCTGAGTCCAGCGAACGGCGCAGTTCATCGTGAACCCAAGCCAATGCGCTCAGGTCGGTGCTGGAGGTGTTGTCACGGCTGGTTGTTTGCATGTGAAGCCCTGTCTATCGTCACGTGTTTAACGCCCCCGTGAACAAAGACTGCGTAACAACTGAAGGTGGCTTGAGAAGCACCCACCCCTTCAGACATGCGCATCACTTGCAACCACGATCTGGGGCTTGCTCCATTCGGAGCAAACTCACTCAATCTTGAACCTGGCCACCGACTGTTTCAACTCTTCCGCAGTCTTAGACAGCTCACGCACCATTTGCGCGGTGGAGCGCGTACCCTCACCGGTTTGTTCGGTCACCGCAAAAATATGCTGAATGTTGGACGCCACCACGTTGGCAGACTGTGCTTCACTGAGCGCTTGGTTGGAAATTTGGTCAATCAGCTCGGCCAGTCGGCGCGAAACGCGGTCGATGTCACCCAGGGCGGAACCTGCAGCGTCGGAGAGCCTTGTACCTTCCACCACACCCTGGGTTGAACGTTCCATCGCGCCCACCGCATCTTGGGTGTCGGTTTGAATGGTTTTCACCAGCGCCGCAATCTGGCGCGTTGCATCAGCAGAACGTTCAGCCAGTCGCTGCACCTCTTCCGCCACCACCGAGAAGCCTCGGCCTGCTTCACCGGCTGAGGCCGCTTGAATAGCGGCGTTCAGCGCCAGCACGTTGGTTTGTTCGGTAATGTCTGAAATCAGCTCGGTAATTTCACCAATCTCCTGCGACGACTCACCCAGACGTTTGATTCGTTTGGAGGTTTCCTGAATTTGATCGCGGATGGAGTTCATACCACCGATGGTGTTTTGCACCGCACGCAAGCCGGTTTCGGCGGCACTGAGTGACTGCCGCGCCACTTCCGCTGTCTCTTGCGCTTGCGCCGACACCTCGTTGATTCGGCCCGCCATCTGCAGCACCGACTCGCCGGTGTCGCGAATCTCACGCAACTGCTCGGTAGAGGCTGCCAGCAGTTCGGTCGACGTGGCTTCCACCTGCTGCGTCGTTTCCGTCACCCGGCCCACTGTGCCTTGCACCTGGGACACCAGGGTGCGCAGCTCTTCCACCGTGTAGTTCACCGAGTCGGCGATGGCGCCGGTGATGTCCTCGGTCACCGTGGCTTGTTGGGTCAAATCGCCCTCCGCCACCGTCTGCAATTCGTTCATCAAACGCAAAATCGCGGCCTGGTTGGCGTCGTTCACCCGTTTGGCTTCTTGTTCCTGGCGTTCGGCTTCCAAACGCTGGTTTTCAGCCAAGGCGGCACGTTGGCGCTGATCGCTGATATAGAGGCGCAACAAGCCAACACCAGCGGCCACAATGACAGCAGCCGAGAGCAACAGCAGCAAAAATGACAAACCGCCGAAGCCGGTTTCCTTGGCCAATTGCTCTTGCACGCTTTCCAAACCTTTGCGCAGCGGCTCGCTGTCGGCAATGATAGCGGCCTGGGCTTCACGCGCTGAGACCAAGCCCTGCAAGTTGCCCAAAATCGTGCCGGCTTGGGCGCGGGTTTCTTCATACTGCTTGATGAGCAGGGTCAAGCGCTCCTTGGTTTGCGCGTCTTTGGTTCCCGGCAACCGCAACTCGGCGTTACCTTGCAACAAGCCTTGAGCGATTTCGCGGAAAGAGTTCAAGTCCTTGCCCAGCAAGAACACAGCCTCCGGGCTCACACCTTCCACCGTCAAGAACTCGTTGGCGCTTTTACCGATACGCTGCGTCAACATCACCAACTGGCCCACCGCAGACAACTCCGCCGGTGTGGCGTCCTGCTGCAATTTCAGAGACGAGACGGTTTCAGCGGTTTCCAACAAATCGGACGACTGGCGGTTGATGGTGCGCAAGGCTTGACCCACTTGGGTCAGAATTTGCTGCTGGCCGATCACGGTCTGAGCGTTTTTCTCGGCACGATCCACGAGCGGAACCAGGGGCGCCAAGGCTTCTTGTGCGCCTGCCGGGGCAGCGGTCAAATCCGCGCTGCCGTCTTTCAGACCACGCACGGTTCTGGCCAACACTTCGTTACTTTCTTTCACCTCTGGGAAGGCCTGCGGGCTGCCCACCAGCGCCTGGGACACCGACTTGGCAAGACGCTGCGACTGCATCAGCGCCTGACCGGTCGCCCCCACCTGCGCAGAACCTTTGTCCGCCGAATTCAGCGAGTACACCGTGGTCGCCACCAAGCCGATCAACCCCAGCAAACCTAGGAAACCCAAAATGCGTTGCTGTTCGGCGGCGGGGCGGTGCCCGATCAATGGCAAACCACTGTCTCCACCCGACAAGGCCGCACCGTCACCCCCCTGAACCCGGGTTTCCGAAAAGTCAGCCAGCTCCGAAGGCGCGGCTTCGGTGATGATGGAATGACCTGGAAGCGCGGGGCTGCCCATGATGGCGGCCGTTCGCTCCATGGGCGACTCCATCGAATCCATGGCGGGACGACCCTCGACGGCGTCAAACCCGGCCACATCCAGCAGGGAATCCCCCCGGTCGGCCGCATCGCGGTCTTTGCCTAAACCGATTTTTTTCAGGAAGCTCATATGTCCCTCGTCAGGTCTCGTGCCACTCAAAACAGACAACAGGCCAAACTACTTAACCAAGATGGATTAGCCTACGATTTTCAAAAATGCTTCGTTTTCCGACAGCGCAGAAAGACTCAACTCTTGCCACAAACGCCCACCCGCGTCACGAAAACGCTGCCCCACAAAAGGCGGCAGCGTTACATTTGTTTGATGGTGCTCGGGCTGCAACTGCGACAAATTACGCAGCCCCGCGAGTTTCTCGACCAACAGGGCACAGTTGATTTCCAACCCGGCGTTGAACGCCACCAATCTGGAAGTTTCCCGCGCCGCTTCTCCTGAGTGCTTCCCAACGGGATCCACCCCTAAAAAACGGGCCAAATCAACCACGCCGTGCAAGTGTCCGCGCAAATTCGCCACGCCCAAAAACCACGGCAATGAATGCGGAACCGGCAATACACCGGTGAAGGAAAAAATCTCTCCTGCATCCTTCAACGGCAACAAAAAGCCTCGGCCCGCTGCTTCAACTGCCAGCCAGGACTTCCCGCGCTCTTGCGTTCGCGCCAACTTGAGGCGCTCGGCCAAACGGCTTTGCAGGTCTCGCAGTGCTTCCTTATTGGCCATCAGCTGAGGATCCGGCTGTAAGATGAAAATTCAAAAAAAGCGAGCGTTCAAAGGGGTTGCGTCAATTACGGTGTCAGGTTTACCCAAAGGCACGAATTTTGGCGACCAGCTCGTCTGGATCGACGGGTTTGACGATGTAATCCCTGGCCCCTTGACGCATGCCCCACACACGATCGGTTTCTTGATTCTTGCTCGTGCACATGATGACGGGCACGTCGGCAAACCTCGGGTCACGGGTGATGGCGCGCGTGAGTTGAAAGCCGTTCTGGCCCGGCATCACCACGTCCATCAGGATCAAGTCGGGTTTTTCTTCGCCCAGACGACGCATCGCGTCTTCACCGTTTTCAGCGGTGCGCACAGAAAACCCCAGCTTGCCCAGCACATCGCTGAGATAGTGCAGCTCGGTTTTTGAATCATCAACCAATAAAATTTTCTTCACGGGCATGTCGTTATCTCCATCCGGCACCCCTTGGGCACCACTCACTCAGCCAGTTATTTCAGCGTTTCATTCACGCACCGCGACGGTGCCGTTCTACCGCCGCCAGCAGTTGATCCTTGGTAAAGGGTTTGGTCAGGTAGTCTTGTGACCCCACCATCCGACCCCGCGCTTTGTCAAACAAACCGTCTTTGGACGACAGCATGATGACGGGTACTTCGGCAAATTTCGCATTTCTTTTGATGATGGCGCAGGTTTGATAACCATCCAGTCGCGGCATCAAAATATCGCAAAAGATTAAATCAGGCTGGTGGTCGTTGACTTTAGACAGGGCATCAAAACCGTCTTCGGCAAGTAAAACCTCATATCCGCCTTGTTTTAGAAAAATCTCGGCACTACGCCGAATGGTATTGCTGTCGTCAATCACCAGCACCTTGACGGCAGAGGCACCAGCAGGGCTCGCACTCGCTTGGCTTGCAACCATCACCGAACGCCCCTCTCAATGATTGTGAAATGTAACGAGTGTGTGCTCACAGCCGCTCCGTTTACCGTGCCTCTTGAGGTGAATGACTCATATCAGAGCGCCACCATCTCAAAGTCTTCTTTTCGTGCACCACACTCTGGGCAAGTCCAATTCATGGGGACAGCCTCCCAGGGAGTGCCTGCTGCTATGCCATGTTCGGGGTCACCGGCGGCTTCGTCGTATATCCAGCCGCAAATTAAACACATCCAGGTACGCGGTTCAGTCACGTGATTTTTCTTGGGTTCACTACAATGGATTCAGATTGTAGCGACGCCCTGCAGCAAAAAGCCAAGAGTTTGTAGGCACATACGCAACATTCCTCACGCCTTTGTAGAAGTTTGGCACGGATGTTGTGCGCATTATTTTTTGATCCACCGTTGATCCTTCGAGCACGAGCCTGAATGAAATCTGCCCCCCCCGCCAGCCCATCCACAGCAACCGATGACCCAGCGATGCAAGAAGCGGCTGGTAGTGCACCCGGTTGTGTGATGGTGTTCAACGCCAGCGATCCCACAGGCGCAGGTGGCTTGGCGGGCGACATCGCCACCGTGGCTGCCATGGGCGCGCACACCTTGCCCGTGATCACCGCCGTGGTCATGCGCGACACCGCAGAAGTCTTTGATCACCATGTGATCGACGCCGATGTGGTGGCCGAACAAGCCCGCAGCGTGCTGGAGGACATCACCATTTCGGGCTGGAAGGTAGGCTTTTTAGGCTCGGCCGAGGGCGTGAGTGCCGTGGCCGAAATTTTGTCCGACTACCCCGAGGTGCCCCTGGTGGCCTATATGCCGCCGCTGTCCTGGTTGGAAGAAGAGGCACAACAAGCCTATTTGGAAGCCTTTCGGGAACTGGTGCTTCCCCAGGCCGAGGTGCTGGTGGGCAGCCACCAAACCCTGAGCGACTTCTTGCTGCCCGACTGGGAGGCCGACCGCCCCGCCTCGCCACGCGAGCTGGCGGTGGCTGCTGCCGAACATGGCACCGGTTATGTGCTGGTCACCAGTGTGCCGATGCCAGATCAAAACCTAGACAACGTGCTGGCGTCCGCCCAAGGCGCCATCACCGGCGAAAAATTCGAGCGCTTTGATGTGAGTTTCATCGGCGCAGGTGACACCGTCTCGGCTGCGTTGGCCGCCTTGCTGGCGGCAGGGGCGGACCTTCCCGCCGCCGTCGGCGAAAGCCTGGCTTTCTTAGATCAGGCCCTGGACGCGGGCTTTCGCCCCGGCATGGGCAACGTCATTCCTGACCGTTTCTTCTGGGCCTTGCCGCCCGGCGAAGAAGGCGAGGAAGGGTTGGACTTGGCCGAGCCGACTACTCCAGGCACACCGCCTCGTCAAGTCCACTGAACACTTGCCGAGTTTCTTGCCCCCTGAACTCTGGGGCTCTCCTCTATAGATCAAACCCTGAACAACGTGAGCTCCACCAACGCTGAACTATTCGACCGTGCCAAGCTGGTCATTCCCGGCGGCGTGAATTCGCCCGTGCGTGCCTTTCGTGCGGTCGGCGGAACGCCCCGCTTCATTGCCCGCGCACAAGGTGCCTATCTGTTTGACGCTGAAGGCCAGCAGTACATCGACTACATCGGCTCGTGGGGCCCGATGATCCTCGGCCACAGCCACCCGGCGGTGTTGGCGGCCGTGCATGAGGCGGTCAATGAAGGCCTGTCCTACGGTGCGCCCACCGAGCGCGAAGTGGAACTTGCGGAAGAACTCCTCAAGCTGGTGCCCAGCATGGAGCAAGTGCGTTTGGTGAGTTCAGGCACCGAAGCGGCCATGAGTGCTTTGCGCCTGGCACGCGGCGCCACAGGCCGCAGCTTGATTGTGAAATTTGAAGGCTGCTACCACGGCCACGCCGATGCCTTGCTCGTGAAAGCCGGTTCGGGCCTAGCCACTTTTGGCCACGCCACCAGCGCTGGCGTACCGCCCGAGGTGGTGCAACACACTCTGGTGCTGCCCTACAACCAACTCGATGCGCTGGAGTTGGCCTTCAACGAGCACGGTAAAAAAATAGCCTGCGTGATGATCGAACCCATCTGCGGCAATATGAATTTCGTGCGTGCTACGGTGCCCTTCATGCGCCGCCTGCGTGAACTGTGCAGCCAGCACGGTGCGGTGTTGGTGTTTGACGAAGTGATGACGGGCTTTCGCGTGGCCTTGGGCGGTGCCCAAAGCGTTTACGCAAATTTGATTCCTGGGTTTGCGCCCGACATGAGCGTGTTTGGCAAAGTCATTGGCGGCGGTATGCCGCTGGCGGCGTTTGGTGGCCCACGTGCGGTGATGGAACAACTGGCACCGCTGGGGCCGGTTTACCAAGCGGGCACCCTGTCGGGCAACCCCGTCGCCACGGCCTGCGGTTTAGCCACATTGCGGGAAATTCAGCGACCGGGCTTTTTTGAACAACTCAGTGAACGCACCCGTAGTTTGGTGGATGGCTTGTTGGCCGCCGCCCGGGACGCAGGCGTGCCTTTGGTGGGCGACTGTGAAGGCGGCATGTTTGGGTTTTTCTTTGCCTCGCAAATGGCCCAGAACTACACCGAAGTCATGGCGACCGACAAAGAAGCCTTCAACCGCTTTTTCCACGGCATGCTGGAGCGCGGCGTTTATTTGGCACCGGCCTTGTACGAAGCCGGGTTTGTCAGCAGCGCCCACAGCAAAGCAGACATCGAACAGACCATTGCAGCAGCGCGCCAAGCCCTGCAAGATTGAACTCATTCCCAACCATGCACATCCACATCCTCGGTATTTGCGGCACCTTCATGGGCGGCTTGGCCGCGCTGGCGCGAGAGGCAGGGCATACCGTCACCGGCTGCGACGCCGGCGTTTACCCCCCCATGAGCGACCAATTGCGCGCCCTGGGCATTGAATTGATTGAAGGCTATGGAAAAGAACAACTGAGCCTCAAGCCCGATGTCTTCGTGGTGGGCAATGTGGTCAGCCGTGGCAACGAGCTGATGGAAGCCATTTTGGACGCCGGTTTGCCCTATACCAGCGGGCCGCAGTGGTTGGAGGCACATGTGCTGCAAGGCCGCCATGTGTTGGCCGTAGCAGGCACCCACGGCAAAACCAGCACCACGTCGATGTTGGCTTGGATACTGGAACAAGCCGGACTCAAGCCCGGCTTCTTGGTGGGCGGCGTGCCCTTGAACTTCGGCGTGTCAGCGCGTTTGGGCGAAACACGGCCAAACGCGCCTTTTGTGATTGAAGCCGACGAATACGACACCGCTTTTTTCGACAAACGCAGCAAATTCGTGCACTACCGTGCGCGCACCGTGGTGCTGAACAATTTGGAGTTCGACCACGCCGATATTTTTGACGACCTGGCCGCCATTGAACGCCAGTTCCATCACCTGGTGCGCACGGTTCCTGCCAGCGGCCGTTTGGTGGTGAATGGCCGCGACGAAAACTTGCAAACCGTGCTAGCCCAAGGCTGCTGGACGCCCGTGGTGCGTTTTGGCGCGCGCAAAGAAACCCCAGGTGAATTGCGCGCACGTGGCGAGCCCGATGCGTTTGATGTGTTGCGCGGTAGCCTGAAAATCGCCCGCGTGGAATGGGGATTGCTGGGCGAGCACAACCAACTCAACGCCCTGGCTGCCATAGCCGCCGCAGAACATGTGGGGGTGGCACCCGAGGCCGCCGCGCAGGCGCTGTCATCGTTTGTAAATGTGCGCAGACGTTTGGAGTTGGTGGGCGAGGTCAAGGGCATCAAGGTGTATGACGACTTTGCCCACCACCCCACGGCCATGCGCACCACCATCAACGGCCTGCGGCGCAAGGTGGGCGAGCAGCGCATCATCGCCGTGTTCGAGCCCCGCTCCAACACCATGAAAGTGGGGGCCATGAAAGCCATGTTGCCCTGGGCTCTCGAAGAAGCGAACTTTTCCATTTGCCACAGCGCGGGGTTGGCGTGGAACGCGGCGCAGGCATTGGCCCCTTTGGGTCGCAACGCACAAACCCTGGACGACCTCAACGCGGTGGTGCAAGCCGTGGCCGCGCAAGCCCAAGCGGGCGACCATGTGCTGTGCATGAGCAATGGCAGTTTTGGCGGCATTCACGCCAAGTTGATGAAGGTGCTGGCTGACCGGGCTTGAGATGCAGTAGCGCTACCAGCGCACCAGCGTCAACACCACCCGGCCCCACACCTCGGTGTTGAACCAGAGCAAACCCAGCAGGTAGCAGTAGCGGCGCAGCTTGTGCCCCAACTCACCCCAGCGGTCGTCCCCCGAGACCACGAAGGACAGCACGGTGAAGAGCCAGCCCGAGAGCACAAGAAGAAAGAGCCCACCGTAAGCGCGCGGTGAACCACACCCTATGCGAGCCGTCAGAAGCCTGAGAAGGTTGCTATTTTGACAAAAGCGAGGGTGGTGCGAATGGAAACGGTGCAGAGGCAGGAGAAGATTAGGCGACAACTGGAAGTGGTTCAGCGGTGGAGGCAGTCCGGCAAAAGCATTTCGGCGTGGGCAGCGGACCATGGCGTGGATGCCA
>JBJTHI010000089.1:0-11168 GCA_046094425.1 Burkholderiales bacterium | reverse complement strand
GACTTTTGGGAGCGCCATGGAAAAACCATCGAAAGCTGGCAACAAAGCGGACACACTTACTACCGCATCAGCGGCCCACTGGTGCCTTCGCTGTTGATCAACCAGTTTGTATTTTTGGAAGCACCGGGTGCGGCGCCCCTGTATGCCAAGGTCACCGAGATCACCGGAAAAAATGCCGTGCTCAAAACCTTGCGCGAATACACCCACCAAAAGAATGCCGTGTGGGGCGTGACCGCACGCAATCGCGAGCAAAACTTTGCGCTGAACCTGCTCATGGATCCGGAGTGCGACTTCATCACCCTCACCGGCACCGCAGGCACAGGCAAAACCTTGATGACGCTGGCAGCCGGTTTGTCACAAGTGATGGACGAGCGCCGCTACTCCGAGATCATCGTTACCCGCGTGACCGTGCCTGTGGGTGAAGACATCGGCTTCTTGCCCGGCACCGAGGAAGAAAAAATGGGCCCCTGGATGGGTGCGCTTGACGACAACTTGGAAGTGCTGGCCAAGAACGACAGCGGTGCAGGCGAATGGGGCCGCGCGGCCACGAACGACTTGGTGCGCAGCAAGATCAAGATCAAAAGCCTGAACTTCATGCGTGGACGCACCTTCTTGAACAAATTCGTCATCATTGACGAAGCGCAAAACTTGACGCCCAAACAAATGAAAACCCTCATCACCCGCGCAGGGCCGGGAACCAAGATTGTTTGCTTGGGCAACCTCGCCCAAATCGACACACCCTACCTCACCGAAGGCAGCTCAGGCCTGACCTATGCGGTTGACCGCTTCAAAGGCTGGCCACATTCAGGCCATGTCACGCTGGCAAGAGGCGAACGTTCTCGGTTGGCAGACTTTGCGTCTGAAGTGCTTTGAGCCAGTCCTCCAGCAGATTGAGTGAGCAGAGTTCGGTCACCTCCAAACCCTGACGCAACAACCAAGAAGAGTCGAACCAACCGGGCCCAGCGGGGGCCCAGTTCAAATCCATCTGCTCTCGGTGGTCGGCCACCTCTTGGCGGGGTTCGATGGGCAGCAAAGCCCAATCGGGGATGTCGCAAGTGCGGGATGATGCTCTTGAAAGCCCGTCGTTCATACGCGCCATGTTGCCGCCTCCTGAAATTTTCAGTGTTGTTTGATGCACTGAAGTTTTCCAAGCGCAGCCGGTGGCGACCATCCCTCCGAGGTTGGGACGTGCTGTTTTTGCCCTCCCTCCGACGGGCTGGGGTCACTCACCCCTCAGTGGGGGTGCATTGGAGTCAACTCATCCGGCAGTGAAGGACACGTGACCAACGCGCGTGGGGAGTTGCGGTGCCCTCCTCGAGTAATCCGAGGTCGTGCTTCGCGCGGTCACATGCCCTTCAGTGCAAGATCAGCAATCAAGATCAACGCTGGCTGGCACCCCATGACGCCACACAAGGCACCAGCCACAACCAAGTCCTCAACGATCCAAACTGTGCTGCCAAGTCAGCCCATAGTTAGCCGCCACACCAGCGCTGGCGCTCGGATTGGTCAGCTTCATGAAAGACGCCCCCATCACCGGCAAACCACTGGAGCGCACATTGCTATAGCGAAAGGTTGCCCAGCCGTTCAAATAAGCGGCCGTCATCGCGCGTTGCGACACGCTGGCACCCAAGGTCGATTGACTGCCAAACGACATCACATGAGCCACCCCGCACACAGGTACGTTGGTGACGATAGCGGTCAATGGCGTATCAGGCGAGAGCCCATCACGCGAGAAGCCAAAGTGCTGGTTGGAGTTGTAGAGCTGGCAAACCTGCAACGCGTTGGCATCCACCGTGGTGTTGTCAGAGTCAAAAAACTGGCTGTTGCTAGCTGTGGCCGCAGAGACCGGCGGAACCACGGAGAACACGCGGGCCGATGCGGCCGCTGGGTTGTAGTCATACCCCACGCTGTAGCGGCGCATGGGCATGGACATCAACCAATCGGTTCTCGCTGCAATGGATGTATCGGTGACGTATTGGTTGCGCACTTCAGGTGCGGCCAACATTTTTGTCAAGTCGCCCGCGGTGGTGCGGGCATTCGTGGCCGACGCAGGCAAGTAGTAGGGCGTAGACAAGTCGGGCAAGTCATGGTTCAGCGCCCGCACGGCGATGGTGGTGGTTAAGTTGGAGAGGTTGCCGTCAGCATCTTTCATGCGCCCTGCGACGCCTGCCGAAGCCAAGAGCGGATCGGCGGTGAAACGCTCGGGCTGATTCACACCCACACCGTTCTGCGGGAACACCACGTAGTTGGCGCGTGCCGATTTGCCCGCTGCATTCACCGCCCGAAATGCAGTAGCCACACCGGAGAAGGTGGTGGTGCCGCGCGGATCCAGCAAATACCAACTGCCACTCAGGCCGCCCGAAGGCGTTGCAAAACCCAGTTCCGAGGCAAGGGCCTCGGTGTCATGGTCATTCAAGAAAACATCGTCGAGATAAGCCGTGGTGCGTTTGGGTAACACCCCATCGGCATGTTTGATGGCGGCGAAAAGCGTTGATTGAGCATTGCTCGTCGCACCGTACACGGCCGCGTCTGGAATGTCTGCGGCCACCATGGCTTCCACATAACCCTCGCGTGTCGCGTTGAATTGCAATGGTGTCGGCCAGGTGGCATTCAAGCGGCTGGTACCAAACGCCTGCCCTGAAGGGCTGAGCTTGGGATAGGTGCAACTGCTGTCCCCCGTGCTCAACTGGGCGCGACCATCAGCAGCAACGCTCAAGACGGCCGTCCACACATCGTTGGGTGCCAGCAGCACATACAAACTCAGCAGGTTGTCGCCATTGCCTGCGCCGCGAAAGCGCAGCTTCACGGCTTTGCCATTGCTCGCATCCGAATTGAACAAATGCAGCACGGTAGCTTGGCCGTTTTGCACGCTGTAGTAAGGCACGATGAAAGCATGGCCCGGGCCACCCTCCACCATCTTGTAAGCCACCGCATCGGTGGCCCCCAGTTGGGTTTTGCTGGGCGCAGCCCCCGTGCCTTGCAGCACGGCGGCATGGTTGGCACCAGCGAAGAACACACCACCAAGCAACAAGGCGGTGTGCAGAACAAGGTGATGACAGCGATTTTTATTCATGGTCTTTCCTTCTTGGTTTGCGGGTTGAAAAACTACTTGGCAATGGCGAACAAGTTCCAACTGAGTTGCCTGACTCACCATGCATAAGACGCCAACGAGGTTGAGTTCAGGTCAGGTGCGAGGTAATGCACCATGTCCCCCACTTGCAGCGTTCTGTCTTGGTGTACCGAGCGGTAGTTGGCGGTTTGCGCCAGGGGGCTGATGAGTTTCATTGACCTGGTGCTGGAGTCGATCTCGAAGCGCTGCAATGCGGACGAGGCGGTGTAGGCGCCGAGAAAGTTGATTTGCGCCGACATCACAGGCAACACCACGCGGGTTTGGTTGCCTCGGGTGAACAAATCGATGCCGTGGCGGTTGTAGTCCAAGGCGGACCAACTGCCTATTCTGCCCACGGTGAAGCTTGCTTTTTGTTCGGGCTTGCTGGGGTTTCGCACGTCAAAGAGCGCCACTTTCACGCCGCCAACCATGCCTTGCAGGTCTGCGTCTTTGCCCACGCCCAGCAACAAGCCGCTGCCCGTTGGCCCCACCGGAAAGAGGTAGTCGGAAAAGCCCGCAATAGTGAGCTCGCCCGTGGTCTTGGGGTCGCTCGGCTGAGACAAATCCAAGATGTAGAGCGGATCCACCTGGCGGAAGGTCACGACATAGCCGCGGTCTCCAATGAAGCGCACCGCGTACACCTGCTCGCCCGGTTTGCCTATGGCCTGAGGGCGGTCTTTGTTGGGCAACTGGCCCACGGTTTGCAGTGTTTTGCCGGTGGTCGCTTCACGCAGGATGGTCAGCGTAGCCGGAGACGGCGCGGGTGCGCTGGGGTTGCCGGCGTCGGTTACCACGCCCCAACCTGATGAACCGGTAAAGGTCAGAACACGCAAGTGGCCGTCGTGTTCGCTCATGCGGTAGGAACGCTGTTGGGTGCTCCAACCCAAATGGCCCTTGACTGAACCCGAACCTCGGAAATCCACCGTGGTCACGGCATTGCTTGGCGTTTTGACCAAAGCAAATTTGTGGACGTCGGTGCTGATTTGTGCTGGGTACACCAAGCGACTGCTGTTAACCAAGGGGGTCACAAAAGAGCTGGTGGTGGCCAGGTAGAGCGATGAGGTGGACATATAGACCGCTTCTGTGCCACCCATGAAGCAGCGGCTGCTGCGCTGCAAGGTGGGGGACGACAAATCAACCACCGTGATGCTGGTGACCTCCAGGCCATAGCTGGCGTTTTTGGGTTCAATGAAACAGTCGGTCTCTTGCACCAAGGGGCTGGGGGCACCGCCGTTGACCGTGATGGTGGGCAACAGATCAGCCGTGGTGAGCCGGTTCAGTGCAGCTTCGCGCTCGGCTGCAGGCGCATTCCAAGGCAGCAGATCGACGGGCAGTTTGGGTGAGTGCTGAGTCACCAGCACCAGTGAATTTCCAATCAAGCGACTACCCACCAAGCTACCGTCGATACGGAGTTTGTCTATAACGGGACTCGGAGCATTTGGATTGCTGATGTTGACGATGTCCAGAACCACCGAGGAATAGGTGACTGAGGGGAATGGCAACAACGATGCGCTGGAGCAACTCGGAGCCGGGGCGCAGAAATTCAAGGCTTCCCATCGAACCAGCGAACCCAGCACGGCCACACGTGCATTCGGGGCGGACAGGTACATGCCGGTGTAGTTGGTGTATGGAGAGGCTGTGCTGCCCCAAGCACCACGTTACCCACCACTTGTGTGCTTCCGCTGGCGAGCAAACGATGCACGGCCAGTTGAGCATTAGTCCCAACGCTCAGGGTCACTATGGTCGATCCGTCGCTCTTGATGACATCGTCCTCATCAACCCCGTCTTCCTGCACCACAGTGCTGGAACGCTCGGCGGGCGCCGAGAGACTACCGGCACTGAACACGGCACCACTGGATGTCAAGTCGCCCGTCGTGGAGAAGTTGCTGACGTTCCTCCCCACCTCAGCACGCAGTTGCTGACGCTGTGACAGCTTGGCTTTCGCATACGACAGCAACTCCCCTGGCTGGGAGGCTTGCAATCAGCGCTGTTCCACGGGCACCTGCCCCGAACCGCTGGGGGGTGGCTTAACTGGATTCGCGTCGCCAGTTCCAGCTCCAGTTCCAGTATCTGCCCCCCCACCCCCACCACAACCGGAAAGCACCAAAACCAATGACGCCAACAACGCGCAGAACAGCACCGCAGTAGGAAGCTGTGCGAACCAATTCGCCCCTTGCAACCACGCCCTACTACGCAGGACAGCGCCTTCTTTTCTTGCCATCACCCACCTCCTGATGTTTGTTTGAAACGGCTCCCTGAACCGTCTATGTGTGATAATATCCCACGCATGCAACATCTCGTCAAGCCCCCGTGTTGAAATAAGCTGTGACCGACAAATCCAGCCTTGTTCTAGAGAGCGTGCTGCGGCTGTTCAAGCCAGCGGCTCGCTTGCTGCTGCGCCACGGGGTGAGTTACCGCGCGTTTTGCATTCCGCTCAAACGCGTGTTCTTACAAGCTGCCGAGGAGGAGCTGGACTCACGCCAAATGCCCAAGACCGACAGCGCGCTCACTCTTTTGTCTGGGGTACACCGGCGTGACGTTCGGGAGTTGCTGCGCGATGCTGCTGCCTCCAAGGCTGCAGCAGCACGCCAGCCGAAAAGCCTGGCTTCGGAAGTGGTCGCACGTTGGATGTTTGAACCGGCCTACCGCCACGCGGTGGGCAAACAAACCGGCAAACGCAAAGGCCCTGCGCGCCCGCTGGAACGTGGCCCACAGCCGGGCAGTTTCGACAGCCTGGTGGCCAGCGTCAGCCAGGACATTCGACCCCGCGCCATGTTGGACGAACTGGTGCGTTTGGGTGTGGCCAAAGAAACCGAAGACGGCGTGGAACTGGTGGCCGATGGTTTTGTTACGCGCGAGGGTTTTGCCGAACTGGCGGCCTTTTTTGCCGACAACTTGCACGACCACCTGGCGGCGGCCACCGCCAATTTGCAAGGTGACAACAACTTCTTGGAACAGTCGATTTTTGTTGACCAAATCACCAGCGCTTCTGCCACACAACTGCAAAAAGCGGCTGTGCTGGTTTGGAAACAGGCGTTTGAAACCGTGATGAGTCAAGCCCAAGAACGGTTTGATGCCGATGCAAAGCAGGCGCAGCCCGATCAGCGCAACCAGCGCGCGCGGTTCGGCATTTATTTCTACAACACTCCCATGGACGGAAAAGATCAATGAACTCAGCTCGACGTTTTTGCTTTGCAACGAGCAACGCCAAATGGTGGTGCTCACTGATCTTGAGTTTGTTTGTCATCGTCGGATGTGGCCCCGGCACCGGGGGCACTGGAACCGGTCAGACCAGCTCGGCCATGGACTTCTTCGGCGCAGCACCGGCGAACATTTGCACCACGGGCCCAGCCTCTGCCCTGGCCTGCCCGCAACCGACCAACCCTGGGACGGTAGGTGCGGTGATCCCGCCATCGGCCGCCAATGGCACCGATGGCGTGTTTTTCTCCACCACCGAGGGCGCAGACATCAACCTCGGACTCACTGGCAACCGTGCCAACTTAAACGACCGCTGTTTGAGTTTGAACTTTGAGGGTGAGTGGGGTGTTGTAGGCACCAGCGAGCCACGCTTTTTTGGCCAGTACGCAACGGGCAGCAACACGCCACCCACACTGAGCACCTTGACCGTTCAAGCCACTGGCCCAGACAACAAGAGCCTGAGCCTGACGCTGCGTGACACCAACAACCGGGTGGTGCTCGGGCCGGTCACCTTGCGCCGTGTTCTGGTACCCACCAACAATCCGGCGGCTTGCAACCGATAGCACCATTGCACCCATCTCAAGGGGCGGGCGACTGCACCATCAAGTCACGAATTTGCTCCAGCGCAGCAGGATCGTCCATGGTCGTCAAGTCGCCCGGGTCGCGCTGCTCGCACACGGCCGCTATCGCGCGACGCAGCATCTTGCCCGAACGTGTTTTGGGCAAGATGCTCACCAAGTGCACGCGCGCAGGCCTGGCCACCGCGCCCAGTTGCTGATCCACGGTTTTCATCACCTCGCCTTCGAGCTGCAAACATGCTGAAGCATCAGCCAACACCGCGTTGTCTTTGGGCACCACAAACGCCATGGCCACTTGCCCTTTCAAGGCATCTGCCACACCCACCACCGCCACCTCGGCCACGCCGCTGTGGCTGCTGATGCTCTCTTCAATTTCCCGGGTGCCCAAACGGTGGCCTGCCACGTTGATCACGTCGTCGGTACGGCCCAAGATGAAGTAATACCCGTCTTCATCACGCACCGCCCAATCAAAGGTGCTGTAAATCATGCGGCCTGGCACGCTCTTCCAATAGGTGTTGACAAACCGTGCGTCGTCACGCCACACGGTTTGCATGCAGCCCGGGGGCAATGGGCCTTCAATGGCGAGCACGCCTTTTTGATTTGGCCCGGTTAACTCTTCCCCTGTCTGCTCATTGAGCAGCTTCACGTTGTAGCCATACATAGGCACGCCAGGGCTGCCCCATTTGCTCTTGGCAGGCTCTACACCTTGGGCCAGAGACAAAATCGGCCAGCCGGTTTCGGTTTGCCAATAGTTGTCGATGATGGGTTTGCCCAAAGCCTGTGATATCCATTGCGCCGTGGGCTCATCCAGCGGTTCACCCGCCAAGAACAGCGTGCGCAGTGAACTCAGGTTGCACGCTTTTAAAAACTTCGGGTCTTGTTTTTTCAGCACGCGCACCGCCGTGGGTGCGCTGAACATCACGGTGACTTGGTACTTCTCCACCAATCTCCACCAAATGCCTGCATCGGGCCGAATAGGCAAGCCTTCGTACAGGATGGTGGCCATGCCCGCAATCAACGGCCCATAAATGATGTAGCTGTGGCCCACCACCCAACCAATGTCGCTGGTAGAAAAATAGGTTTCTCCTGCTTGGCCGCAATAAATGTGTTTCATGCTGGCGGCCAAGGCCACCGCGTAACCACCCGTGTCGCGCTGCACCCCTTTGGGTTTGCCGGTGGTGCCGCTGGTGTAAAGGGTGTAACTGGGCGCGGTGGCGTCCAGCCACACACAAGGCACGGCCGTGTGCAGGTGCTGTTCGCGCAGGGCGGCGTAGTCCACATCACGCCCTGGCGTGAGTGTGATGGGGCTCAAACCACGATTCACCCACAACACCTTGCTCACCGGGTGTTGAGCCAACGTCATGGCCTCGTCCAGCAAAGGTTTGTAAGGCACCACCTTGCCCGCGCGGCTACCGGCATCGCTGCTGACAATGAGCACGGGCTGTGCATCGTCAATGCGGCTGGCCAGGCTGCCGCTGGCGAAGCCGCCAAACACCACCGAATGAATGGCCCCAATGCGCGCACAAGCCAGCATGGCAAAAGCCGCCTGAGCCACCATGGGCATGTAAATCAACACCCGGTCGCCTTGCTTCACACCCAAAGCGAGCAAGCAGGCCGCCATGCGCTGCACCTCGGCATGCAGTTCGGCAAAGTTGTAAACCACCTCCGAGTCGGTCTCGGTGGACACGGCAATCAGCGCCGCCTGGTGAGCACGCTGCGGCAAGTGCCTGTCCACTGCGTTGTGGCACAGGTTCAGTTGCCCACCGACGAACCATTTGGTGAACGGCGCTTGGCTGTCATCACACACCTGCGCAAAGGGTTGATGCCAGTCGATCAACGCAGCCTGTTCGGCCCAAAAAGCTTCACGCTCGTGGATTGAACGTTGGTAGAAGTCAGCGTAGCGGGTCATGGGGGTCTCCTGTTGCTGTGGTGCACTGACATCGTGGCGGGGGTCAGCGTCTGTGGATTTAGATTTCACGCTACTCGGCTGACGGCGTTCTGACACGTGAGAACGACAAGTCGTCCCGGCTGATTGCGCTCCCTCACGACACGAAATGACACGCTCGAAAAATTGACTCTGCCTGGCCCCTGGCCTATGCTGCGCGCCATGCCACGTCAGCCATCTCGCGCTCAGCGCCAAAACCGAACCTTTGCCTGCCTGATCGCCGCCGTCTTTGTTACCGGCATATGCCCGCATGCAGTGGCCACGCCTCCTGACAACGGCGATCCAATCACCAAGTTCCTGGCCGAAAAAGGTCTGCTGGGGGCCTCCCCCGAGCCTGCAACTGAAACCACCGACGCTGGTACACCGAACGCGGAAGGCACCAACCCATCATCCAAAAAGCCAGCCTCGTTCGTTCAGCAAGTGCGCGACAGCGCCTCTGACATGGTGCTCACCGCCATGAACTTCTTGGGCGTGCCCTACAAACGCGGCGGCAACAGCGAAGAATCAGGTTTCGATTGCAGTGGCTTCACCCGTCACATTTTTGAGAAAACCATTGGGCTGGTGCTGCCACGGCGCGTCGACGACCAAGCCCAGTCCTCCAGCCTCTTGACCATCGCCCGCGAAGAACTCAAACCCGGCGATTTGGTATTTTTCAATACCTTAAAACGCACCTTCTCGCATGTAGGTATTTATGTGGGAGAGGGCAAGTTCATTCACGCCCCGAGAACCGGTGCCCAAGTGCGTGTGGAAGACATGCGTGTGGCCTACTGGAACCAGCGTTTCACGGGTGCACGGCGGGCGCCGCAGGTTCAGGGGGCGTCTACAACCACGCCAGCGGCGGCCAACACTGTGCCGGCAACAACGAACAAATCGGCTACGCCGCCCCTCTCTTCGTCAGCCTACGTAGGCAGCAACTGATTTTGAATGCGTGGCAGGCACAATGCCCCCATGAGTGCGCGTGTTGTGATTCCCTTGTTTGACCACCGCAGGCCGAGACTGCCTGTCGTTCCTCACACCTCGATCGCATCGCCTGTTGGCCGCTTGTTGGATGCGCGCCAGCGGCCACTGCGCGATTTGCGCATTTCCGTGACTGATCGCTGCAACTTCCGTTGCACTTATTGCATGCCACGCGAGGTGTTCGGCCCGGGTCACGCTTTTTTGCCGCAAAGTGCGCTGCTGAGTTTTGAAGAGATCAACCGCTTGGCCCAGGTGTTTGTGGCCCACGGTGTGCAAAAAATTCGACTCACCGGGGGCGAACCCCTGCTGCGCAAACACCTGGAGCGTTTGATAGAAATGCTGGCCCGCTTGCGCACACCGCAAGGCGAGCCGGTTGATTTAACCTTGACCACCAATGCCTCGCTCTTGGCGCAAAAGGCCCAGGCTTTGAAAGACGCTGGCCTGCAGCGCGTGACGGTGAGTTTGGACGCCCTGGACGACGCTATTTTTCGCCGCATGAACGACGCCGACCACGCCGTGTCCTCGGTATTGAACGGTTTGGACGCCGCCATGAAGGTTGGCCTGGCCCCCATCAAGGTCAATATGGTGGTGCAACGCGGTGTGAACGAGTCGCAAATTTTGCCCATGGCGAAACACTTTCGCGGCACAGGCGTATCGCTGCGTTTCATCGAGTACATGGACACAGGAAACAGCAACGGCTGGCGCGCCGATCAAGTGCTGCCGTCCGGTGAAGTGCGCGAGTTGTTGCATCGCGTCTACCCTTTGCAAGCCAAGCCCTCAGCCCAAATCGGCGAAACCGCGCGGCGTTTTGTTTATGCCGATGGTGCGGGAGAGGTGGGATTTATCTCCAGCGTCACAGAAGCATTTTGCGGCGACTGCAACCGCGCACGCCTGTCCACCGAAGGCCAGCTTTATTTGTGCTTGTTCGCAAGCCGCGGGCATGACCTGCGCCATCTGCTGCGCAGCGGAGCGAGCAACGAGGTCATCAGCGGGGCCATCGCCCAAATTTGGCAAGAACGACAAGACCGGTACTCAGAGCAACGCGCCGAACAACGCGCCCCGATGTCTGCACCGCCCCAGAAGGTGGAGATGCATTACATCGGGGGATAAACCTAGATCCGGCAGTTGACCGCTTTCTCCCGCTTGCAACCCTGTATGAACATTGACATTTCTGCACACGAAGCCCATCACCTCTTGGGTGAAAGCGCTACACGCCCGATTGAGCCGTGCTTCAGGGTGCTGGCGGCGTTGCTCCTCCTCGCGGGCATCAGCCCGCCGCGTCGTCGCGCCTTGCCATCACCCCGAATCACAGCCCACTCGGGCGTGTAGCGCTTTCACCCAAGAGGTGATGGGCTTCGTGTGCAGAAATGTCAATGTTCAT